>NZ_JBHURE010000002.1:422539-447601 GCF_042674095.1 Lysinibacillus sp. NPDC056959 | reverse complement strand
GTGTGGTAACTACATTCTACACGAGGTCGTTATGGGCTTCCTTTATATTGACTTCTGGGTGTTGCACTTAATATTACAATCCGTCATATAAAAAAGGTGTTTTAGATGATTCTCTATTAAATGACTTAAATAAAATTAAAATTCTTACACAAAAGGGTTCACTAATACCAGTAAAAGAATGTTATATATCTAATTACTATAAACCAAGAGTGGAATTAGAAATGATAATTCAGAAAGATTTTTTTATTAGTGAAAAGTATTGTGAGAATAAATTAGAAATTGATGAATGGAAACGTTTTTTTAAAAAACTCAGTGCTAAGGAAGGAATTTCAATTCTAAACTACTCAGACAAATATACTAAACAGCAATTATTATCAAGTGGAATTAAAGACGAATACTTTAATGATGATGATAAAAAGTTTAAACCATTTCAATCTGTATTTAGAGCGGATGAATTTGAAAGAATAGTTTCAATTGAGTTTCTTGAACATATAAATAATAATCCTAAAGTTGCCAAAATATTATGGGAAGACATAATGACTTTATATTCTCCAAATGATTTAAATAAACCTGCTCTTGCATTTTGGGGAAATTATGGGCGTCCTGGGAGAATTAGTGGTGATGAAATAGGCAACTACATTCCTTGGTTTATTAATAACAATAATTGTTTACCTACATTAAAGAATAATTGTTTAAAATCGAGTGCAATTTTTCTAAATTCGGAAGAAATAATTGAAATCGCAGAGAAATATCTACCTGTTTTTCAAGGCCCTGAGCTTTCATTAGAATGGAAATCATTTTTTAATTTTAAAACACATCTAGAACTTGAAGACTACTTAGAAGTTTTATCTCAAATTTCTAGAGATACTGATGATAACAATCAATTTAAAGAAGATAATTTAAAAAGAATCCAGTCAATATATAACCATCTTATGGATAATTGTGAATATTGGAATCATGAACAAATTAAACTAGTGGAAAATTGGTCTGAAGAAAATAGCTTATTAAATAGTAAAAAGTTTTTTAATGAATGTAATAGTCTATATTATTATTGGGATGGAAATGAGTCAGTATTCCAAGAACAGTATGGGTTCATTTATTTAAGTGCCGAAAATAAACAACATCGGTCTCTAGAAACGTTTTTAAATTATTTTAAAGTGACAATTTTGAGACAAAGCGAGTTTAAATTAGTTCATCCCGAAACACAGTCTGCAAGTTTGTTAAAGAGCCATTTGTATAAAATTTTACCCTACTTAAAAGTCTGGATTGAAAATGATGAAAGTAAAGAATTGTTAAATACTCCGTTAAGTATGTTAGATGAAAATACAGATGCCTTAGAAATATACGAAGCAGGAGAATTAAAAATTACTTATGATGAATTAGGGTTTTCTAAAGTAGTTTATACTCACATTAGTGAGAACACGCTTTATGTAAAGGAACCATGGGACTCAAATAGTGTGTTGTTAAAATTATCTGGAGAATTAGGTAATTATTATAATTTAAGAGGTCATGACAAAAAAATTGATTTTTTATTAAGATCTTCTATTCCAGAAATTAAGCATTATTTCGAAGTTGAAGAATTTGATATTACTCATATTAAAGAGGATGACTTTGAAATTTTAGAAAATACAAATGATAATAAATTTAAATCATTTGCAGAACTAGAAAGTAAAATTGAAAATAATAAAATTCCTCCTTCGTTTTATCATTTATCAAAATTGGATTATAATGCATTAGTTTATGCTGAGAGTTTAGTCGATAGGGCGGTAGATAATGTTTTAAACTATTTAAATACTTTAGATGAATATGATTGTTCAAATAGTTATCGAATAGCTAAAAGTATAATTGGAGGAATTTTTAAAAATGGTAATGAAATAGCAGTAGTTGCTAGACCTTCTGATGGAAATAAAGTTTTATTATACTATACTTCTGAATTCGATGTTTTAGACTATATGGATGCTGAGCTGTGGTGTGAAAATGGTGATTTGCATAGTGTTAGAAGGATAACTATGGGACAATTATTTAAGAAAACAGGAATGAATAAAATACCTATTAATAAAATAGAATTTATTTCAGATGACTTAGATAAGTTACTTAAAGAGAAGAAATCTAAGATTTTAGACTTTAACCCAGTTCCATATACTCCTCAGATATTATCACAGTCCATAGCGGCGTTTAGTAATACAGATGGAGGTAAGTTAATATTTGGAATTAAAGAAGTTAATTCACTTTTAAATGAAGTTGTAGGTATAAGTAAAGATTTTAAAATAGTCGAGATTATAGGGGAAGCTGTAAAGCTATTATCAGAGGTTCCGCAGATTAAGTATGATTGGATTCAACATAATCAAAAAATTCTATTTGCTATAGAAATAGAAAAAAATGATGAGCCGATTTTAATTAGTAATTATAAATATGTTCGTGTGGGGAATCAAAATGTTATAGAAAATAGACCACCTAAAACAGTAATAACATTAAGCAAACCGCACTATGAAAAAAACGTTGTTCTTATTATTTCTATAGAAAATTATTTTCCTAGAAATCAGAATCAAATCCCCCCTGTTAAATATGCTAACGAGGATGCAGAAAAGTTTAAAAATGTATTAATTGATCATCTGAAAATAAAAGAAGAAGATATTATTGTTATAAAAAATGAAGAGGCAGTAAAGTCGAATTTAGAATTTGATCTTAAAATGCTCTTTAATTCATTAACTGAGAAAGATCGGTTTATTTTTTATTATGTAGGTCATGGATTCCATAATGGAGTAACAAACTATTTGTCAACTTATGATATGCATTCTTCTAATATAACTGAAACAGCTATACCACTATCAAAGTTATTATTGGATCCGCTAAAAAAATCAAAATGTAATAATGCATTAATTTTTATAGATGCATGTGCCAAAATCTTTAAGGATGAAAATGAAAGAAGTAATATATCGGATATTAATGATGACGAATTAGTTATATACACTAACGAAAATCCGAATTATTCTATATTTTTATCCTGTTTAACAGGTCAAAGCTCATATTCCTCGGATATTTTAATGAATGGAGTTTGGACTTATCATTTAATTAATGCATTAAGTGGGAAAGAAAAGAGTGCTATCGTAAATGGAAATTATATAACGGATAGGTCATTAAGCAATTATTTGTCTGACTCTGTCTCAAATTATACCGAACATGGATGGAAATATACTCAAATACCTAGGTCAATTATTGAGTCATCACATGAAAATATTATTTTGGAAATGAATGATATTGAATAAACCTTATTAAATATAGTAGTTAAACTTACGTTAGTAATATCTTTTTGAGTAAATGATTTTTCAAGAATATTAATGCACAGTTCGATTCTATTGTGAAGAAATGTACTTAAGCTGAACGGGGTGCTTTAATTGAAGATTCGCATCCAGAAATAATCAATCTATATTATAAAAACCAAACGAGATAAATAAAGAACCAACTGTTTTGATCAAACTTTGTTTCAAAACAGTTGGTTCTTTCTGTATAAAATCAGCGTTTGCAACTTACTTTTAATCGAACTTTATTCAAAAGCTACAATTAGTTTTCTATTGTAGATCGTTAATCATACATATGCCAAAAGTAAAAAGATTAATCAAAACAATGCCAAAAGTTATAGGTAAATTCAATTGAAATTAATATAACAATTTTAAATACATAGGGTATTAAAACCAAGTAGCTTGAATGGGTTGCTATTACTGTGTTGGCAAATATATCGTTAAGAAATTGGCGAAGATATACTTAAAATCACATTATCCGTTGTGACGTAAAGCATAAAATTTCCGTTTGGAAACTTTATGCTTTATTTTATTTTAGGAAGTTTTATGCTTGATTTTGAAAAGATAAAACTATTCCACAATCGGGGTTTATCTGGAGTAACGTAAAATGTCAATTTCTTTCCATAGTTCTTTTGAATGTCAGGAGAGAAAGGTGATTATTGGGCACTATTGCAAAAAAAGAATTACCCCTCAATGTACAAAAATTACTAGGCCAGCAGGTCTTTTTTGTTTTAATAAATTATTTTGGGAAAGAGAATTTCTCACCCATCTTCTTCAGTAATTAAAGTTTAATTAGCGCTAAAGTCCTTGGCTTCTTCTGCACTTTCTAAAATGGCGGAAGAATTGCAAGATAAAACAAATATGTTTAAAGTAAAACTTTGATAATTCGTTAGTAACAAAAATAAGGTATAGTTTGATAAAAATAAACACCTCTTTTTTAACTGCGCCTCAATTGTTAGACACACCATTTAACAATTGGAGGTGCAGTTTATTGTCTAAATTTACTGCAGAAGAAAAACTTCAAGCTGTTCAACGTTATTTGAATGGTAATGAAAGCTATAAAGATATTTGGCAATCAATTGGTGTATATAAGAAAACGATCAATATATGGGTGAAACAATATGAACATAATGGTCATAATGCCTTTATGAAACAATAAAAATTACACAAAACAGTTTAAACTGTACGTACTAATTATTATGAATGAAAACGGTACATCCTTAATTGAAACGGCAGCTACCTTTAACGTATCTTCCACTTCAACGATTCTTGCTTGGAGAAGACAACTGGAAATGTAAGGAATAGATGGCCTTCAATCAAAGCAAGGAACAATCACCAAACAGGATAAAGCACAAGTAGTCTATGAATTAAGGCATGAATTTCCGGTGAAAGCATTAGTAAAGCTAGCAGGAATTCCTCGAAGCAGTTACTATTACTATATGACTAAAATGAATAAAATCTATTTTGATGCCGATTAAAAAACGGAATTCCAATCTATTTATAATGATCATGAGGGTCGTTATGGCTATCGTCGTATAGAGGTTCCAAAAAATTAAGAAAAATCACATGCAGCTACAATAGCTTTATTAACGGAGTTCCTAGCTCAATCTAATGTTTCCAAAGACGGATTAAGAGTCAATGGAGATATGGCTATTCACCATGATATTCAATGTACCAACCATAATAGTCACCAGTAACCCCTATTACCTCCAAGTAGTATTATATCTTCGCTTATTATACGAAATCTAAGTCTCAACCAGCCTCAAACATATTTCTATAAGAGGGGCTTAATAGTTTAGTTGACGGGATCAATGTCCCACGCCTTCGTAAGTTCTACCTGGCTACTGATAGATTAAATCTAAATAAAAAAAGTTCAACCAGAAGTTCTGGCTGAACTGTATAATACGAAAGACCCTCTGTTTGCTTTAGGGGTGTGGGGGAATAAGTACTATACATTAGACAGTATAGTGGTGACATCCTCGATCGCATTTCTATCTGCAAGCTGAAAGACTCACGTTCACCCCAAGGTACCGTCGGTATTGTGCTTCTACATCAAATTACAATAAACGACAGTATAGGATAACTCCCTCTAATTAAAAATTGAATCATGTGGTTTTTAATTTTCCAATCACCCTATAAAAACACCAAGATCAGCTGAACTGAGGATTAATACAATTTCAGGAACGGTTGGACTAGTGAATTGTTTAAAATTTCCGTAAATACATCAACTGAAGAAACCAATCCATATACTAGTTGCCGACCCTTAATCGGTAATTGTATTTTGTGTTCAGCATGGACGTAATCTTTTGGATGGAATTTCCAAACCTTGAAGACAAAAAATAGATTAGCCAAGTGTAAAAGTGTCCGTGGTGAAGCGGAAACTAAAGGATTAAGGAGATAAAACACAGGTCAGTGGTACAAGAATCTTATGAAATAATGGGAATTAATGGATAAGTGTATACACGCAACTATATTATGCGTAAAAAATACCAACTATATATTTCCTTATAACTAGATATGTAAATAGTGATAACATGTATTGGATGTCTTTGGAGAGATATCAAAAATATATCAAGGTTTAGGAGTGGAATGTAATTGAGGGGTCTTTTCGAAAAAATGTTAATTTGCACCATGGTACTTACGCTGTGTATAGCGTTAATTCCTTTTGAGAATTTTGCAAGTGCTGCTGAAGTACAGTCAGACAAAAATGCTCAGAAAGGAAAAGGAAAAGAAAAAGAAAAAATTGAAGTGGTAGGGGAGCGTACGGAAACCTCTAAAACGTATAACAATTTAGACGGCACCTCAACAACAGAAATTTATGAGGCACCTATTCATTTTAAAGATGATAAAGGTAACTGGAAAGATATTGATAACGAGCTTCAAAAACACAAGAACGATGGCAAAGGTCAATATAAAAATAAAGCCAATAGCTTTGCTGTAACTTTTGATGAAAAAATTGAAGGTGAAACGAATAACGTACAAGTGACAGAAGATCATTATAATCTGGATATTGGTCTAAAGGAAATTGAACAAAAAGGTGAAGTAATTCCTGCAAAAGAGGTGGTTGGGGTTGCTACAGATAATCAAATTCAATATGAGAATGTATTTGATAATATTTCAACTATATATTCTGTTGGAGAAAACTTCGTAAAAGAAGATATTACGATTAACCAAAAACCTGAAAAGGGGTTACCGCAAACCTTTTCATATCAGCTATCCCTCGAAAATTTATCCTATGAACAGATTAATAATCAAATTTATTTGAAGGATGCTTCTACTGGTGAAATGAAATATGTTATAGAAGCTCCAATGATGTACGACGCATATAAACCTATTGGCTATCAATCTATAAATAGTATTAATTCCATTCCAGAGGAAGCGAAGTCCTATGATATAACCCTCAAAGCACGTAAGGAAAACAACACATTATGGCTTGATTTAATACCTGATGCAGCGTGGTTACAGGATAAAGAACGCCAATATCCAATTGTTATTGATCCTACAATTGTGCGTATTCAAGGAAATTCTAAAATGGAAGATACAACAATTCGCAAAAAGTTCCCAACACAATCAGGTGGGGATGATACAGAATTAGGTGTTGGTACTGCGACGGATGGGAATATCGTACGTAGCTTAATGAAGTTTGATGTGTCACCTATTCCTAAATACAGTGTCATCATGTCTGCTGATGTAAGTCTTTATCTTTCTTCAACGAATGATCCAAGTCCTATTAATTTAAGTATGCACGCCATGAAACATTCATGGGTTGAGAACACGGCAACGTGGAATAATTATTCGACGGCAGGGAGTTGGACGACTCCAGGAGGGGATTTTAATACAACGGCTCTTTCAACAGTCACAAGTGTTGGGTCTATTCCAAACAATGTAGAAGATGGTATACAACGATGGTCCATCCCAACAAGTATGGTGACTGGTTGGCTTACTAATCCAAATACAAATCTAGGTTTATTATTAAAAAGTACAACAGAAGGAACATTGATTTATAAAAAATTCATTAGTAGTGAAAATACGACAAACCCGCTTGCTTATAAACCGAAACTCGTTGTGACATATAAAACATCAAACCGTTTAGGATTAGAAGACTACTGGGACTATGCCTCACATGATATTTCAAATGGGACTAACTCTGTAAATATAGGCACAAGTAATAATGTTGTCCAATATACAGATTTCAGCTTATTCAATTATGGAAGCTTTGGTCTAGATTTCACTCGAACGTATAATAGTAAGGATTATGAAAAATCTTCATTCGGCTATGGTTGGAGCTTTACGGGTTCAGAGAAGCTTTTAATTGGTACAGATGGTACCAATATCGATTATAAGGATGAAGATGGTACTGTCCATGTTTTCACCTGGGATGGCAATAAATACGTTGCCACAGCAGGTAATTATGATCGTTTAGAAAAACTTGATACAACAACATATATATTGACTTATCCAACTGGTTATACAACAATGTTTAAGGTAAAAGAAAAAACTACAGATACAGATGTCCAAGTAGCATATATTACTGAGCAAAAAGATTTAAATAACAATACGATAACTTATACGTATAATACATCAAATCAGCTTACTTCTATCACTACTAATTTAGGTACGAAATTGCTGTTTAATTATACGGATGGGCTTATTACGAATGCAAAATACAATGATCAAGATATAACCTATACGTATACAGATGGTAACTTAACACGAGTAATGATTAAGAAAGATGACTCAACATCAACACCTACTTCTTTCTACTACACGACTAATGGACAGTTAACGAAAATCATAGATAGTAGACAAAAAATCATGCTTTATGGGTATAATACTGATTTGGATTTAGTTTCTGTAACAGAACCATCTTTAGATGGACAAATAGATTCTATCACCGAGTACTCTTTAGACCGAAAAAATAATATTGTATCGGTTACTAGCCCAGAAGGTACAGTTAAACGCTATGGTTTAAATAACAATTTTAGTGTGACCGCAATGTTCGAACCTTCAGGGGACACAACAACCTATACATTAGATGAAAACTATAATGTTTTATCTCAAAAAGTAGCCTATACAGATGGATCTACGTATACTAAAAATTATGACTATGATACAAAAGGAAATGTGTTAAGCACTACGGATTCAAAAGGTGTGACAGGATCCTACACGTATGATGCATATAGTAATCTTTTAACGCAAACAGATGCCAATCAGCAAACGATTACAAACACGTATGAGAATGGTAATCTGAAGACATCGACAACACCTAAAGGGGAAATAACAACCTATACGTATAATAACTATGGGGATATGATACAAGTTGAGTATCCAGATGGAAAAATCGAAACGTATAACACTAACTATGAGAATAATCGAAAAATAACAACTTACCGAGATGTAAAACTAGATATTACTACTAAAACTACAACCGATTTTAATGGTAATATTCTTTCATATGAAGATGGGAAAAAGCAAACTACATGGTACCGCTACAATTTAAAAAATGAATTAGTAGAAGTACAGGATGCAGCAAATGGAACTACTACTTATACGTATGATGGCAACAGTAATTTAACATCTGTGACAAATGCTGCTGGTAAACAAATGTCTCTTAGTTATAATGGACAAAATTCCGTATCAAAAGAAACACTTGCAGTAGATGCTTTAACAACTGCTGTAACAACCTATAATTATAATGCAGATGGTGATTTAATTGAGATTGTTAAACCAACAAAAGATAAAATTACCTTTACAACTTCTACAGATACTAATTCAAATGTAGTGAAAATCAATGGAGTTAATCAGTATACAACTCAAACAGACGGCTTAACAACAACTGTGACAAATCATACACTGAACAACCAAAACGTTACGTATACACAATCTGAAAATGAACTTTTACAAAGAGTATACATTAGCGCACCTGTGAATCGTTCGATAATGTATACTTATAAAAATGAGAAAGATTTAGCAAGCATTCAATATGGTACAAATACTATAGAGTATGCAACAGATGATAATGGTCAAATATCCGAAGTCACACTCAATGGACAACCATCAGCGAGCTTCTCATGGAATGAAAATAGCTTATTAGAGAGCACGACTTTTAAAAATGGTGCAGTTATCCTAAATACGTATAATGCTAATCAATTACAAAAAGAAACTTTGAAAACAAATAGTGCAACAACTTGGCGTACAAATGAGTATGAGTACGATAAAAATCAGCAACTTACCAAAGTAACGAATGACGATGGTGCAGTCACTTACACGTACGATGCTTTAAACCAACTAGTCAAGGAACAATACAATAATGGTTTATCCATTTCATACACATACGATTCAGTTGGAAATCGTACTTCTAAAACGACTTTACAAAACGGTATTACAACTACAACCAACTATAGTTATAATGATGCGAATCAAATGAAGACTGCAGGTGGGAGAACTTACACTGTAAGTCCAAATGGAAATGTGACAAATGATGGTGTCTTCCAATATGTTTGGAATGCCTTTGATCAATTAACAGAAGTAAAGTTCCTAACAAAAACAATTGCATCTTATCGTTATGATGAAAATGAACGTCGTGTATATAGTAAAGACAGTAATGGTGAAACTTATTATCGTTATAATGGTCTATCGAATCAAGTGTTGTTTGAGGAAAATGGGAGTGGTGCGATTACCAAAGCTTACACATATGACACAAATGGTCATCCACTAACAATGACATATCAAGGTTCAACGTACTACTATTTAACGAACTATCGTGGGGATGTACTAGCATTAACAGATGATAACGGAACTATTGTGGCGGAATACACATATGATGCATGGGGCAATATCATGAGCCAAAGTGGTACAATGGCAACTATCAATCCATATCGTTATGCAGGATATCGATACGATGAAGATTTAAAACTTTACTATCTAATGGCGCGTTACTATAACCCAAATACAGGAGTGTTCTTATCGTTAGACCCTGTACGTGGAGATACAATGAATCCTTTATCGTTGAATGGTTATAATTATGCGAATAATAATCCAGTGATGAATGTGGATCCTGATGGAAAATTTTCGTTTTCATTAAAACAATTTTTAAATGGTATACTTTACGGTGTAGGTAAATGGTTGAGCTTATATATTCCTACAAGCCTTTATAAATATATGAGTCAAGATGGTATATATGCTGTTATGTTATTTTCGCAGAAAATAAAAAACTCTGTGATAGGTAGTTACAATGCTTATATTAAAGGGAAAAAGAGTAAGAGTGGTTTATTAGCTGATGTTAAAAAAACAATGTCAGCCACAAAAGCGGCACAGATAAAATTAATTAAATCCACTAAATTTACTATACGGAAATATGCTGCGTCAATAGCTGCGAAATTTTTTGTAAAATCCTTTTTAACTGTTTTGGATCTTGGGATAATAGGTATGTATACTGTACAAGGATGGTACTATAATTATGGGTGGTATAATGCATGGCCAAAAAAATAAAACTCTAATTCATTTATTATTTAGTAGTTATACAATTGGTTTTGTTGTAGGTGGACTACAATTTTTCCTTATGGAAAGAAAAAATATAGATTTTCATTTTCACTTTAGTTTTTCCAAAGAAAGCGTATTTTGTTTCTTAATTTTATCCCCTATTATTTACTGGGTTTATCGTTATTCTAGCAGGATTTTTGATGTACAAAATATGAAAGTGAAATTACTTTACTTTGTGTTATTGATGATTGGTATGGCCCTTGGTTTTATTTTTTTTGATTTGGCTCTTAATTGAATCCATTTCATAAATGCTTTTATACTCAAAAAACACGAATAATTAAGTTTGTAACCGTTCAAATAACAAAATTTATTCGGATTACGAATGTTAAATCAACTTTTGTAAAGTTAAAAGCTCGCATTTATTTACACTATAAAAAGGCGATTAGAAGAATAAAGAGGCTACCACGTAATTTTGGTAGCCTCTATTTTTATCCTCGTCATTCGGCAAATCCCAAAAAATCAATGCAATTACAACAAAAATTAACTACCATGAAAAATCAAGTGATTGAGTTAGAAAATAAGGAAAAAGAAATGAATAAAGATACTATTTACTTATCGGATTTAATAAATAAGTCTAATGAAGCCTTATCTAATTTAAATGAGAAAGTATTTTCTTAACTTAATTTTATTATGTATGTCCATAATCCTTAATTATCATCTTCAGTTCGAAGGGTAATAGTTGTCTATAGAATAATATGGGTAGAAATGAATACTTATAGTAAAAAACCAACCATGTACGAATTATACTCGGACATGGTTGGTTTTTAAATTGAATATTTTGATGTTTGGAGTAATAAGAATTTCATAAAATTAATCATTAATTGTAGCTTTTGAATTAGGTTTGATCCAGATTGCTCTATTTCAGTTTACAACTTTATTGAAATTATCGAAGATTAAAGAGGGCTAGATGGCCATAGTTAAATATGTTCAGAAAAGGTATATATTCTTATATTATGATATAATTATGAGGTAACTAGATAGAGGTTTCAAGGCGGTTGGTAATCAAATTTCCACCTATTTTCTTCAAGTGATTGAAGGGAGAGGAGTTGATGCCATGATTATTTTTGAAGCAATGACGATAACTATAAATTTTGCAATTCTTATAGTGTCAGTAATTGCCTTGTCATTTACTTTTACACAAAAAAAGTAAACCGCCTCTGCTGCCTCGCAAGCATGTGAGTAGGTTTACTTCTTTTCTCATTGCAAATCGCCTTTGAAGCGATTCGTCTTGTTACTAAGACCATGTGGTGCTGTCACACTGAATGGTCTTATATTTTTTATATACATCTTCAATAAGAATTATAACATGTAGATACGAGTTTATTCAAATAGAACAATTTTTTACTCAAAATGTGTAAAGAAGGGGGGATATAATGAATAATGAACTATGGGAAATTCTAATATAGCGATTTAGTAGAGTGTCCTATGGTGCAAGAAAAGCAGATTTTTAAATTGGACCGATATTACTCTTTGTATAATCTGAAAATATATTTATATGATTCATCAATCGTTTTGTCATTATAGTAAACATCAGTAAGAGCCTCATTAACAGCCTCATCAAAAACATTATAATTATCCGGAATAGGATACGTCTCAACAGCAGTTCCATCTTGCACATCATAAAACGTTGAAACATCAAAGTTTTCATTATAAGTCTGATTTAAAACAGATAATGTTTTATCGTTATAAAAAGTTGGATATGAAAGAGGATAGTTACTAAAATGATTATATTTCCCCCTAGATTCGAGCATTTTTAAAGTGTATTCTTCACTAAATATATAGTTCATTATTTCTAAAAGAATATCTGTATTATTACTTTCTTTAACAAACGCTAATGAAGATTGTCTTATATTTTGTATTTCATCTCCATCTTTATTAGGTAAAAAGGAAACTTTTATAGGAAAATCTGCATCTAGTTTCGTTGGAGATTTTGCATTCCAATCCCTATTAAATTCTTTATTCAAATATATATCCATGTTAAATGAATTAGAAATCATCATCGCATAGTCGCCATCAGAAAAAATATTATCACCAGGGTAGGTTCCGTCTTCATACTCTTCGTAACCTTTTCCATAATCTTTAACCATCGTAGCAAAAAAATTATATAACTCTCTCCATTCATTATTCATAAGCTTCCCATCTTTATAAAAAGGTGTGTCTAAATTGTAGCCAAACATCCTTAACTGGTCTCCGATAAATAGATCATCTTCTCCAATATTCTTTACTGCAAGTGCTATAGGGCTATATGTGTCATTTTGTTCTTTGGAGGAGGATTTTAATAGATTCAATGTATTCAAAAAGTCGCTGTAACTAGGATACTTAGGTAATAAATCAACGCCTAAATCATTAAAAATCTCTTCGTTCTGCAAAACAAAATACATTGTTTTTATAACCGGAGAAATATAATATATCTTCCCATTCCCACCTTTTACGCTGCTATTTAATACGCCTTTATGTAAATTATTCTTATTTTCTATATGATCAGTTATATCCATTAGTAAATTATCATTAACAAGAGGAGCTAGTTTATTTGGAGTCAACCCAATAATTAAATCTAATTCACCATTTTTTACTTTTTTATACGAATTATCAATAATCTCTTGCTCTGTTAGGGACTCATTAGCCGATTTTGAGGCTTTAGACAAGAAAGGTTTTCTTCATAACGTTATAGATAATAGCGTTGGAAATAAAAAAAGTTACAGATTTAATATTTCAGCTAAGGGTACAGATTTAATTGATAGTTTGCTAAAGAGTAACTATTATAATAAATCCGCTTCAAAAGCCTTAATCAAATATATTATAAATTCGTGAAATTCAGTATTAAGTATGTATTTTATTACCGCTAAATCTAATTTTCGAAATATTAATCTATGCAATTTCTAAGGTATTATACAATTATTTCTACCCTTAGGAGATTATGAGACATATTATTTGTCACAAAAAGTTGATAAATAAGGAACAGTGTATTCCCTCCTTATGTATAATAAAATTTGATATAAACATACTTAAACTGTAAGAACCTTCAACCGCTATATATTGCTCATTGACTAAACCAGATTCACATAACTCCGAGCATTTATAGCGGTTAATTTACTCCTACCAATTTCAATCGGTGTTTTTCTGGTTGTATACTGATTTAGAAAGTGATAAACATCAATACAATAGTATCGCGGAAATTAGATTAACAAAAAATGAACTAAAAAAAGCGATAACACGCCAACTTTTTATTAAGTTCTTTTTACTAAAGAATACTTAATGAATGTTGTCCGTCTAGGAGTTATTTTGGCACTTACTATTTCATCTTGATATAACGGTACTATCTTAAAGGCTGTCACACCTAAACATATTGCAAAAATTAATAAAAAGCCCCACTTATTCATCCTTAACTTCCTCCTTATTGAAGCGATACCGGCAGTCCTGTCTTAGGAATTATTAAACTATCGTTCCCTGTTTTGTTGGTAAATAATTAAAGCACGCAAGTTTACAATATTGTTCCATTAAGCCAGCCGTTAATAGCAATAAGGTCCATAAGTACATGTAGTTCAGTACCTACTAGAGCTGAAATAAAAATGACTTTATGTGATATGCCTTGTTTATAAGTAAATAAGAACATTATTTTAGGTATTGTCTTAAGACAAAACATTATTATTAAAGATAAAAGTACTGCACAAATCAAACCTCCTATGAAACTTTCGTCTAAATTACCTATAAGAGGTACTTGACCAATAAACATGGTGAAAATATCCGGAAATGCCATTCTTGAAAATAAAGTTGCGATATTTAATTTTTTTCTATATGCTAAAGCAGCCGTTGTGGTAACAACTGTATGTCCTATAATACCAGCCATTTAAGATTCTCCTTAATATAATTATTTTATAATTGATAAACCTTTTGAACATTTAATACCATTGGAATGACTTTCGAAAATTTGTGTAAATTCATTCTCTGTTCTTACTGATTTGGCAGCATTCATATCAACAATTCCATTATTATTTCCATAGTCCTTATAAAGTTCTAATATCCCCATATCTATTTCTTCTACAGGAATCTGATTAAATATAGAATTGTTTACAATTAGAATAACCTCTTCTTTTGCCATATCACGACTGTGACCAAACCAAGTATTACCCCCATAACTTACTGTTATCTCTCTATCAGCAATCTTTATCTCTTTTTGATTTTGATATTTTTTATCTGCAAGTAAAACCGCATCGTTATTTTTTATTTCAGGTAATGAGTGAATTGGATCTGATACTGCGATATTGGAATTTTCTCCTTCTCGTAATACTCCTTTTGTTACTATATCTTTCGCTGTTTTTTGATCCATAATTAATACTGGATGACCATTATGTTTTGTTATCTTGACTTTATATAAATCAATAGATTTAACCTTATCTTTTTGGTCTACTTTTATTTCTTCTATTGTTTGTTTGTCACCTAATATTAAAATTCCGTTTCTTGGTTCAGTAGATGTAAATGCCAAATATAAACCGAATAATATGGCCCCAATAACACACAGATTTTTTATGATATTCATTTTTTCCTCCATAATTAGTTTAGTAATAGATAGATTGGAACTAAATTCATCACTACTTTTTTATTTTGTTTTATTTCTCTAATATGGAGTTTAATATTTGTCTGCAATAATTCCTATTGAATTACCTATAACGTATCTAACAATACTTTTAGATTTCTAAAAATTTCGTCATAGTAGGTGATAGCTCAAAAAAAATCCATTCTAATCTAAGGTGTACCACTATTAAAGAACATTTAAAAAATTCTGGTAACTAGAAGAAGGTGATACTGTATCGTGTAGAGGTCATCTTTTTTATGTTCCGTTGGCCACGATAATGGTTGTAATAGGACATATAATTTCTTATCGCTTTTACTACATGTTGTGTTTCGTATGATTTAATATTTGTTTCATCTTTAAAATTACCAAAAAACAATTCTTGTGATGGGGTATCCCACGATTGACATAGATTAATTTAGTCCCAATTTCTGTACAAGCTATTGGAATAAAGGATGGATATAGTGAAGCCTTGATCCGAGTGGATGAATGCACCTCCTGTTAGTTTGATACCATTCTTCTTCAGATTCCTTATTGAATTGAGAGCGATATCTAGCGATAAGGAGGGGCTCCATTTTAGTAGAATGATGAAGAAATGCAAAAATAGAAGGTTTTATGTTTGGAAAATCAAAGAAATGAGAAAGTGTGTATTAATTTAAGTATTTCGTCCGATAAAAACGTAGGGTTAAAATTAAAACGATAAAAGAAGGGGAGGTTGTGAGCAGAGTAGGGGCGGCATTCTTTTAAGTCTAAGAAGAAACTGAACACAAAACCCATTTTAAAAACTAAATGAAGACAAAAGGAGAGCTGTTTTTGAAAAAAATATTTGGAACCTTTAAGGGTAAGCTGTACACATTATTTGCTCTAATCTTACTAATTCCGGTTATTACTGTAGGGAGTTTATCGTATCTTTCAGCAAAAGATTCGATAAAAAAAGAAATACTCTTTAGTGCGAATGAAAGTGTGAAAATTTTAAGTACACTAATTGATAATAAGATAAGTGAAAAAATAAACGACATGACTGTTTTTAGCGTGGAGGTAGATTCTTCTAAATATGAACAGCAGGAAAATGCAATATTAACAAATTTCCATCAATATCTGGAGAGGAATCCAGATGTATCAAGCATATATATAGGAACGAATCAGGGGACAATGATATCAGAACCAAAATTGAATATTGCGGATTATAATCCCTTAGAACAAGACTGGTATAAAGAGGCTACAGCGTTAAAGGGTGAAACTTTAATAACGAATCCTTATATGGATGTTGAAACTGGGGATATGGTCGTGACAATTGCTCGTCAGGTAAAAGATCAATCTGGGGTAATGGCACTTGATATAAAATTGACAGACCTTCAAAAAATCACAAATTCAATCAAAATAGGGAAAAATGGTTATTCTTCTATTTTTGGTGACAATAATTTGGTCATCTCACATCCTACATTAGAAGCAGGTAAGGAATTAAACGAGAGCTTCCTCGATCAAATGTACGACAGCAAATCTGGCACGTATGATTATGTCTTTGACGGTGATGATCGAATTATGTTCTTTACAACGAATGAATTGACAAACTGGAAAATTACTGGAACGATTTTCGCGAAGGAAATTGACCAATCAGCATCATCTATTTTGTATAAAACGTTTCTTGTACTAATCGCTGCAATTGTAATTAGTGCGATTGTATTCTTCTTTGTCATGAAATCAATTATAAAACCGATTAAAGCGCTCAAGGATAGTGCAGTAACCATAAGTAAGGGTGATTTAACAGAGAAAGTGACCGTAAAATCTCATGATGAGATTGGACAGCTAGGGCAAGCCTTTAACGATATGCAAGATAGTTTAAGAACTCTTATTCAAAAAATTGAACAAAATGCTGAAGAGGTAGCCTCGTCAGCAGAAGAGCTAACAGCCAATGCTAATCAAACAAGCATTGCTACAGAGAAGGTAGCCATTTCGATACAAGATGTTGCTACGAGCGCAGACACGCAAACGACGAGTGCCAACAAGAATGCAGAATCGCTACAGGAACTTTCTAAGGCTATTCTTCATATTGCAGAAATCTCTTCTACAGTGTTGGATCTTTCACAGGATGCAATGCTACAGGCAGATGAAGGTGGAAAGGCAGTCCAGGATACAAAAGATCAAATGCATTCTATTCATGTATCGGTGACCGATTCAAATACGAAAATTCAATCATTACATGAACGCTCTCAGCAAATCACGTCCATTTTAGATGTAATTACAAGCATCGCAGATCAAACTAACTTACTTGCTCTCAATGCAGCAATTGAGGCAGCAAGAGCAGGGGAGCATGGCAAAGGTTTCGCAGTTGTTGCTGATGAAGTAAGAAAGCTAGCGGAGCAGTCGCAGGAATCTGCCCAACAAATTTTCGAGCTAATCCATGGCATTCAGTTGGAAACAGAACAATCTGTAAACATCATGGCAAAAGTTACAGAAGATGTACAAAATGGACTACATGTATCGGATGAAGCGATCACGAAATTCCAAGTGATTAAAGTAAGCATGGATAAAATTACTCCAAAAATGGAAGAGGTATCTTCTGCCTCTGAACAAATGTCAGCAAGTGTACAAGAGGTGACGGCTATTACGGAGAATTTGGCATTCTCCGCACAAGGAAATGCATCTGCTTCAGAGGACGTTGCAGCGTCTACAGAGGAACAATTAGCTTCGATGGAAGAAATTAATGCTTCTGCACAAGCTCTTGCGCATATGGCAGACGAGCTAAAACAGCTAATTAGTCAATTTAAATATTAACAGAGTCAGACATAATAAAAACACGATTCCTTTTTTAGTGTACCTTTTGTATGGACATCTTAAAAAAGCTCTAGGCACTTGAAGAAGAACTGAGTTGTTGAATGCACCTTCAGTTAATTAAATATCATTCTTCTTTAATTCGATAAGGATTGATTCCTACTTTATGAACTGATTTCAAATCAAGTATTACTCAATAATAGAAAGATTGAAAGGCTTAGGAGATATTCCTAAGCCTTTTTGGAGGTTTTCAATGAAAGAAAAGTTATGAAAAAAGCTTTGATAAAATCGGGGTTTCCTTCCCAAATTCCTCTGAAATTAATAATGTAAAATACGGTGAACATACCATCATCAGAATTGAAAGGAATATTATATATTTTCTAATAACATTTGGCAAGAACCTTAAAAATAATAAAAGAAGGTGAAGGAATGGTCAATAACATAAACAATCTACCTCCTGTCGTATATGCAGAAGCTTCCGTAAAATCTGTGGGAGGGCATTCTCTTTTTGAAGCTCCATTTCCTATCAACAGAGAAACGGTTGCAAAATCACTAAATAGGACTTATATGCAATACTTCAAATCCTTCGGAACGTAAACGCTCAACAGCTGACTCTACCAATTCGGGTTCTGAGTGGAACTTCGATTAATTTCACTTTACATTAAGTAGTTGTATAAAAAAATGTGTTTATCCTCAAGGTAGGATTGGTTAACTCAACCATACTGAAAAACAATTGGAGGAATACCACATGAGTAAACATTTGCACAAGGAAGGCCTTGTACCGAAATATTTACTTGAGAAACTGGCAAAAGAGGGACATGAAGAAGCAAAAAAAACACTTACACAAATGGAAAGCATACTATAGAAGGAAAAAAACAGCGATGATGCTGAAAAATCTAATTCTGTAGCGCCACCTCAGGGCAGACGGGAGATTTATGATAGTGCAAATACGACAATTTTTAAGAAGAAACTGGTTCGCAAGGAAGGAGATCCTCCTACTAGTGATGAGAGCGTAAATTTTGCTTACGATCTTTGCGGACAAACACTAGATTATTTCAAAAATAAGCTTGGCCGAAACTCATTAGATAATGAAGGAATGAATCTGATATCCAATGTCCACTATGATAAAGATTTGAACAACGCCATGTGGGTGCCTAGCGTACAACAAATGGCCTTCGGCGATGGCGATGGAAAATTGTTTATCAATTTCACTCGAAGTATTGATGTAATTGCTCACGAAATGGCTCACGCGGTGACGGAGTTTAATAACGATCTCGAATATAAGCATCAATCAGGCGCTTTGAACGAGCACTTCTCGGATGTGATAGGGAGTGCCGTGAAGCAGCATGTGAAGGGACAAACGGCAGAAAATGCAGATTGGCTAATCGGGGATGAAATTATCGGACCAGAATTTCCAGGCAAGGCATTACGGTCAATGAAAGATCCGGGAACAGCCTATCGATTCGATCATCAGCCTGCCCACTTTGATGATTACAAAGAACTGCCTCTTAGTAATGATAATGGCGGCGTCCATCTTTATAGTGGTATACCTAATAAGGCATTTGTCCTTGTATCGTTAGAAATCGGAACGGATCAGGCAGCATTCTTGTGGTATACTGCTTTTCAAAACAAGCAGATTATTCACCGGAACGCCACATTCGAAGAAGCATTCGAAGCTATAGTTCAAACGGCAGAAATACTTACAGGTCAAGGTAAGTTGCCTCAACAAGCTGTAGATGCTGTAAAGAGTGCATTCCGTGAAGTGGGTATTCCGAGACAATCCTGATTATGAAGGCGAATCGAATATATGTCGTGCGTCATGGAGAAGCTTCGGGGAACCATCCCGAAGCCCCTCTCTCGAATTTTGGGATACAACAATCAATACTAGTGGCGGCTTTTTTAGCTCAAGAACATGGCCCTGATGTAATTCGCATTATATCTAGTCCTTTACTACGCGCAAGACAGACAGCTGACGAGATTTGTCGTGCTTTTGATGGTGTGAATTGTAAAACGGATGTTAAGCTCAAAGAGCTTAATTTGGGCAATACGACAGATTACCCCGGAGATATTTGGAATCATTTACAGAAGCTTTTCGAGCATAAAGAATTCGCATTTCCGGGTGGGGATTCAGTTTCTAAGGTGGCGAACCAAGTCAGATCATTGCTCAATGAGTTGAATGAAAGCGATGATGGTAATTCTGTCATTCTAGTCACTCACCGGGTAACAATGACCCTTCTATTGTCTGAATTAGATCAAGGAATCGAATTTGAGCAGTGCAAAACCATGAACAAAGTAGATGTTTATCTTGTTACAGCAGTGAATAACGGCAGTCAAGTTGAGCGAATATGGCGAATGCCATCTAGTGAACGTTAAACTATTTCAAAACGTTGCAATTTTTAATCAGTTCACTTTATTTCAAAAGCTATAGGTGACAACAAAGTTGTTTAATTTTGATGTGAAAAATAAGAGCGATACTACAATGACCTATTTATATTAGGCACATAAATAAAAAATGAATATGTAATAAGGAAACAATTAAGATCCCCATTTGGAGGGTCTTTTAATAATTTTAGTATGATGTTTTATAATATGCGCATTTAAAGCCTATACAAGAAAAAAACAAACCATACTGTAGTACATATAAAGGGCTTTACTTTAATAAAAAGGAGGATGTTTTAATGACGAGGCAACAGTATCCGTCACCTGAAGGATACCAATGGATAAATAAAAATGTAGATATAATAATGAGAGACGGTAGAAAGTTCTGTAATGTTCGATTTCTAAATGAAGAAACAATAGTTCCTTCAACCTCAACTATTCCTGGTGAATATATTTGGGTCTTTGACGATTATAGTTCAGGCGGAGCTCCAATAAGGAGAAGAAAAGATCCTAAAGATGTAGTTGATAAATCAAGCAGGAACGTTATGTGGTCCAACAACAACTACTCCACCTATGCCTCAGAGCTGCGGTTGGCGACGTAATTGGTATACTGGGCAATGGGAATGGGTTTGCATTTAATATTTGAAAGAATCAGCAGAAACAAAAAGTAATTCATTATAGAAGATCTTTTTTTGTTTTAAAAATTCTTTTACCACCCAAAAAAATTACCGATTATCGTTAACTTCTCCAATAACAAGTGACATCTCCAACCAGTTATCTAAAATTGGTCTACTTACGGGCAAGATTATCACGCAAATGTTGAAGCCTGTACGAGTATCTATTAGGGATCGTTAATAGATTCTGGAGTAGGTATAGTAGCTTCTGATTTACCAAGAGTGTTTCAACCATTTTATACTGGGGAAAACGGTCGGAAATTGAATTGTTTCGATTCCATCATTAATACCTAGGGATTGTATTTTTTTCTGACCCGACCAATATATACACTATTTGTATTTTCGTCTGTATTTTTTTGGTTTTTTTCACTACTAAAGATAATTTCACCATACTAGAAAATGATATAAAAAATTTGTTTAATATTAATATTTCGGACATTACACATTTTATTTCTCCACACTATCATCTTACAAGATATAGAGACATTGCTGATAGGGATGACTTAGAAATAATTCATGAAAGTATTGCAGTTAATCTAGAACAGGGATATTGGGAAATATATTATCAAGATGGAAATCTGGAAGAAATCAACGAAAAAAGCGGAAGTTTAAAAGACTATGGAAAATTTCTTTTTACAGTCACGCTAAAAGAAGAGGATGACATTCAAACATCCTTAGAAAGCTCCTTTGATACTTGGCTGCAAAATAATAGTTAAAAAAACGGTTACTTTCTAGTAGGGAAATTGTCTATTACCATATTTACCTTAATAAATATAAAGTTGAGGTTGAAATTAATGGGCAGGCATTAGAATTAGATATGACTATGCAAACATAACATTCCTTTAAGTTGTTATTAAATAACCAAGAAATTTAAATAAGTGATTAGAAGAATAAAGAGGCTGCCATATTATTTTTGGTAGCCTCTTTCATTTATCGAATATAGCAGAATTGTATAATTTCAAATATGAGCATAATGCTAACAACCTTGAACGAACTGTATTACATTTAGTGCAAATTAGCACGTTATCCACATTTTTATAGCAAAAAACATGTTTGATAGGAAATTTTATAGCAAATTTTTATTTTAAGAAAAGGGCTTTTCTTGCGACAGGTTCCTATCTATACTAGGACATAACGAATAGAGCGGTCATATTCGAATAAATCAGAAGAGGGGTGCGAATATGCAAAATTTTGAAACGGTTGTTGAACGAAAATGTGAGCAACTTTTACTTAAAGCCTATCATTTCGGTGCATCAGATTTACTTTTAGTTCCGGAAAGTGAGCGGTATCGTATTTATTTTCGCAAATATGATAAGCTACTCCAAGCAGGGGAGTTACCAAACAATCTTGCGGAACGAATGATTTCCTTTTATAAATTTTCAGCGGCATTAGATATTAGCGAGCGGCGAAAACCCCAAAGCGGCTCCTTCCAAAAAGCTATGGAACAAGATCAATATGCCTTTCGTGTCTCGACACTTCCCTCCGTATTTTTAAAAGAAAGCCTAATTATCCGTTTACTTCTACAAAATCATGCATTCCCACTTACTTCCTTATCTTATTCCGAATATGCAGCAAACATGTTGATGGAGCTAGTGAAACATCAACAGGGACTTTTATGTTTCACAGGTGCAACAGGCTCTGGCAAGTCAACATCCTTGTATTCACTAATCCATTACTGTTCGACAGAGCTAAATCGTCATGTCATTTCTTTAGAAGACCCTGTAGAAAATAATCAAGCTAATCTTTTACAGATTCAAGTAAATGAACGAGCTGGCGTTACATATGCTACAGGTTTAAAGGCTATTTTACGCCACTCACCTGACGTTATTATGATTGGTGAAATACGCGATAAAGAGACTGCAAAAATCGCAATCGAAGCTTCTTTAACAGGTCATTTAGTAGTCTCGACCATTCATGCTAAGGATTCGGTAAACTGCCTTTATCGATTTATGGACTTGGGTGTATCAATAGAAGAACTCCGCCAAACTGTGGTAGGTATAGTCGCTCAAACACTTTTCCAATCACCCATAATACAGGAAGAACGCCGTGCATTGTTTGAAATATTAAGCGATGTTCAACTTCAAATGGCCATTACAGCAATTATGCGAAAAACTAGCTATGAACTGCCACATGATTTAACACTTGCAGGTCAAAAAGAAATGATAGAGAGTCATCACTATGCGAATACGAACGTTTATTGAAAGAATTCAAATGGCTTACATTAAGGCAACAAAATGGCGTGTAAGGGAGCAAGCTCATTTTTTTAGTCGATTAAGTGTGTTAATGCAGGAAGGTTATTTATTCCCGCAGGCTATTTCTATTTTATTACCTCATCATATTGAAGCGCATGAAGACATACAAAAGCTAATCAATGAAAAGCTGAGACAAGGAGTCGGTGTTTTAGGAGTTTTTGAAGCATTACAACTTCCAAAACAGCATTTAGTAGCCATTACAGTTGCAGAAAACAATGGACATATGGTTGAGACGTTAAAAGGTATGGCAAAGCAAATGGCTTTGAGTGAAGCGACGAAGAAAAAATTAATGAAGCTACTCCTATATCCTGTAGTACTTATTTTATTTTTGTTGCTGTTGTTTTTAGTGTTTCGTACCATATTCTTTCCTAATATCGAAAAAATGGTGACTAGCCGAACTACCGGTACTGAGGAGACAAGCATTGCTTTGTCAAATGCATTATTGCATCTTCCCGATGCTTTAATGTTCATAGGCATTGCAGTATTTTGTTGTATTTTCATTTTTCACTTTACTCTCAAACGACGTCCGATTGCTCGCCAGTTAAATATTGTTCTAAAAACACCTTTGATTCGGATATATACACGAATGTCTTTGACGAGACAATTTGCCGCTTATTTAGGGAGTCTGCTACAAAGTGGGTTTTCTTTACAGGCAAGTCTACAAATTTTAGAGGAACAGCGACTTCAACCGTTTTTACAATATCTAGCGCGATGTATAAAGGATCGAGTTGTTTTGGGTGATTCGCTAACGCAAGCAGTTAAATTAATGACAGTTTGGCAGAAGGATTTCACGACATTTGTTGAACACGGAGAGCAAAGTGGCTATTTAGGAAAAGAGCTAGTACTGTATAGCGAATTATTGACGGAAAAGCAAGAGCAACTATTGCAAAAAATCCTTGCGTTCGTGCAGCCTACCTTCTTTATCATAATTGCGATGTGCATAGTTGCCGCATATGTAAGTTTATTATTGCCAATATATCACATGATAGAACTAGTATAGGAGGTTAATAATGAAACGTATAAAGCAGCAAGCAGGTTTTACTTTAATTGAAATGCTAATTGTTCTTCTGATTATTTCCATATTAATTTTAATTACAATCCCCAATGTTACAAAACATTTTGCCACCGTCGATGAGAAGGGCTGTAAAGCGTATGTGAGTATAAAAGAGTTGAAAGGCAACTTGTATAATAAAGTCAGTCATATCAAGGGTTTGGAGCGTGTTTGTGAAAATACATAATTCTATAATTGTTCTAATCTGTTAATTTTGATAGAACAAATAAACAATTTATTTGTCATATGCCAAAGATTTCACCTTAGGCTTTTTTATGTTTATACTAGTAATATATGCTTGTTATTTTGTGATTCTAAGGTGAAGGGCAGGAGCGCTGATGGGTAGCATTAATGATATAGAAAAAATGAATAGACAAATAAGAAAATTATCAAGAATATATGATACAACAGCTTTAAGTCAGTCAGTACAAAGGATGAGTGGAGTAGCGAGTAGACTTGATACAACAGCTTTAAGTCAGTCAGTACAAAGGATGGGTGGAGTAGCGAGTAGACTTGATACAAC
>NZ_JBHURE010000002.1:402846-422442 GCF_042674095.1 Lysinibacillus sp. NPDC056959 | reverse complement strand
GGATGAGTGGAGTAGCGAGTAGACTTGATACAACAGCTTTAAGTCAGTCAGTACAAAGGATGGGTGGAGTAGCGAGTAGACTTGATACAACAGCTTTAAGTCAGGCTACAGAGGCAACAAAAAGGCTGAGTAGAGTAGCAAGTAGATTCGATACAACAGCTTTAAGTCAGGCTACAGAGGCAACAAAAAGGCTGAGTGGAGTAGTAAGTAGATTCGATACAACAGCTTTAAGTCAGGCTACAGAGGCAACAAAAAGGCTGAGTGGAGTAGTAAGTGTATTTAATGCCTCAGCTTTAAGTCAGGCTACAGAGGTAGCGCAGGGATTGAAAGGAATCACAAAAGCTTTTCAAGGCAGTAGGTATAATTTTGCTATAGTAATGGCTAGTAGTGTATATTTAGAGGACTTAACAAGTCTTGAAAATGCCGATATAACGGATGATTATTATAGTAAACTATTTGAAATACTTGTAGAATGGTACACAGCTTTAATATCAAATTTGCAACAAATATGGAACATCATAACTACTGACACAGCGATGGATATAATGACTGTAGCAAGTTTTATAATGGGGTTAGTGGGAACAATAATAGCAATCAAAGGAGTTTTCTCCGATGATGCAAACCAAACACCTCAAATTCATATACACAACTATTCAGATGATTTGGAAATTGAAACAAAAACAGAAGGAAATCAAGTTGATATTTTCATTCAAGAGAAAAAATAGAGTAAGAAAATGCTGATGATAAGTGGTTGTCAGGTGTAGATAGAACATAATAAAGATTTTAAAGCAACTTTACTCAGAAATGAGTAGAGTTGTTTTTTTTGTTTGTTTCTATAATTCTGTAGAAAAAGCAACTATAGTTATGAACCTAGTCCTATCAAGGGTTTGAAGCGTTTAAAAATGAATTGGAAATTAAATCTGCATAAACTGTGTTTATACATATAAAATAGTCAGAAAAAACAGATTTTACAAATAAATAAAATTATATTAACCCATAATTGTATCATTAATATTATATTTTAAAAAATAGTTAAAAAGAATCATTTTGTCTAGATTTGCTAAAATTCACTAGTTTATTTGAGTGAATTATTATATAGTGTGTCAAGAGTAAAACACACGCAAACAATAAATAGAAAGCGAGAGAAAAAATGACAACGCAGAATGAAAGCTCACGTAAGAATAGAGCGAAACGACTTTACTTAGAACTTCTGGAGCGTGGAATTGTACGGAAAAGTGAGGAAGAACCTGCAAGGCTACTTACAGGTTCATGTATGAGAGCAAAACAAGATACAAACAAACGTCCGAAACAAAAGAAAGCCTACGAAGATAAAGAGTTCGGCTTTGAATCGGAGCTTGATATGGCTATCTATTTCATTACAGAGCTTACTCAAGAATGGGAGAAGTGGAAAGTGCAAACTAAACTTTGGCAAGAAGCTAAAGGAAAGAGAGCTAAAGGTTTGGCACGACCAACGATTGATAAAATTGTAGATGATTTAGGCTACATACGTGGCAATTTACAAACACTTTCCAATAAATTGAATATGGAGAAAGCCAAGAAGAAACAAATGAAACCAAGAGCGCTAATTGTATCTAATAGTGGAAATCTATCATTCAAGGTTTACGAAAGTGAATCAGCTACTGCTAGAGCGCTTAGCGCAGACAAAGGAAAAGTAAAGCGTATGGCAAAGCGAGGTTATAAGGTCATTGACAAAGCTACAGGAGCAGATACAGGACAAGTAGCTATCACAATGCCTGTCAAAGTCTTAGAGCCAACCAACAGCGAAGAAGAATATAAGGCTCAATGTGAAGCTCATGGAATCACTTACGATACACCCGAAGTACGAGCGGAACGTAACAAGCGAATGGTTGCGAGTATTTTAGAAAAGCACAGGTCTTAGTCGAGAAAGTACCTTTTTTTGAGAGGTACTTCTCACTCCTATAATAAGGTGATAGAATGATTACTTTTCTAATTTTATTTTCTAATTTTTAACCTAATTGTCACGCAAAAATTAATAATTCCAATGTTAGCAGAATGAGAGAATCGGATTACAACAATGACAAAGAAAAAATCAGCAATTGGAAAGGATATTTCTAATATACCTAACCGACATAAACCTTATTTTGTGGTTGATACAGATAACAAAATCACATCATACAAGCGTAGCGTTTGTATTGATAAAGTGATTTTGAAGGCAAGATTGACCGTAGAGGAAATTGAGGATTTGACTTCAATGTTTAGCTATTATATTGAGCATGAACCACAATCTAATGGCTTCACTAAGATAAGCTATATCATGGATTTGAGAGAGCGATTTGGGGTGTATATCAAGTTGCAACCTTTTATAACAGGTGTAAACGCAGAGATACAGCTTCACTCAAGATTCACGACAAACTTAATCGGGAACAGTCCAATCATACTTGATATTCTAAACAATCCCAAGTGGTTTATAGTTCGTTTGGATGTTGCAACTGACTATACAACACCATTTAACACGAGTGCTTATCTAAGACGCAATGGCAACCAAAAACAAACCAACTATGATACATCATCATGGGCAGGTTCAACAGGAAATCCAAATAAAACAGCGTGTGACTCACATTATGACCGCAAAGTAGAAGATGAATTGATCAATTCTAACTTCACTAATCGTTTTGAGGTAAAGTTGTTCTTTAAGGAAGCTAATAATATGAAGCTGTACGACTTGAACCACAATCTAATTGTTCAACGCTTGCAGAAGGAAATGTTTATTCCATGCCTAACGTACTCATATTTCTACGATAAACAGGTCAAGACCAACAGGGGGCAAAAGGAATACATTGACCTTATTAGACAGGCAAAGGAAGCAGATAACGAGAACTCAATCAAGTTGCTACTAACTACGAGCCAATGGACAACATTCCGTAAGCACTTCAAAGAGTGTCGTGATGATATTGAACAGGCGTATATTGAAAGTAGTCACTTGATATATGATTTTTTAGTGCCATCAGAAAGTATTGAAAGTCGATATGCTGAACTTGAAGCCTTAAACAAGTCTGTAGCATCAGTGAATGTTGATATTGAAGCAGAGAAATAATCCACACAGGCTGTTTAATTGATACTACAGAAATATAGAGGTTCAATAATGAAGTTGTACCTGCTACAGCGATTAATCAACATGTAATTATGTTACTTTTATGATATTTTATGGTTTTATTGTACCATATAAATCTGAAAAATATCAGAATGTTTTTGTGCTAAATCAATTAATATAATTAGCTTGGCTACGAAAAAATGTATAGCCTAATTCATACAAAGGGGTTGTTTAGAAATGAATATTAGTTCGATTAAAGCAAAAGGTAGAGCCAAAGCATTATACAAGAAATTTTTTGAAAGAGTAGTTGTTAAGGATGAAGAAAGGGAAGCTTCTAAGTTATTGCTAATTTCTTGTATAGAAAGTGAACTTGATAATTTGAAAAAAAGTACAGTTACTGAAGGAGAACTAATCGGATTTGATTCAGCAATTGAGATGGCTGTTTACTTTATTGAAGAGCTTCCTGAAGAATGGGATAAGTGGAAAATGCAAACAGAATTGTGTATGCAATTTGACCATTTGGACGATAGGTTTTTCTTTAGTCCTGTAGTGGATAGAATTGATTTTAGTAAAGGTTTTGTTGCAGGAAATTTGCAAATGCTAACTCGTAATGAATACTATACTAAAACTGGTGAAATAGTTGATCGTCTGAAACTCGGTAGAGAACTTAAATGATGATAGAATGGTCAGCCTTATTAAAATGTGAGGAAAGGCTCAATAGATTCAACTTTGAGTTAACTTACAATAACAACCGAAACAAGCTCACAGAGCCATTTACGAGTCCCATTATATTCCTAGGAGGAGTGAGTTCTATGAATGATAGCAAAGAATTTTGTCCGCATTGTAATGCTAATTTACAAGGAGAACCCATTCCCAAAGAATCCCAAAAACACTATAAGTCAACGCATTTTACTAGAAAAATTGGTATCACAAGTATAGAAGCTGATAGAATTCTTTTTTGGCGATGTCCCGACTGTAGTAAAGAATGGGGTGTAGGTTATAAACTCCATTTCTAAACATGGATAAGCCTATTATGTAACAGTTAGTTCAAAAAAAGCATGAGGATGTTAATGGACCTCATGCTTAGAATTGAAGACGAAGCAAAAGGGAGCCTTTAGCTGAATGCCATGTGTCTGGCTGATGGCGATTGTGGAGCATAACAAAAGGGCTTGTGTGTCCAATATTGATACGCACAAGCCCTTAGATTGATAAGTTATTAAATTTTCATGTAATCGACGTTATATCCTGTAGCTACCATTTCTTTAGCGATTTCATATTTCCATGCACCGTCTTCGTATTTAATATAGACAACACCTGAAATATCGTTAGGTAATTCAAGGTCTTCACCTTTATGTAATGCGACTACATTAGAGCGACCTAGTTTAGCGATAAAGAAACCATGTTCAAAAACAACATTTTGTCTTGCTCTACTACGAAGCTGTTCAGATGATTTTGATTTACCTTCATCACATGGAGTGTATAGAACAATGGCAAAACCTACATCGGAGTTATTCTCTATTTTCTCAATGATTGTATTACCTGCATTAGCTTGTTCATGAAGTATTACAGCTTCAAGACCTAATCTTTCTACAAATCGTGCAACTTCATTTTTTAAACCATTATCATGACCATGTACTATGAATACCTTGTTGCTTTTTGTAGGTTCAGCAATTTCTGTATCTAGAGATAAAGTGGGAGTAGAGGGGAAAAGTTCGTCCAACTCTATTTCTTGTAAAGCTACATCCAATACGATAAGTATTTTTCTTTTACCAATTTCAAAACTATGAGGGAATGAGTCGTAATTTGTTTCAACTTCTAACGCATTTTTGAAGTTTTTAGTATGGCTTGAGTTTTTACCGAAAACATTAGTAAGAACTTCTTCCCCTTTAGTTAGTAAAATTGAAAGATGAGGCGAATCGTAAAGCGTGTTTTGCATCTGTTCAATCAGATTATTTATTAGTTCTTTTTTTCTATTATAGTCCATTTTGATTTAACCTCATCTCTAATCTCTTCTTTACTGACTGAAACTTCTTTCAATCTAGAAATTATAACATAGTAAAGAATAATTTGGTAGAAGAATGGTGAATGTGCAACGAATGAGATTTACTGTTATCTCCTCCCGAGACGATAAGCTCTAAAAGCCTTAGAAACCTATTCAACAATAAAGAGCAGTAACTCATGGAGAAATTCCTAAACAATACTCGAATTAAATGGCTATTCAAATAGTAGCGGTACATAAGGGTAAAAGTGACATTATCTAAAGCTTGTGAGTGGATACAGATTTTTAATAGAGTAACTAGGGTGTCAACGAGAGGGAGTACGATACCGTTAAAGACCATTAAGAAAGCTGCAAGTTGGAAAAGGAATAAAAAGAATCTAAATGCTGAGAGAGAACAACTAAAGGTAATCTCTATGGAGTGTAGAGAGCCTTTAGCTGATATGTATTTGGAGCATTGTGAGGAATTATTTTGCGTATTCCAAGAGCCTTTAATTGGTTTGCATGCGCTTGAATATGAAAATAATAGGTTGGGGCTTATAGAATCATTTGTATGTGAGGGAGCAAAATCTCAAAATGAAGCAATGTATTAAAAATGTTTAGGACTTGCATGAATATAACTTAATATTTCATGTAAGCCCAATATTTTATATAAATAGTTACTATAAAAATTTAAGATATGGGTCGTACAAGTCTTCAGAGTCATAAGGATATTGGTAATTTTTATACGTATTATCAACTATTGATAGTAAAATTCTAACTGTTCCAACAGTATGAAAATGATTTTTACCATAACTGTCTTCTTCGTACTTCGTAAAGGCTAATAGTCCTTTTTCGATTTGTTCGTCAAGTTTTTGGATTGTGGTATAACCATTACGAACTAAATCTGTTACTAGACCTGAGATTTCATCACTATCATTATTATGTATTCTATTTGTAAATTTATTTTGTAAATAAAATGATAGGCTATCATAGTTTAACGTTTGGTCTTGATTATGGTCTCTTTTGTGGATTATAGCTTCAACATCTTCTGATATACTAATTTGATTTACTTGACGGTCTTTATAAAACATTTCAAAATGTGTATCTGCAACATAGAAAAGACCACTAAGAGCGTTAAAATCACGTTTTAGTTCAGGTGGAATATCAGTATCGCTCTTATATTCTAAAAAGTGTGAAATATTAGCCCAAGCATCCATTGAAATAGTTCTTACTTGAATTTCGAATGGAATGTACTTAATAGAATCATATCTAAAGCCTGCGAACTGTTCTTTGATTTTGACAATATAATGTGCAGACATATAACCAAACATATTTGAGTTATTAGTGTCGTTGATTTTATTGTCCTTTGAAATAACTTCAAAATTATCATCTATTACTTTTTCGATTTTATCTATATCTGATAGAAATAAACATACAATTCTTATGCCCACAATATCAGTCATTTCTTCAAAAGGTTTTTCTATTAGTTTTCTCTGTGCCTTTCCTATTATAGAATCCATTTCTTTTACTCTTGAAAGAATGTTATGTATCTTAAAGCTTTCTGCATTTAGAGCTTGTTTAATTGTATGTTTTCCTTCTTCTTCTAGTTGTTTGTAGATATTAATACGCTGTGAATATTCATCTTCGATTTGTTTAATGTCGATAATTTTTTCATTAATAGTAATACTTGAAGTTAAAGTCATATGAAATACCGCCTTGTATATTGGTTTTATTTTCCTTAACTAAAATTATAAGGTTTTTTTTATCTATTAGCTATAACAAATAAAAATCACTGTTACGGTAACCGAGACGATAGCTTCTGTACAGTTCCTTGATTAATAACTCATATTGTATAGATAATTCACATTAAAAACTGATATACCTTGTTATTATTGAAAAATAGATGAAAAAGCAGTAATTATTTGAACAAAAATGAGTCATGCGTAAAGGCATCGTAATTCACCTTTCAATAATATATTGTAACTTAGGTAATTAACGATTGATGTTCCGATGGTTTATAAAGGCATACCTTTAGCAACTACCCCGAATGGACTTAAAAACAGTTTGTAAAGGTATTGCTTTATATTTACAAACGTTTATAATATAAGTGTAACCTTTAAAAACGAAAGCAGGGAATTAGCATGACAAACACAAAAACATTCGGCTATGTACGAGTGTCAACTAAAGACCAAAACACTGACCGACAATTAGTGACAATGCAAGAACTAAATATCAACGAGCGTGACATTTTCGTTGATAAGGCAAGTGGTAAAGATTTTGACCGCCCAAAATATCAAGCACTTAAAGCACAACTACGCAAAGGTGACTTGGTTTATATCACGTCACTAGACCGTCTAGGTCGCAATAGTGACGCAATCAAAAAAGAATGGAATGAAATCACAACTGAAATTGGAGCAGATATTGTTGTAACTGATATGGATTTACTGGATACACGCAAGTATAAGGACACGATGGGAAACTTTGTTGCTAACTTAGTCCTAGAAGTGCTTACATTCATGGCACAACAGGAACGAGAGAAAATCCTTAATAGACAAGCAGAAGGAATTGCAGTTGCCAAAGCTAAAGGAAAGCACTTAGGTAGACCGCAATTAAACCTTAGCACTTTGACAAAGCAACAGAGAGCAGACCTTGAGGGGAACTATCAAGCTTGGAAAGCGAAAGAAATCACAGGTGTAAAATTCATGGAAATCTTGGAGCTGAAAAAGAACTCATTTTATAAGATTATCAGTGAATACGAAAGTTCAATTGAAGCATAAAACCTTGATACATAAGGCTTTATGACCGTTTCTTGAAACATAGAAGTACAGGTAAAATCACCGTTTTATTTTGAGTGTGACACAGGAGCGACAGAGCCATATGTGAAGCCATGGGAGAGCTGTGACACGGTGTTTCAGGACGAGTTGATACATTGGTCAGTTAAGGTCAAAAGTGTGTCAAGGGGACGATTGGAGCGCTACAGAGCATGGGTGATAGAGGGGGCATAGTTTCCGATATTAAAGCATTAAGTGAGCATAAATCTATCTAACCTACTACATACACACACACCGAGAGAAAGGAATCGAAACTATATGACAAGAAAAAGAGCGGTAGTTTATACAAGGGTTTCAACAGATAAAGAGGAACAAAAATTGTCCTTAGCTATGCAGAGAGAAGTATATGAGGAATATTGCAAAAGAGAAAATCTAGAGCTAGTAGATATTTTCGCAGATGAAGGTTTCAGTGGCACTAATGCTAGACGTGAGAAATTCATTGAAATGATGTACCGAGCAGGATTAGATTTTGATGAACGAATTAAAGATAGCGACATTTTTCATACATCAGACAGAGAGCCTGAATTTGACTACATTATCACTAAAGATGTTTCACGTTATGCTCGTAATGAAGAAATTGGTATGTCTACAGCTAAACAACTTAGAGCTTTAGGTGTTTATATTAGATTTGAACACGGTGGAGTTTCTACAGAGGACAAGAATTGGAAGTTATTGCTTACTATCTTGTTCAGTGTTGCAGAAGGATATTCTCAAGATTTAAGTGAAAAGATAAAGTTTACTAAGGAACATAATGCTAGAAAACATAGATATAGACCCGCTAGGCTACCATATGGCTTTACATGGGATAAAGATAGGAAAATTGTAAAAGTTCCTGAACAGGCTGGTATTGTAGAGTACATTTTCAACAGTTATGCTGAAAAAGGTGGAATGATTCTCTCCAAGGAATTAAATGAGAAGAACATACCTACTCAAAGAAATCATCAGTGGTCGAATGATAAGATTGGTCGTATCATTAAAAATCGCATATATACAGGGACAGCGGTTGTACATCAAACGTATAAAGATGATGTAACATCTACTGAACGAAAGCGTAGAGATGAAAGTGAGTTCATTATTATCCCTAACGCAGTACCACGGATTATTTCGGATGAGCAGTATGAAGAAGCGCAGAAGGTTCGTTTAAGTAGGGTTAATACTAGTATAAAAAAACGTGGTAGGAAAGTTTCTTATAATGATATTTACTTTCAGAAGATAAAGTGCGGTGTATGTGGAAAAGGATTCAAAAAACATACAACTACAGGTAGTGGTAAAAAGAAAAAAATAAATTACATGTGCATGAGTAGAGTTAAACATGCAGGCTGTGGCTGTAGAGGTGTCGCTTTAAATAATTTGAACAAGGGTTTAGAGGAAATCAATATCAATTACTTAGCAGATACTATGAAAGAGCAAGTTCAGTATAAGAAACTAATAGACAGTCTAGCTAAAGAGCTTGCTCGTGTAGAGGGAACAAGGAAACAGCTACAGGAGCAAATTGATCGATTGGACTCTGAATGTGATGGCTTAGCAGATAATATCAAAGAATTTAGTGAGAAGGGTAATACAAAGCTAGTTAATAGATATGAAAAGAAGTTTGATATAAAATCAAATGAGCTTGAAGAGTTGGAAGTACAGCTAGAATCCATTAATGTTGAAAAGATTCAAAGGTTAAAGCAGAAAGTAGAACAGAAAAAAGACCTTATTCAACAGTTGAAGAAGAACCAAAGTTTCACTAATGAAGAGAAGCTACAGTTATTACAGAAGGTAGTTGTTACTGACCTTGAGCTTGAATATTTCTTTACTATGCCTAACTATGACGATGAAATGCAAGAGTTCAACAGCATTTTCAAAGATAGTCCAATTAAAGTAGGGCTTCAACCGATACCGCATGGAATCACTGTGAGAAGAAATCATAAAGAAGCTAAGGTACATTGGAATCAGCTTGTTGAGGATTACGAAGCTAGAGAGCAACATGAGAGTGATTATCCTTATGAAGATGAAGTAATGCTTGATGCTCAACACTATGAAAATTGGGAAGAAGCGAAAGGTTAAGAGCAGAAGGTAAGTTATAGTTTCTTCCTATTAAAATGTTTTATTCAATTGATTAGATGAATCACGCATTTTTTTTGTTTAAAAAATAGCTTTAGATATATAAAATAACCTCCATTAAAAATTTGGAGGTTATTTTATAATCAATATTCAATAAAACCAAAAGATTCTATAAGGTTTACATTATCTTTATTTAATTCTTTTAATATTGGTGATTCTATTTTTATTGTATTATATGATAATTTAGAATCTATGTATATTAAATTTTCTTCTATAATAGAGAAAAAGACTTGGCTAGGAATAGTTAAATAAAATTCAGAAAGGAATTTAAACATTTTTTCCTTAAAATCCTTAGCTGTCTCGTTTTTTATAAAAGAATCCATAGCAAAGGGGATTTTCACAATAGAATATTCACTAATTAGATTTGAATATAAAGTGTATATAGCTAACATTTTTTTATTAGCATCGTTACCACTACCTAATATCTCTTTAAAATTATTGAATTTTATGTCATTCAATTTAACATTACCAAGACTTAATTCATATTCATTAAGTAATTCATTATATTTTTTTCTAATTTCTCCTCGTTTTTTTGTCCCTAAATTATTTTCTGCAGTAATTGATTTACGAATGTCAGCTATTTTTCCTAGTACTGTATTTTTTGCGTTTTGGAGATTTCCCCCCAAGCTTACATAATTATTGAAAATTTCCTGTTGGACTTTATTTTCAATATAATTTTTCACATCAACATTTCGACTATTATTAACTATATCCTCAATTTCTAACTGTTCAGATATATAATTATTCTTTTTAGTAATTGTTTTATCTCTTATACCTTTAAGTTCATAATATTTTTTTTCACATTTATCTATTTGTTCACTAATTTCATATAGATTATTTCTTATTTTAAGTCTAGTTAATGACTGTTCTTCGGTTAGGTTAGAATTGCAATAAATACATTTATGTTCTATCTCTTTAAATCTCTTTTCATAAGAAATTTTAAATTTATTTAATTCAGCTAAATCTCTGCTTAAAATGTTAATTTCCTTCTCAACATCGATTAATTCTTTATCATACAAAGCTATTATAGAATTTAAGCTATTCAATTTTTTTAGGTAATTATTTAGTTGGATTTCACTTATTTTATTTTCATCTTGATTTTTAAATTGAGATATATAAACAAAAGTATCGGTTGATAGGTGATTTTTCTCTAATAATTCTAAGCTTTCCATTTTCCTCTCAATCACTTTAAGTTCTGATTCAGCTTGACTCTTGCTTGCTTCTAAATCAAGTATTTTCATATTATTAATTCCAAAGTAAAAATCTAACAGGTTTTTAGCTGTACTTGTGTATCTACCGAATGAATCAGATGTTTTTGAAAAAACATAACCATTCCAAGATTTATCTTGGTCAATATAGAATGGTAGTAATACTTCGCTTGCATATACATCAGCTAGCATTTTAGATTTTTTCTCTTTGATTTTGATTCTTATGTTTAATAACTCTTGTAACCATATAGAATATTCTTTCTCGTTCAGAATTTCTTCCTTATCGTTTATATAAAACAAATCTCTATGTCTAGTGATTGAAACTAAACGATTATTATGTTTTATATTTAATTTAAAAATCATATTGTTAGCATCCCAGCCATCTGGCCAAATTTTTATGCTAAAGCCTAGAGCATAATAAATTGATTTAATTAAACTTGATTTTCCTTGAGTGTTTGTTTTACTTACTAAAAAGTTTATTCCTGAATCAAAATCGAATTTATTGATTCTTTTGTCTATATAATCATATATAATTATGTTTTCCATTATCATTTTGTTCACTCTCCAATCTCGCAAATACATTCAATAGCAATAGCTATTAAAGTATTTTCTTCATCTCTTGAATTGAAATTAGTTACAACGGTATCTATAATTTCTTTATCTGATAAATCCTCTAGATTTACAATTTGAAGAATATTTTCTTTTATTTCATCTTTTAATATCGTTTTTGTTAAATCGATTTTTATGCGCTCTTTCCCTATACGAGATTTTTTAATACTGTTATAAGAAAGAGAATTTAAAATATCATTAAATTTATTTAACACTTTACAAGTAATAAATAAATTTGAAAAGTAATTCGTATCCATATATTTCAATTCTTTTTGGGATATTTCTTCTATCTTCTGATTTGCTTTCTCATCTATGGTAAGCGTAAGTTCTGCAATAATTGCTCTTCCTTGTTTATTATCCACTGAAACCTCAATGTCGTTCAAACAGCCTATTAAATATTTAATAGAGTCATTATATTCTTCACTTAAAGGAGATTCATGTATATACAAATTGTTTAGTTTGTCTTTATAATCGTCTGACAGCTTGCTTAGAATAATAGATTTTGCTTCATCAGTTGGTTTGTGTAGAATGTTACAAATCTGCCCAGGTTTCTGGATATTGAACTTGTTTTTAATATCTTGTGGTTTGATATTCTTAACAAATATTTTAAACGTATCATCATCATGACCAGAAGATAAATTTTTTTCTAGTATGGAAGGTTTATTGATAGTTTTTTTTGTACCGTCCTCATTTTCAATTGTATGCTTTTTTCCTTTTTGTAAAAGTGAACTGATAGAATGTACTTGTTTTTTTACTTGAATGTATGCTTTATAACCATCAAAAGTTACAACTATACCATCTTCTGCTTCAATATATATTTTAAAATTCGATTTTAAATAGTTATTAATTGCTAGTAATATAAGATTCGCTTTTTGGAAGTTAAAACCTTTTATAGCTTCTGCTCCGCCATTATCTAATGCCATTGGTTCACTCAAATAATTACCTCCCTTTCATTTTATTATATATCCTGTATATAAAATTTCTATAATATTTTACATTTTACAATTGTTTACTAAAAAATATGGTTGTTTTTCTAAGTAAATATAAGCATGGTACAAGGACAAGTAGAGGCTTATCGAGTAGATTTTATGGATTATCCAACAATTCAAGATTTGGTAGCGAAAGGCTATTTAAAGAAGGATGAAACGACCTGCCCTAATAAAGAAGAGATTATGATTACTAAGGATGGAGAGGTACGATTGGCGAAAACCTCTACCGATACTGGTTCTAGTAATTGATGAATGTTACTAAAAGTGAACGTGGCTATACGTTTGTTGAAATGCTAATAGTATTGTTTATCGTTATGTGTTTGTCAGCGATTGTCGTCAAGTATTCGTTTAAAGTAGCGGAGACTAGGGAGCTTGAGCAATTTTTTACACAAATTCAATTAGATATTCAATATATACAAACTTATAGTATGCATCAAAGGGAGTATATCTCGATGAAGTTTGAGAGTTCATCAAAGAGATACATTATTAAAAAGAATATTTTTACAGAATTATATGAACGCCCTTTTCCGAAAGGGGTTGAGTTTATGCCTGCATCGAGTTCAATTTACACGATTATGTACAACTATAATGGAAACGTCATGACGCCAGGAACTGTTTATTTTAAAACGCCTCAAGGTATTAAAAAGGTTGTGATTACATTAGGACGAGGGAGATCAAGGATTGAATGAATCGGGTTATTCATTTGTGGAAACGATATTATCAGTAGTCATTGTTATGTTAGTATGCACGACATTAATACCAATTAGCTATACGATGAAAACGACTCTTTACAACAAGAGGTTGGAGGTTATCGCAGCTGAAACGGCCTATGAAGGCTTAAAGCATTACCGCTATCTACAGCAAACGGAAGGCACTAAAACAATTGAAAATATAGAATTTCGGTGGTTTATAAATGGACAAGGGATATGCGTAAGTTTTCAAAATACGCGGGAATTACGTAAAAAATGTATACAACTGACAGGTGAAGTTGATGAATGAGCGAGGCTACACATTATTAGAAGCGATGTTTCAATTAGTTGTTTTTGTACTTATTGCCCATCTTGTTGTGTTCATTATGCTTTGGTTTGCAGAAATGAAAACAACGATGCTATCTGATGAACAATCAAAGTGGGAGCTTTTTGTTTATGATTTGAATATGTATTTAAATGATATTTCATCTTTAACAATTCGAAAAGATCAAAAGAGAATAACCTTCCAGGCAGCAGATACCATTCATAATATTGATTGCTACAGCAATATAATTCGTGATCAAGTAAATGGTGGTCATGTACCAATGCTAGTTGGTATTACTAAATGCCAGTTCCGATATGAAAAAGATATGTTAACAGTAGCTGTTGAACTTCCAAGTGGTAGTAAAAAGGAGCGAACTTTCTATGTTCCAGTTTTTGAAAAATGACAAAGGGGCTATTTTTTTAATCGCAATTGGATTATTATTTTTTGTAACTACTTTTGTCCTTGCGTATTGTACGTCTTATGAAATTCAGTTTCGAACATATGATGGCCTAGAAAAGCTGAATGTTCAAGCTACGATAAATTTATTAGGACAAATTTTGTCAGACAGTGTAGAATCGTAGTTATAAGAAGGTGATTCGAATGCGAAAAATATATTTAGTTGGTTTTATGGGCTCCGGGAAAAGTGCATTAGGAAGACGTTTAAGCTATTTGTTAAAGATGCCCTATTACGATATGGATCATGAGATTGTTCGACAACAGGGTATGACAATTCCTCAAATATTTGAAAAATACGGAGAAGCACGTTTTCGGGAAATAGAAACAGAATTTTTGAAAAATTTCCGGGATGAAGCTTGTATTATTTCAACAGGTGGTGGAGTCGCAATTAATGCTGAAAATCGAAAAATAATGAGACGCAGTGGGCTCGTGTTTTTTTTAGATGCGACATTCGAAGATATATACAAACGAATACAGCATGATCCGAACAGACCGATTGTACAGAGCTCGACGAAAGAGGAGTTAGAGCGGCTGTATCATTACAGAAGAAAGTTCTATCGTGAAGTAGGACATATACAAGTGTTAACAGAGGGGAGAACAATCCGCCAAATTCTTGAGTATTTAGTATTCCAAGTTAAAAGGCTAAAAGGCGAACTATGATATATTATAAAGGTTTTAATGTTCGTGTTTTAATATAAATTAAAAAATGATTGCCTTTTCAATGTAATTAATGTTAGGATATAGACAAATAAGTTACTTAATGTTCATTGAATACTAAATAGTACCAAGTTGAAACTTGGGCGGATGATTGTACGGGGAGAGAACGTGTAGACGTCACCGAAGGAGCAAGTAGCAAAGTGTTATGAATCTCTCAGGTAAAAGGACTCGTATAAGACGCAACTCTGGAGAGTGCTGTAGTACTACAGCCACCAAAGGGGAAAGCCGGCTGATTGGCATTGTAGGTATGCGAGCCAGTCTGGTGTAACTTTCAGGTGCAAGGACAGAGAATCCCGAAAAGGGGTTCGTCTGTCTTTTTTATGTCTAAATGATTTACCTAATGTTGTTCGTTCTTCTTTATTCGGATGAACAAAAAAGGGAAGCATGACTGTAAAAAAAACAGACGAACTACTACAAGTAAATATGTAACGAACAATAAGGGGGCAAAAACAATGACAGAATTAAAACGCACACCTCTATTTGAAGAATATGCAAAACATGGTGGTAAAACAATTGACTTCGGTGGATGGGAATTACCAGTACAGTTCTCTTCTATTAAAGAAGAGCATGATGCAGTACGTAATCGTGCTGGTTTATTTGATGTATCACATATGGGTGAGATTTTAGTAACTGGACCTAATTCACTAGAGTTTTTACAAAATCTTTTGACAAATGATATTTCTAAAATTGCAGTAGGTCAAGCACAATATAATGCAATGTGCTATGAAGATGGTGGTGTTGTTGATGATTTATTAACGTATAAATTAGCAGACAATCATTATTTATTATGCGTGAACGCGGCAAATATTGAAAAAGATTATGATTGGATGATGGAAAATCAACATCAATATGATGTGACGATCGACAACCAATCAGACGCTTATGCACAAATTGCCCTTCAAGGTCCATTAGCAGAAGAAGTTCTTCAAACATTAACAGATACTGATTTACAAACGATTAAATACTTCCGTTTCCAAGCAGATGTTGAAGTTGCTGGTCAGAAAGCATTAGTATCTCGTAGCGGTTACACAGGAGAAGATGGTTTTGAACTATACGGCTCTCCAGAAGATATTAAAGCATTATGGAGTAAAATCTTAGAGGCTGGAAAAGACAAAGGTGTAGTTCCTGCAGGTTTAGGCTGCCGTGATACACTTCGTTTTGAAGCAGGTCTTCCATTATACGGGCAAGAGCTATCAGCGACAATTTCACCTCTTGAGGCTGGTATTGGTTTCGCTGTGAAGTTAAATAAAGAGGGCTTTAATGGTCATGAGGCATTAGTGGCACAAAAAGAAAATGGGTTGTCACGTAAAATTGTGGGCATTGAAATGATTGATAAAGGAATTCCTCGTCATGGCTACAAAGTGTTGAAAGATGGTAAGGAAATCGGTGAAGTGACAACAGGTACACAGCTTCCTTCTTCTAAACGTAATGTTGGTCACGCATTAATTGACAGTCAATTCACAACTATCGGAACTGAATTAGAAATCGAAATTCGTGGTAAACACTTAAAAGTAGTAACAGTTGAAACACCGTTTTATAAGCGTTCAAAATAATATTGAAAAGAGGGACCTACATTTATGAAACATCGTTATTTACCAATGACGGAGCAAGATAAACAAGAAATGTTAGACGTAATCGGTGTATCCTCAGTTGATGCGTTATTTGAGGATATTCCAGAAAAAGTACGTTTTAAAGGCCTATATGATATTAAAGAAGCGAAATCTGAATCAGCTTTATTAAAAGAATTAACGGCAATGGCTGCGAAAAATAAAGATACAAATGCTAACGTATCGTTTTTAGGTGCAGGCGTATACAACCACTATAAACCGGTTATCGTGGACCATGTTATTTCTCGTTCAGAGTTTTACACAGCGTATACTCCATATCAACCAGAAATTTCACAAGGGGAATTACAAGCGATTTTTGAATTCCAAACGATGATTGCAGAGCTTACAGGTATGGATCTTGCAAACTCTTCTATGTACGATGGAGGAACAGCATTAGCTGAAGCAGGTATGCTTGCAGCTGGCCATACACGCCGTAAGAAAATTTTAGTATCTGAAGCGGTTCATCCTGAGTATCGTGATGTCGTTGCTACATATGCATATGGTCAATCCATTGAAATTGTTACTGTTCCACAAAAAGATGGTGTGACAGATGTAGAAGCTTTAAAAGAATTAATGGATGATAATACGGCAGCTGTTATTGCACAATATCCTAACTTCTTTGGTCAAATAGAGGACTTACAAGTAATTGGCGATATTGCGCATGAGGCAAAAAGTTTATTTGTTGTCTCTTCAAATCCACTTGCACTAGGAATTTTAACACCACCTGGTAAGCTAGGTGCTGATATTTGTGTAGGGGATGCACAGGTTTTCGGTATTTCTGAAGCATTCGGTGGTCCACACTGTGGTTTCTTTGCAGTAACTACGAAGTTAATGCGTAAAGTTCCTGGTCGTCTTGTAGGTGAAACAGTTGATGGTGAAGGTCGTCGTGGTTATGTTTTAACATTACAAGCACGTGAACAACATATCCGTCGTGATAAAGCAACGTCTAATATTTGTTCGAACCAAGCGCTTCTTGCACTTGCTGCTTCTGTAGCAATGACTGCTCTAGGTAAAGAAGGCGTTCGTGAAATGGCAATGCAAAACATTGCGAAAACTCGCTATGCTAAAAATGCCTTTGAAGCGGCTGGCTTCACAGTAGCATTCCAAGGTGCACACTTTAACGAAATCGTTGTGAAAACAAATAAATGTGTGAAAGAAATTAATAAAGGCTTAATTGAAAAAGGCATCATCGGTGGCTATCCTTTAGGTCAAACATATGACTCTCTTAAAAATCACGTGCTAATCGCAGTAACAGAATTACGCACGAAGGAAGAAATTGATGCACTTGTTGCAGAAATGGGGGCTCTTAATGCATAACGAAAATCAATCACTCATTTTTGAAATTTCCAAAGAAGGTCGCGTAGGTTACAACTTAGAAGCACTTGATGTACCAGAGGTTGATCTTGCCGACTTACTTCCTGGAAACTTAGTACGTACTGAGGCAGCAGAATTACCAGAAGTGTCTGAGCTTGATATTATGCGTCATTATACAGCACTTTCTCGTCGTAACCATGGTGTAGACTCTGGCTTCTACCCGCTTGGCTCTTGTACGATGAAATATAATCCAAAAATTAACGAGGCTGTTGCACGAATTTCAGGTTTTGCTAATGTTCACCCATTACAGGATGAATCAACAACTCAAGGTGCGATGGAGCTTCTTTACGACCTACAAACTTCATTAGTTGAAATTACAGGTATGGATGAAGTGACATTACAACCTGCAGCAGGTGCTCATGGAGAATGGACAGCATTAATGATGATCCGCGCATTCCATGAAGCAAATGGTGAAGGTCACCGTAATAAAGTTATTGTTCCTGACTCTGCTCACGGTACAAACCCAGCATCGGCAACAGTTGCAGGCTTTGAAACTATTACTGTTAAATCAGATGAAGATGGTTTAGTAGATATTGAGGATTTACGCAAAGTAGTTGGTCCTGATACAGCTGCATTAATGCTAACAAATCCAAATACACTTGGTCTATTTGAAGAAAACATTATCGAAATGGCAGAGCTTATTCACTCTGTTGGCGGTAAAGTATACTATGACGGTGCAAACTTAAACGCAGTAATGAGTAAAGCACGTCCTGGTGATATGGGCTTTGACTGCGTACACTTAAACTTACACAAAACATTTACAGGTCCTCACGGTGGCGGTGGCCCAGGTTCAGGTCCAGTAGGAGTGAAAGCTGATTTAATTCCATTCCTTCCAAAACCAGTTTTAGTAAGAACAGAAGACGGAACATATCACTTCGATTACGAGCGTCCACAATCAATCGGACGTGTTAAACCTTACTATGGTAACTTTGGTATCAACGTACGTGCATATACTTACATCCGTACAATGGGTCCAGATGGCTTAAAAGCTGTAACAGAATACGCTGTACTAAACGCAAACTATATGATGCGTCGATTAGAGCCATTCTACGATCTACCATATAACCGTCATTGTAAACATGAATTTGTATTATCAGGACGTCGTCAAAAGAAACTTGGCGTTCGTACTTTAGACATCGCAAAACGTCTGTTAGACTTTGGCTACCATCCACCAACAACTTACTTCCCATTAAATGTGGAAGAAGCATTAATGATCGAGCCAACAGAAACAGAATCTAAAGAAACATTAGATGCATTCTGCGATGTGATGATTCAAATTGCAAAAGAAACTGAAGAAAACCCATCAATCGTACAAGAAGCACCACATACAACAGTCGTAACTCGTCTAGACGAAACACGCGCTGCTCGTACACCAGTGCTTCGCTATCAAAAAGCATAATTAACTGCTATAAAGCGTCCGATAAGTATTTAGATACTTATTGGACGCTTTTTTTAGGGAGTTTAAAAGCGAAATAGTCGGATCGACGAGGCAGAATGTGATAGAACAGGCGAAGCGACGGATAGAACAGGCGAAGCGACGGATAGAAGCATCAAAAAGATGGATAGAAGCATCAAAAAGATGGATAGAAGCATCAAAAAGATGGATAGGACCATCAAAAAGATGGATAGAAGCA
>NZ_JBHURE010000002.1:0-402746 GCF_042674095.1 Lysinibacillus sp. NPDC056959 | reverse complement strand
AAGATGGATAGGACCATCAAAAAGATGGATAGAAGCATCAAAAAGATGGATAGAAGCATCAAAAAGATGGATAGAAGCATCAAAAAGATGGATAGGACCATCAAAAAGATGGATAGAAGCATCAAAAAGATGGATAGGACCATCAAAAAGATGGATAGAACCATTAAAGCGACCCCACCATTCAATGTAGAATCACTAACTACTATAAGATAACTATTTAATATAAAGGTGTATATTGATATACTTACATTAATTTGTATTTCAGTTAAAATAATTACATATTTTGCGTTAAATATGAAACAGATTGTTCATAGTTTATGTGTTGAAAGGGATGATTGATCGAAAATGCAAGCGACTCAAGTTGAATTGAGCTTACCGATAAACAGTGTGTTGAAAGATACATATAAAATAAAAGAAGTAATTGCTACTAGTAAATTGTCCTTTGTTTATATCGTGGAGAATATTAATGAAGGGAATCAACTAATTATTAAAGAGTTCTTTCCAAATGACATAGCTTTACGGGATTTAGATAATAAAACAGTTGTTAATCGTGTGCCTTCAACGAAGCAGAAGTTCGAGGATTTAAAAGCTATTTTTTTAAATGAAGCGTTAATTATGCAGCAAATAAATCATCAAAATATCGTCAAATATATGCACCACTTTGAAGAAAATGAGTCGATTTATATCGTGATGGAGTATTATGAAGGAACTTTATTAGATCAATATTTAAAGGATTTTCCTATTAATGATAGGGAGCATTTGTACACGAGTATATTCCTTCCTCTAATTGGTGCTTTAAGCTATTTACATAAAAAAGGCATACTCCATCGTGATATTAAACCAAGCAATATTATAGTAGATTCTGAAGGTAATCCATATTTACTAGATTTTGGTTCGGCTATTTTTAATAAAACTGCTGGGAATCATCAAATTTTCACTAGCCCAGGGTATTCTCCTTTAGAGCAATACTCGAATAAATCTGAGCAAGGTGTATATACAGATATTTATAGTTTAGCAGCAACCTTTTATTACTCTTTAACAAATATTATCCCAATGGATAGTTCACAACGAATAATCGAGGACAAAATTGAGAATGTGAGAAAATATAATGAGAAAGTGAGTGTTGTTCTATCTCGAATTATTATGTGGGGTCTGGCAGTGCATGCAAAAAAACGATGCTCCTCACTTAAAATTATGGAAATGGCCATCAATTTTGAAAATATTGTAAAAAAGACGAAGGGTTATTTCAAGTCATTTGATTCCAAATGACTACTTTAATAAATTAGTAGTTCTATAGTTCTGTTTTTGAGTTCGGAAAATATTTTTGAATAACAGCTTATGGACTACCTATTTTTACTCCATAAGCTGTTTTTTTAGTAAAAATAAAGAATAAATACATTTATTTCTATAAAAAAGTCATAAATTTTAACATGTTTATTTTTTACCATGAACCCAGTTAAATACATTTATTTTACAAAATGTACTAATGTAAATATTGACAATAAAATTAGATACTGTATAGTTACTTTGTGATACATAATGTCATCAGTGAAGTAAGTGTGTAAAATTATAGAATCATTAGGAATTCTAGTATTGAGTAACTGGTGTACATAATTACATACAAAATCATAAATAACTATTGATTCTTTGTCTGTAATTACCATTTTGTTACTTATTAGTTTCTTATTGGTTTATTTTATACGCAATCAACATATTTTATTTGCGACTCACTTATGACTATGCTTACTCGAAATTCGTTACAAAAAGGAGGGATGGCTGTATAATCATACGGCCGACTGAATGGAGATTATTAATCAAACAAACAGAACCATGCTCTTTGAGGAAATTAATCCTGAAAAAATGGATTTAATTACGCTTGTTGGAGATGTAAAAGGGATTGACAGTCTTAGTGATGAAAAAATTAAAGAAATTAATGAAAATCTTCTTGTTAAAAGCTTCGACGAGTTTTTAGATAAGTTTTCTCCGACGGTTTACTCATTCTACAATGCTGCTAACCAAAAGGTTATGTATACATTAAAAAAACCTGAAGGAATTCAAGATGACTGTATTTCTGAAATAGCAATTGACCAAAATAATGATTTTTTAAAGATGTTATTTACCCTCATTGATACGAAAAGAAGTCAGGGCATTGCGAACGTTGATTTTAAGTTTGAAAATTTGCTCGATATGATCTCTCCTAAAAAGGTTATGGACGACATTCGACAAGTCCGTAAAGAAATCCATTACCTATATGGTGAATATGACAAATTAGATGAAGGCGATCCCAAAAAATTGGATACAGGGGACAAGCTAAACCTGATGTTTGAAGTAGCTAGTAGAAATTACAATAATGTCATGGCGATGCTTCCTTTAGCAATTGAAGATATTAAAACACGTCTATTATTAGGTGCTAATCAGGATGAAGACGAGTCCGAAAAATTACAAATTGGGACACTTTCTATTGGCGACAGTGGTGAATTAAAAATCATTGAGGCACCACAAAATAATAGCTCGGAACTGATGGTTATTGAAGAAAATAGTAACTATGGTTTAAGCACAGTATTTGAAGAGGACTATGAGGCGATTACAGAATCACCATCCTCTTATGTCAAAGATTTAGTCGTAAGAACGTTCTCTCCATTGCCAGCTGTGAGAGCTGAATTAGATGTAGAGACAGAGGTACAAAACTACAATACTTACTTAGAATTCTATAAGGATGCTAAGGATGAATTTGTAAAAACAGTGAAGCCATTAGTTGAAAAACTATTAGGCGTAAAAATGTACTTTGATCAGTATGCCACTAAAAACAAAGGTATGCAGCCCTCGTTACTTGTAACGAACACAAAGTTAGATATGCTCGTTAAAAGTAATAATCTACCACGATTACGCACGTATTTAAACACAGTTAACTCCAAAAATGACTTTACAGATACAGTATGGTACGGAATTGTCCCTGCACTAGAACTAGAAGCTTCTGGAAAAATGAAAGTAAGTAGAGCTAGATTTAAAGGGAACGATAAGGTTGCCAAGCAAGATGGCAATACAATGGAATCGTTATCCATCCTTCTTGATACTGTGAAAGATTATAAAATACAGATTTTCTTCAACTTCATGGCAGAAGAAGAAACGACATTTAATGGAATTGCTACTGCAGGTATTGATCGCTTGATTGATAAATGCTCAGTGCTTATTCGAAAAGATTATAGTGAGTTTGCGATACCATGTTTACCGAACTTCACAATTATTCCTAAAGATAAATCAGGAGTAATCATTGATACACGAATGCAGACAACAGAAAATGGAGCACGATTATCTAAAGAAAAAGAAGATATTTTAAAACTTTGGATAGAGGGCGTTTATGTTGGTGCTAGCTATGTAGCGGCAGGTATTGTTTCAGCTTACCAATGTCCGGAATATTTGAAAGATTCTTTCAGAAATGTTCAGAGAAATTATCCTGGTGTACGCTTCGATATTGAAGCTGGTGATAACTCACTAAGAGCCGTTACAACAATGGCGAAAGAAATCTCAGGATTTACTAATAATATTAAAGATGCTATTAACAGTAGAAGCTTTGGCTTTGTATTCTCATCAGAAAATGCACAGCTTCAAGATAAAGAAATTAAACGTATTACAGTGTATAAAGCTAGAAGTTTAGCTATGGAAGAAGATGGATTCGATTCGATTTACAAAACTCAAGTTAGTACGTATATTGAAAGAATTTTACGATTCCAATCAGGTGACTTTAAACATGAAAATATCGTTCGATTCTTTAGTAATAATCCAAGTAGCCAAAAAAGCAAATGGGTTCAAGATAAAGGCTATGTAAACTCCGTTATTCACGATGGAGATGACATTGGCTACATTATCGATGAAAAAACAAGCACATGTCAGATTGACCTAGTGTTTAACGGTAATGTGAAGAATCTTGAAGTTATGATTACAAAGGCAAGTAGTGCTGTTAAGGCCTAACAAGTTTACACATACACTAAAATATTTTTTAAGTCGTATGTTTAAGATTTTTTCATAAATCTTTTAACATAAATAGAATCCTCCATTAATTGTAAGGTGAAAACATTACATATTTCTCCGTGCTTCATGTATTAGCATTAGGCATGGAGGAATGTATACAACAAGTTATACATTTTCACCCAAAACGATTTTTTGAGACGATTCAAACAAATTTCAGGAGGTAATGAGAATGGGTTTTGTATTAAAAGTAGAAGGATCAGAAGCAATTGAACTAGGGTTAGATAGCATTATGGCTGTTGAGTATGAAACAGATACGCCGAATGACTCTAACGCACGTTCTACAGATGTAGGAGCAACTTTAAAAATAAGAGGTAAAATTCTTACTGCAACAGATGGAGACAATTCTGATGACACGATGAAATTAGGATTATGGTCATTAGTTCCAGCTGAAAAGGCTGACTGTTACCGTAAAGTAACTCTAGAAGTTGTTTCAGCTGATCAAGTAGTAAGAAAAATTCATTTCCCAAATGCTTTCGTTGTTGACTATACAGAAAAGTATGGTGACACAGAAGGTATTGGTGAATTTTACTTATTCATTAAACAAAAGAAAGACAAAACAGATTTGGCAAAAATCGAAGGCGGCTACGCTGTCTAAGATTGCAGCTTGATAGCTATTCCACATTATCTAAGGGACTTTCATAGTTCCTTAGATAATTTTGAATAATCCTAATATTGGGGATGAAAAATATGAAAACGCATTATGAAACTTTAGGTGTCAGTAGAGACGCCACGCAAGCACAAATAAAACTAGCTTACCGAAAACTATCAAAAAAACATCATCCAGACGTGAGCGGTGGAAGCAAAGAATCAGAAAAGATTTTTTTAGAAGTGACAGAGGCATACAAAGTACTAAAGGATCAAGCCTCAAGAGAAGCATATGATGCTCGACTAGATGGAGCTAGTCAAAGTTGGGGCAAGGGACAGACATCAGAAAAACAGTCTTCGCGCCCACAGTCTACTGAAAAAAAGCCAGATTTTAATATGAACAATATTGAAAAGAACTTTGAGCATTTTTTTGGTTTTAATCCTAAAACAAAGGAAACGGGATCAACCCTTAATAAGAATGCAAAGAAAAATCCACTAGATACAACTGATTTATTTGAACGTTTTTTTAACAAGTAAAACGAAGCCATAGCTAGTATGGAGGAGTGTGATACCATGTATGGTCAAAATTCAATGGATGCATACACTGAAGATGCAAAGAAACAAATGGTTATAAAAATTATCGATATTATTATTGTCATAATCACCTTCTTTTTCATTCTATACGTATTTGTCATGAATCAGGATTTTATTTTAAAAACAATTATTGGACTAATGCTGGGCATACTAGCAATAATTTATGGCTCTATTAAGTATGAAGCTAGAGATAAAAATTACAATGTGACAAACAAGAAAATTCGAAAATTAGTTCTCCTCAATGATCGAGGAGCTGAAATAGATGAATGGGAAATCGGTGATCAAACGTCATTACTTATTGGGAAAAGTTCCGCTGACAATAAGGCAGATATCGATTTAAATGGTACTGAATATGAATCGCTTATCAACTATGAACATGCCGTATTAAATAATGTTTCAGGAGTATGGTACATAGAGGATATTGATTCGGTAAATGGTGTTGGTATAAAAAAGGCTAGTAAGCGCGTTAAAAACAGAATAAAACATGAAAATCCTTACCCAATAGGTAATGGAGACACAATATACATAGCAAATACACGGATTTTAGTGAAATAGAGACAAGTAAATTCGTAAACATAGACGGGGGATAGCGAAAATGAGTTTGATTAGATGCACAAATGGTCACATGTTTAGTTCCAGAAGACATAGAAATGTATGTCCGTATTGCAACGTAATGGTGGAACAGGAGCAAAGACCAAGTAGTCAGCAAACAGCTATAGCAGAACTAGATGATAAAACAATGCCATACCTTGGGGAAATGGATGGCATTGATCCGGTAACAGGATGGCTAGTTTGTATTGAAGGACCTCAAATGGGTCGAGACTATCGAATTTTATCGGAAAAAAACTTTATTGGTAGAGCTGAGGATATGCACATTCGTATTGTTGGAGACAATTCGATTTCTCAACGTAACCATGCTGTGATTGTTTATGATCCTAAAAAAAGGAATTTCTATCTGCTGCCTGGAGATGCATCAGGCTTAGCTTATCTTAACAATGAAGCGGTTTATACGCCAACAGAGCTAGCAGCGTATGATGTAATTCAGTTAGGCGCAAGTATGTTTCTCTTTATTCCCTTATGTGGTGTTCATTTTGAATGGGAAAACAACAACAGTGAGGGATGATGACGGATGGATGAGAAACTACTGCCATACATAATTGCACTTATTTTTATCGTTGTACTCTTTGCGTTATTAATCGTTAGAAACATGCTTGCGCAACAAAATGAAAAAACAAAAATAGCCATCGGAAATGGTCAAACGATTGGCAGACGTGATGAGCAGGATGATTATTTCTCTACAGCAGAAACGAAAGATGGAACAATCGCCGTACTAGCAGATGGCATCAGTGGTTTAGCAAACGGTAGGATGGCAAGTACGGTTGCTGTCAATACATTTATTGAAGAATTTAAAAAGCTGAGCGGTCTAAATGCCCTAGAAAAATTTTTTAAGGAGGCCGCTTTTGCAAGTAATCATATGATTGTCGAAAATTTAAATGGCTCGAATGGCGGGACTACATTAGTGGCAGCCGTTATTGATGATAATGGATTTCTTCATTGGGGAGCCGTTGGAGATAGTGTCATTACCATTTTTCGAAATGGAGAATTTAAGGCCATCAATCAAAAGCATATTTTTGAATCAGTGTTAACGGAGCGATATATATCTGGTGAAATATCTCAGCTTGAGGTGCAGGAAAATCCTTTGAAAAAGAGACTTATCAATTATTTAGGGTATGAAGGCTTTAAAAATATGGATATCGGAAAAAGTCCGATTCAGCTAAATAGAGGGGATAAAGTATGTCTATTTAGTGATGGTGTCTATGATACTTTAACAGAGGTTGAAATGGAGAAAATTCTCTCTCAGCAAGCTACTCCCTATGATATTGCTCAAGACATGATAAAAGCCGTTGAACAAAAACGCTTAAAAAATCAAGATAATGCAACCATCGTTATTTTAGAAAAAACATGGTAATTATTTTACATGTGTCTTTAAATGAGTCAGTAAATGAGGAGGAGTAATCATGAGAAAGGAAAATAGCAACTTTAAAACAAGCTTTTTATCCGAAGCGGGCTCATTTTTGCAAAATAAAGATTACTTTGCCTATACAGAGCTGGACGATGTAGCCTGCTGGGTAGCGGTAAAAGGGTTAGATTCTGATCAGGAAATAAGTAGTGCAGAGCTTGCTGTAAAGGCAATTTTAGAAAAATTCATGGAAAAGCCATCCATGTCCAGACGGAAAATTAAACAATACTTACAATATGCACAAGATATTCTTCAAGCACAAAGCTTAAGGGTGAGATTAAAGGCTAGTATTGTCATAGTCGTCTCGGATTACTCAAAGATGATTGTTGCCGTTGCAGGAAATTCGAGATTATATCATTTCCGTAATGGGACTTTAACGTTTAAAAGTACGGATCAAAGCTTAGCGCAAGAAATAGTGAATGATAGGAACCGTTCGCTCGATATTAGCCAGCACGAGGAAAGAACCAATTTACTAAACTATTTGGGCAAACCAAAAGAGTTCCAGCCTTTTGTTTCAAAGAAAATGAAGTTAATGGATGACGATGTACTAGTGCTTTGTACAGCCGGCTTTTGGGAAGATGTCAATGAAATTGAAATGGCAGATGCGTTGGAAGATGCAAAAGAGCCTGAGAAATACATTGATGTATTAGAAGAGGTCCTGTTAAGCAGGCAAAAGAAAGTGGTCAATAATTACACAGTCGCAGCGATATTTGCTAACAAGGTTTACCAGGAAACAAATAAGAAAAAAATGAAATACATCAAAATGATTGTAGCTGCATTAATCCTAGCTTTGGTCGTAGGTGGAGGCACGATTTTTTATCAGGCAAAGCAAGCTAAAAAAATGGCTGAATTAACTGTCGAGATGAAAGATCATGAAAAGAGCGGAAACCAGTATTTTCAAGATGGAACTTATGATAAGGCACTCCTGGAATATAGTGAGGGCAGAAATGCTGCTAAAAAATTGAAGGATCCAATACATAGAAATGTACTAGCGAGAAAATTAAGAGTTACCGATCTGATTATCAGTGGAGATAAAGCAGCGGAAGAAGGTAAATTTAACGATGCGCTTGAGCAATATGAAAAGGCTAAAAAAGAAGGAAAGCTTATAAAAGACTTTGGGAAAGCAGTAGTTGAACAAAGAATCGCTAATATGGATACCATTGTACAAATTGCTGAAGCTGTGAAAGATGGAGATTTTCGATTTGAGGCAGAGGATTACAATGGGGCTCTTGAAATGTATCAAAAGGCAAGAAAAAAAGCGCTGACAATTGCCTTTACTGGCGAACCTGAAATAAAGACAAAAATAGAAGAAGCAGAGGCTAAAATTGCTGAATTGAAAAAGGCCCAGAAGGAATTAAAGGCAGAAGGCTTAGAAAAAAGCGGAGATCAGAGCTATGCACGCCAAGAGTTTGGGAAAGCAATTGAATATTATACACTTGCACAGGAAATTTATCAGGAGACAGAGCTGTTGTCCAAGGTTTTAGGTCTTGAGCGAAAGGTTATGAACGCCAATGATAAATTAAATCCGCCTCCTCAAGCACCAGCTGCCGATGCAGCGCCACCTGATCAGGCAGCTCCGCCTACGAATGAAGGGACAGCTGCTAGTGAGCCATCTGATGCTGAAGTGATGAAAGAGGGAAAATAAATTGATAAAAGAGCTCATGATTGAACGGTTACGCAAAATAGAGGATTTAGAGCAACGTCAACTGCTAAAGGATATTGTAAGTGGCGTTTTTGTAAATTTAATCGACTATCAGGATGACATGAACAAAAAGCTTGAAGACCGCGTATTCAATGAAATAGATGATGCTGAGAATAGGTTTGATATTTATGTGACGTTAAGTTCTAGGGAGGATGTTGACCCTATTCATGAATGCTTATTCCCGATGCGACCAGCTGATTTAGAAAGTAAATCAATCAATAAAAAAAAACTGCTTGAATCATTTAAAAACAATGAACCTGCAGTGCTGTTCACCTTATTTTTAGCGTGTGATTCCATGCAAATCCAACAGTTACTTACAGAGCAGCGACGCTTTAATGGAAGGCTAGTAACGACAGAAGGACAAGTAGAGATTAAAGTCAGCCTTACTCAAAATCTGGACTATTTACAAGAGATGAACAAGCTATATCCGCTCTTCCAAATAAACGGCTTACCGTGGAAAACTATTAATCATCCATTCGTCTATAAATTTTTTAATGTCAATTTAGTAGATTGCCCGCCTTTAGATGAGGATGCTGAGATTACTGAAATAATCGTTGATTTAGAAGAGTATGAGGATAAGAAACGTATGAATATGGTTCCACTATGGAACATTGAACGCCATGAGGTCAAAAATGTCGGGTTTCCCGTCCCTGCTATCGATAAGGTGAATTTTGAACATGTCCTTTCTGTACGTAAAATCGGAAACGAGCATGGCTATCTTGTTGAGGCCGAAGAGGAAAATGTTCGTTACGTTAAACGCTCAGACAATGAATTAACAATTGTTTCACCCCAGGATAAGTCAGGGGTTTGGCAGCTAATCAAAATTGCAAAGATGGAAGATGACAAGATCGGGAAATTAAATTACGAGCTTGTATCAAATCGAAGAATCGAGCATTTTATACACAAATTCGCTAACAAGTATACGGCTACTGTTAAAACGAAGGGTGAAATTACTCGTATGATTAACTCCTTTGAGGCAGCTAATCGATTTGAGCTTGTAGATGTTGAAATAGTGGACTCTTTCTCGGGAACAAGCTTTACGCACTCCGCGAACACGTTCTTAACGGAAATGATAGGAGAAAATAATCATAGAAAAACGATGCTATTAAAGTTTAAGGCGAAAGAGGAAAGAAACTTTATCGCAAACGATATTTTAAGCTTCCTCGCATCAGAAGTGCAAAGACATTTCTTCGAATATGAATGTGTAGGTGTGTGGCTATGAACTATATTTGGGATTTGCTCATTAAAGCTGAGGATGAAGGACTTTCTAAAAAGGATATTTATTTTCATCTTGCCGAAGCCTATTCACCTTATATGGAACTAAGTCCACAACTATTAAATGCACAGTATGTTGACCAGCACGTTGAAGTAAATCCGTATTATCGCTATTACGGAATTTTTAATGGTCTCTTCCATCCAGATAATTCTGCGGATATTGAGTTTAGGAATTATCTTTTAGATACCGTATTGCACTTTTTAGCTGAAATTGATCGTATGCAGGGCATGAATAAGAGAGAGTTCTATATTCGCTTTATCTTAAGGGAAATCGAGGCCGATGTATTTGGTAAATTGGTGCGTGACAATATTCATGCTTTTACGAAAAAGGAGCAAGAAATAGTTGCACTCAACATGCTAAGACTGTACCGGACTGGTGAAGAGATTTACTTATTAAAGGATACGCTGAAAAGGCTCTTTAAAAATTGCATGATTTATGTGAAATCGGAGGACCAGGATGAGCTGCTTTTATACATCCGTCAAAAGCAGACAGAACAGAATGAGCGAAAGGTACAGCTTGTACAAGAAATTTTTCTGCCAATAGGCTTTCATATGGAGGTTTATTGGCAATATCATTTTGGCATTATTGATGCAGAGGAAACGATGAAGCTAGATCGAATAGCTCTTTACTAAATAGGGAAGAGGAGGGATTCCAATGACAACTAAATATTCATATAAGCTGTATGCCAATAAGCGTAATACAGAAAAGAAATATATGACCTATACACGAGTAGAACTAATGGAAATGACAACCTTCCAGCTTAGAAATATTTGCTATAAGGAAAAGCTTGTGACGGGGCTTATTAATACACTGACAAGAGACGAGTTAATCGACAAGATTTTAAGATACCGTGGCTCTGAAGAAAACCCTCTCATTAGAGAAAAAAAGGATGGGGGCTTTGAACGAGTAGAAGCGGCCATGCAAGAGTATTTAAAAACGCAGATGTCTGACAATGGTGACATTAAAATTCCTGCCAAAATGAGCTTATATAGCGGGATGAAGATTGATAAACCCGATCAGTATTTCTTGGAAACAGGCGGTTTTCTTGTTGAATCTAACGTACTGCTAGTCAATGAGCAGCTGGAACTTTGCGGCATTCTTAATATCCTTAAAGACGACGAAGTCCCAAATCAATACTATTTCGCTGCTGACCAAGCAATTGGAATCCGGAAGACAAACAATAAAAACTACAGCTTTATTTTTTTAAGAAAGCAAGATTCTGAGTATATCTATAAGACGTATTATCAGGAGACCCCACTTCCGCCAACAAATCTTCATTATTATAAAGTTCCAATACCAGATTTAGAGATGAAACAGCTGGAAACAACGAATGCTATTCTTGCGATTGACTTTGGTACAACAAATACAACGGCTGGTGTTTATTTAGAGAGCGATTATGTGTCCTCTCCTTGCAGTCATGATTTATTAAATGACAGAATTCAGCTAAATAGCATTAATTTTGTGCAATTTCCAGATCCGCTTCATCAAAACGAATGGATCGAAGTAGTGCCGACGGTCATGACTGTCGCAGATTGCTCAAATGCAGACCAAGTAGGCTATCACTACGGCTATGAAGCGTTAAAAATGATGAAAAAAAATAGCTATACATCATTGGCTACGAAATTCCAAGGTATTAAGCGATGGGTTAGTAACTATGCTAAGTTGGAAGAGGTGATGGATGCTAACGGGAATACTGCACTTGTTCCACGTAGCCAAATTTTAAGAGAGTTTATGCTTTATATTATTCGAATGGCGGAGCATCAATTTAAATGTCGCTTCAAGCATTTACATATTTCCAGTCCCGTTAAGCTGAAAACACAATTTTTAGATATGTTTCGTGCGATTTTACCCGAATACCAAATCGAAACTGAGCATGCTCTCGATGAAGGGATGTCGGTTCTTTATAATACAATCGCCAATCAAATAGAGAATGATAGTTTTCTCGATGGCAAGGAATATAAAGCGCTAGTGATCGATTGTGGAGGCGGAACAACAGACCTTTCTTCTTGTAAGTTTCGCATAGAGGACGGACATATTTCTTACAAAATTGATATTCATACTACTTATGAAAATGGAGATACGAATTTTGGTGGCAACAATATTACGTATCGCATTTTCCAATTTATGAAAATCGTTTTTGCCAACTATTATAGTCGAGGAAAAAATGATTATGATATCGATGCATTAATTGATATTCCAGGTAAGGATATTTATCGATATGTCGACGACCATGGCGTGGAAGCGGTGTATGAGCAATTCGAAAAAGCCTTTGTAGATGCCGAAAATATTATCCCTACACGTTTTAAGGAATATGAAAATCGCACACGTGATGAATACCTACGTGTTCGCAATAATTATTATTTCTTATGGGAAATGGCAGAAGAGATGAAGAAAGAATTTTTCCGCAAAACAGGTATATTAAGAAGTCGTTTCTATGCGGATAGCGATATGCAGCACGATAGTGATTTAAATGTCACAGCAGTAGATCGCTGGTGCCTGTCGTTGGTAGAAAACAATCAATTTAAAGAAGTTTATGACTTCCCAAATGTCTTTTTCAACATTAAAGAAATCAATCATCTCATAAAGGCGGATATTTATGATATCGTACGAGAGTTTTTAGAGGAATTTTATGAGAGTGGCATACTGAGTGACTATTCCATCATTAAATTGACGGGACAATCCTGTAAAATTGACGCGTTTCGCGAGGCTTTAAAGGAATTTGTACCAGGGCGCAGCATTGAGTTTAGACAAAAGGCTGAAAATATCGGTAAAGTTCCAGAGTTAAAGCTTGCTTGTTTAAGGGGAGCGCTGCGTTATTTAAATGCCAAGAAAATCGGCATGATTGAAACAGAAGTGACGAACCATGCGCCAGTTGTCCCTTATGCTGTCAGTGCCTTTACACATAATCGTCAGGAAAAATTACTGATTAGTAGCTTAGAAAGATTGAATCAAATTCACGGTACGATTTCTCGTCCATGGGGAGTAAAAGAGGTGGAGTTCTTCCTCACAGGCAACGACGATCACTCATCGTTTAAATACACTTACTTAAATCGTCAGGAGGATTATGCACCTGTTCTTTATGAGAATATTGCCATGCACTATCAAGATAAAATTCCGCAGGACGAAACGGATTCCATCACGAATGGAGAAGTGAAGTTCTTTGTCTTTGCAGGCGAAGATAATTGGGGCTTCCATGTTGTTCCAGTAGCACGAAAAGACGAACAGTTGTTTATCGGAAGCAAGGAATTCTTTGCCTTTGAAACCGATTTGTCTGAGCTGGATTTCTTTGATGGATTAAAGTAAACAGTGAAAAACAAGAAAAGAGGTGGGTGACAGCTTGTTTGCCAATCAATTTCCACATTTTCAAAAGGGCCGCATTTTAAAGCGAGAAATGCTAGAAAATTTGCGAGATTTCCCAAGAGAATTTTTAGATTTATATTTCCAAGATTATTCTAATGGCATTATTGCTGGTGCCAATATTATCGTAGCAGATAAAAGCCTCATAATAGCGAAAGGCATTATCAAGCATAACGGAAAGCTCTATACGCTACCTAGTAGCTATGAGCTTCCTTATGAGGCAACAGGAAGTGAAACAATTTTAAAAGTACGATTTGCTGAAGAAGTGAATGAATTAGATTTTAGAAACCTCACGACGGAAATAGTCCTAGATGATGCATTAGAGCTTGCGAATAATGAGCTAGAGTTGGCGCGCTTTAAATTAAAATCGGGTGCAAAACTGCGCTCGGAGTATATTGATTTTTCCGATATTGCGACTGAATACAATACGGTTAATTATCTTCACAGTCAGTATGCAGGTTTTCATAAAAGCACTTATCATCCAATCATTTTGCACTATTTTGCACGAGAGCTGTTAAAAAATCGCCCAGCGAATCCGTACGATATAGCTTTTGCTTTAGAGTGCATAAATCAGGAGCGGGTTCAACGAGATGCAATCGACTTTTATATTTGCAATCGGCTAGAGCTTGATTACCAAACATTTTCTAATAGTCAAATTCATAAATACTTGAACCGTATTTTATTGGAATCAAAACGTGGTGGTCGTATGACAGGGCACAGTCAAGGGCGACCAAAGCGCATGATTGTTGACTAGCTGATGGTCTGCTGATGAAGAAACGTTCAAAAATGGACAACGTGTAATAGCTCAAAAGGAAGCGGCTTTATAAGAAAGATAAACACCGTATGAGGAGCATTTCCTAGGGCTTTGTCAATATAGATGAGCAGGATATTTCAGTCATTGATTCAGCATGTCATGGAAGGAAAAATTTCGTTTCGAATGCCGAAGCTATTTTCGATCATGTCAGCTGAGTTAGCCTTAATAGGAAAGCAAAAAATGACAAGGCTATGAGATAGAGAAAAAAGAATCGAAACAAAGGAGCGAAAAAAATGAATTTCATGGATGAAGAAGTAATCGAGATGACGAAACATGCAAGGCAGAAGAAACGAATGGAGAACATTGAAAACCAATTATTAAATACTGATATTGTGAAAGCGATTAAAGATGGTCAGCTCATGATTGAAGATGAAACGATTGAGTTTAAAGAAATGAGTTTTTATGAGGATCAAATCCGGATGTGTATGCCTGCAACCTTTGACGTGATGGAGCCTGAATTAATGGATATTAAATATCCATCCAGTCGTAGACCCGATTATATTTATACAAGCGAAAGTACGTCCATCAATGTCACGCTGAAAATCATGGAACAACAGGTAAAAGAAGAGGAATTAGAAGACTTCACAGAGGCCATGAGGAACATCCTTCAAAAAACGCAGCCAACTACAAAAATGTTGGATACCGCCATGATTGAAGTTAACGGTCTACAAATTGGTTACTTTGACTTCATTTCGCCAGCACTAGATAACAAGATTTATAATTTAATGTTTTTGTTTATAGTAGGCGAGAATGTGACGATGGGTTCGGTTAATTGTTTGAAAAAAGAGATGGATATTTGGAAGCCCATTGCTTACGGCATGATGGAATCTATCTTTGTTGAAAACAAATTATTAGATGGGGAAGGTGTTGTCGAATGAGTAAAGAAACAGCCTTGACGTATAAAGATATCATCGTGATGCCCTATAATATTCGCGTCAATCAAATCGAAATTACGCAACAAATGAATGAGCATGCTACATTGCATTTAACGGGTGTGATTCCAGATGAATACGAAGATTCCTATGTCTATATGACGGATGCCGAAACGGCTATTGAAGTCGTGCAAATCGGCAGTGGTGGACAAGCTATTCCTATTTTCAATGGGCTGGCGTTAGATGTACAGGTGAAATCGGTTTTGGGCACCTATTATTTGGAGGTTAAAGCAGTTTCGCATTCGTATGTGTTAGATGTGAAGAAGAAAAATCAAACTTATCAAAATGCGGGTATGCCCTATAGTGAATTAATAAATGCATGTATTGCCGATCAAAAAGGTGCAGATTTCATGGATTATGCCTCAAAGGGCGCTACTATTGGACGATTTACGATGCAATATATAGAGACAGATTGGGAGTTTCTTAAACGAATGGCATCAAGATTCCATACAGGTCTGGTGCCAGATACGGTTCATCCGGCTGCCAAGTTTTACTTCGGCGTACCGTTTCAAGCTGGGGGCACGCAGAAAATGGAGTCCATCAATTATCGAGTTAAAAAGGCGATCGGCAATTTCCTTGTGTCCAGTAAAAATCATCTCGACGGTATTACTGATAGTGACTACATGTACTATGAGGTAGAATCGTTCCAACCATTCAAAATAGGCAATGAAGTTACGTTCCAATCCAAAAAATTGTATGTCTATAAAATCTACTCAACTTTAAAAGATGGCTTGTTCAAGCATATTTATACGTTAACACCTCAGAACGGCTTCAGTGTCCACACTACTTATAATCAAGCTATTATTGGTGCTTCCATTCAAGGAAAAGTAATTGATGTAGCAGGGGATAAAATTCGTATTCATGTCGATTTCGACGAGGGTCAAGATAAAGATACAGCGTATTGGTTTCCGTATTCAACGATCTATGCATCAGAAGATAATACAGGATGGTACTTCATGCCAGAGCTATCCGATAATGTTAGAATCTATTTCCCAGGAAATCGTGAGGATGAAGGGATTGCGATTAGTTCTGTATCAAAAGCACCACCACAATCTGGTTCAATGTTAGCAGCGACGAATCCGCCTAGTCCAAGCGGTGGTGGAAGTGCCAGTGCTAGTGGCGGTGGAGGAGGTGGCGGCGGTGGATCAAGACCTGCACCACCAGAGGACAGTCGCCAAGACCCAGCACGGATGGCCGATCCAGATGTCAAAACACTTAGAACGAAGCACGGTAAACAAATTCTACTTGCACCCGATCGTATTGTCATATCTGGTGGAGGATTAATGATTTCGCTTATGGATGATAATGGGATCTCCATCATAAGTGATAAAAATATTACCTTACAAGCAACAGATAAAGTCGCCATCAATGCGAAGCAAATTATGATTAATGCGACCGAGAAAATAGAGATGACGTGTAAAGACAGTTCAATCAAGATGGAAGACAAAATGGAGATCAAAGGAACAGAAGTACGAGCAAATTAGTGAGGATGAGAACGCATGAAACGAGAAGAAGCATTACAGCATTTTATGGATGAATGCGTGTCAGTTCATATCAACCGATTACAAGAGAAGGTTGATCGACAGTTTCGCCAAGAGAAGGAAATCTTACTAAAACCAATCATTAACTCGCTTGAACAGCTGTTTGCAAATATTAAAGATGAGCAAGAGCAAGAAAGGTTAGCTCCAGTTGCCTTTATTCATTTTTCATTGCTACGAACATCATTACTAGATAACAAGTGTACGTATTTGCTAGAAGCGTATGGAGAAAAATGGTACTACGACTGGGTAGAATGCACGGCACAGTATGAAGCGGACTGGCTTAGTGAGGCGATTATAGATTTACACAAAACGCTTGAAAAAGAAAGAAAGCCATATCTCTCCATACAAGCAGCTGATGTTCGAGGAATTATTCAACAGACTGTGATTCTATTTCATCAGTATATTATTCAATTGGTACGCTATCTCTTCCGTTATCAACAAGAAAGCGTACCCGAAGTAGATTTCCAACGAGCAGCATGTTTGCGATTTCGTGTCGGTGAATATAAAGGATTTAGTGAAGATGTTGCGATGTTCGACGAACGTGAACGAGTGGAACAAAATCTTCTCGCATGGTTAGGGAAAAATGAGATGGATAAATCATATACGTTTGAAAATTTCTCAAGCTTACCATTACAGCAAAAACTTTTCGACCAAATGGACTTTTCTTATGCGAATTTCAATGGCAGTGACTTAGAAGGGGCTTCCATGAAACAAAGTGTTTGCGTCGGTACTAGTTTTGTAGATTGTAGCTTAGCGAATGTTGATTTTTCCTATGCAGCCATTCAAGATGCTGATTTTCGAAACGCCAATTTGGCAGGCGCTAATTTTACGCATGCACAAGGAAAAACGCTAATGCTTCCCGATGACGAAGTTGCCTGTTACCTAGGTACTGATTTCAGTCATGCGAATTTGGAAAATGCAAAATTTGAGTTTGCGCAAATTGCAGGCGCCAATTTTACAGGTGCCAATTTAAAAGGAGCTACCTTCTTTAAACGCGATCAAGAGAAGTGTCTATTTAGCCCTGACCAGATAAAAGACATTCATTGGATTCATTAACGTTGAAATCAATAGAAATGATAGTTACAGGAGGAAAAGATGGAGTATTTTATTGTTCGGCAAGATCAAAGCATTACAAATCCAATTATTCCTTTCAAAACAGACCTCGATGATAACTTTGTCTGCTCATCTGTATTCGGGGAAGTAATAGAAAAAGAGAACGCGGTATATCTGGATTATTTAGAGAAGCCTCGAAGAATCGTGTCTGATGATTTAAAAGGGTTGTTGGTGAAATATGAGGATAACTTAGAATTTACAGCCATTGTCTTTACGGATGTGAAGAAAGGAACACAGCGTGTGCATTGGCTTATGGACATTGTCAAGAAGAACTGTATTTCCGATGAGACGATTTATTATCCAGACGGACAAATAAAGGAGCTCGTAATTGACCCGAAGAAAGTGGAACTAGATTGTATTTTTCAAGTCGACGGCAAGAAGGAATCATTCACCATCGTCAATTTAGACGTGGCAGAAAGTATGCTACGACGACCATATCTCGGGATTCAGCTGCAGCGAGTAAAACTACAAAGTCGATAGATCATTCTAATAAATCATTCCAAAACACTGTCGTAGTTTAAAACAATGTTCAATCGATACGAAAGGAAGGATATTTAATGGCTCAAGTTGTAGAAAGTTTGGAAACAGAAGGTTCAGAACAAGAGCAATTTAGTTATGTCGTACATGGAGCAATCATTTCTTGTGAGTTTGGTAGCCATCTCAATTATTTAAATTTGCCGCAAGACCATGGCGTTTATATTAAAGAGAAAGCTGTCATGAATGTAGGGGATCGAAACCCTGATAACATCCCAACCTTTGGTGTTTGTTTACAGTTACAAAAGCCATGTACACCAACATGTTCCATTGATTGGATGGAAGGAATGGAAAATGTCAATATCGAGGGGAAGCAAGCGTTATTAAGCCGCTGCCATACGCAATGCTCAGCAGGTGGAGGCAAAATCGAAATTATTCATGACGGTCAAGAGGAAGTAGAAATACCGAAACAAGGTTTTTAAAAGACAGGTTGATTGAAAGGAGGTAAGTAATGAAATCGCTTGAAGAAAAGGAAATACACACAGTTAGTACGTATGAGGATCTTGTGCTCGAATGGCCGTATCCACTTATTCATTTAGAAAAACTAACCATCAAACATAAAGCCAATGACCATGCAAGATTGTACTTTACAGGAATGATTGCTGAAGAGCAAGCACAAAAGTATATTGAGCGGGTCAATCAATCAGATGAAGTGGTTGTGAGATTTGGACGAGACAGTGCCATATTGTTCTCAGGAAGAATTGATAATGCGGAGTTGCAGGCATCACAAGGGGTGCACTATGTCTCCGTTGAGGCTGTATCATTTACAGCAAATATGGATATTGCAAAGCGCTCACGTTCTTTTCAAGATGTGAACATGACGTACGTGCAGTTAATAAAAAACATCGTAAGCGCCTATCCTAATGGGGATTACATCGACCAAGCTTCTAACGGTCAAGCCATTGGTAGTATTGCGATTCAATACTTAGAAACAGATTGGGAATTCATTAAAAGAATGGCCTCCCGTTTGCACGCCGTTGTTTTTCCTGATTTAAAAGGAAAAGGTGCTCGGTTCTGGCTTGGTACACCTCAAAGTAGGAAAAGCATAACGATCGACCATCTGCCGTCTATAGTACGAATGGACGTCGATGCGTATCGGTTGATTACTGAAAATGATGGTACGGATGTGAGTGAAGCCGATTATACTTTTTGTGAGTTTGAAAGCACAGAGGCCCATGAGCTGGGCACGTTGGTGCAATTCAAGGGAAGCTCCTATATCGTAACGGCTAGGGAAACCCATCTTGATGACGGTGTGTTGAAGTTTCAATATACTGCCCAACCCGAGAAAAGTATTCGTCAGCGGTTAGTACGTAATTTAGACCTTATTGGTGCAGCATTTACGGGAAAAATTATTGATGTCACGCAAAACACCGTTAAAATTCATTTAGATATAGATAAAAGCCAAGATCAAGGAAAAGCACATTGGTTTGCTTATTCAGCAGATGCCAATGGTGTTATGTATTTAATGCCTCAAACAGGTGCACGTGCCCAATTGCATTTTCCAAGTGCAGTTGAAGAAGACGCCATCGTTATCAGCTCGGTGCGTGTTAATCCAGCCACACCAGAGGGCGGACAAAAGCAGACGAAGAAAATGGCGGACACTACCGTTAAATCATTGGCGACCAATGTTGGGAAAGATGTGACATTAGGTGTTGGTGATATTACCTTTAGTGCAGTAGATGGGGTATTGGACTTAAAGATGGATGATGGAGATGGCGTAACATTTCAAAGTAACAGTACCATCATGCTAGCGGCAGATGAAACACTCGAAATTAGTGGAATGAAAGAGCTAGCCGTAGAGGCGGAAGAATGGATTGCGATATCCGCGAAGGAACAAAGCCATGTGATTATGGCCGCTGACACACAATTAATTAGTACGCTCATTGATCAAGAAGGTATAGAGAAGCAGAGTCAACCACCGAAGTTAAATGAAGAAGCAATTGAAGCTACGACGAAAGTTGACTTAATCTTCCCTCAAAAGGCAGAAGAGAAGAAAGAGAAGAAAGGCTGGTTTAGTAGTTTAGTTGATGGCGTGAGTGCAGCATTGGATGTTGCTGGATTTATTCCTGTCATCGGTACATTTGCAGATATTGCGAATGCAGGAATTAGCTTGGCAAGAGGGAATTACATGGATGCAGCCATGAACTTAGTAGGTGCGATCCCAGTAGTTGGTGATGCCGCCAAGGGAGCCTACAAGGTCAAAAAAGGGGCAAAACTCTTAGATAAAGCTGCTGATGCTAAAAAAGGTGCTGATAAGGCAATAGATGCTTCAAAAGCTTTAGCAAAAGGGATGAAGGCAGCTTATCCGAAAGTATCTAAAACGTTAGATGCAGTAAAGGGACTAGCGGAACTAGCTAACAAAGCATCTAAGGCTGTGAAGACGGCCGCAGATAAAGTCATTTCATCGATGGATGAATTGCTTGCTGCGTCGAAGGCAGTAGACGGAATGAAAGCTATGGCCAAAGCTGGGCTAACGAAATTTAATCATGGGGTATTAAAGAAATTTAATTGTACAAAAGGGTTAAGTGAAAAATTCTGTAAAAGAGGGTTTGAGCCCGTTGATTTAATTACAGGGCGTATGATATATGAAGGCATCGACTTTGAACTGCCTGGACCTATCCCCCTTTCATGGGAACGCGCATGGTACAGTGATAGTAGTCGCATTGGTTTGTCAGGTCATGGTATGCATTTTACATACGATCTAGCCTTAGAGATTTTTGAAGAAGATGACCTGATTGGGATTATTGTGACGGATGGTCGCGCAGTTGGGTTTCCAATTTTACCAATAAACTTGCCGTATTTTAACAAAAGAGAAAGAATGACCTTAACAAATACAGGTGAGGAGTATCATTTGTTTGAGCATGATACACGATTGATATACGTATTTGAACAAACAACAGAAATAACATACCGATTAAAAGAAGTAAAAAATGAACAAGCGCATCATATTCAATTTGCCTATAACCGTAAAGGCTTCCTATCTCAAGTAACCGACAGTGTTGGTAGAGTGCTTGAGGTTACGACCAATGAGGTAGGCAGAATGACAGAAGTCGCCTTACATAACCAGATGAGCCGTGAAGTCTTAGTTCGGTATGTTTACAATGATGGACAAGATTTAGTCGAAATCCGAGATGCATTAGGGCAAAGTACACATATTAAATATGTTAACCATTTAATGATACAAAAAATTGACCGTAATAAAAATAGTTTCTTCTGGCGCTATGATGGGCTAACTACAGGTGCTCGAGTCATCAAAACATGGGGAGATGGCAATGTCCTTGCAGGGGAGCTTTCGTATCACGAGGGCTATAATGAGATTATGAATAGCTTAGGCCATAAGAGTTATTATTATTTCAACGAAGATAACCTGTGTACAAAAATTGTTCATCCAGATGGTAGTGAAGTTAGCTATGAATATAATGGGGACTTTGAATTACTGCAAGAAGTAGATGAAGATGGCCGTGGCACGGCATATAGCTATGATGAATGGGCAAATCCAGTGACGATTACCCTTGCAGATGGCAGTACCTTATCTTCACAGTACGATGAGAAGGATAGGCTAATTCAGGTAGTTAACGCAGAGGGCGGAAGTCGTCAATGGATCTATAATGAAGACAGTACATTACAGGAAAATATTTTAGAAGATGGCACGAAGACTGGATTTTCCTATAATGAGCATCGTCTAATTGAAACGGTGACAAATGCGCAAGGCCATGTGGTAAGCTTAGCTTATGATGCTGATCTGAACTTAAGTCAAGTGACATTGCCAGACGGGACAAGTTCAATCTGGACATATGACCGTCGTGGTAACTGCACAACAACTACAAATCCGCTAGGGGCAACAGAGAAGTTCGTATATGATAACTTGAATCGTCTCGTACGGGCAAATCTTTCAGATGGTAACGACGTTCAATTAAAGTACAATGCCTATGATGATATCGTTTTTGCGAAAGATAACCATACGCAAGCAGCCTTTGATTACACCATTCTTGGTAGCTTGATGTCCCGAGAACAAGGTGGAAAGAAAGTTAAATTCACCTATGATACAGAAGAGCAGTTAACCACTGTCATCAATGAAAAAGGCGAAATGTATCAGTTTGAACGTGATACGAAAGGAAATATCATCAAGGAAATCGGCTTTGATGAGATGGAAAGAACGTATGAGCGAAGTCTGGCAGGATTGGTTCAGAGAATTCAACGTCCTGGTGATCGTTGGACAGCGTATCAGCATGATGGTTTAGGAAATGTCATTCGGGCTGATTATTATGATGATACTTGGGAAACGTTTGGCTATGACAAAAATGGTTCGTTAATTGACACTGAAAATGAGCACGTGGCCGTAAAGCTGGAGCGAGACCCATCTGGCCAAGTCATCAAGGAGTGGCAAAACGACCATTGGATTGCAAGTAGCTATGATGAATTAGGCAACCGTTCACAAATTACGAGTAGCCTAGGTGCAAAAATCGATGTCGCACGTAATGAAATGGGTAATGTGTCACAAATCACAGCTTCTCGCTCAGAGCAAGAACATTGGACAGCGTCAATGCAGTACAATGAACTCGGTCAAGAGATTGAGAGAATCTTACCAGGAGATGTCATCAGCAAATGGCAGTATGATACGACGGGTAGACCGACACACCACCGAATAAGTAGTCAAAACCGTGATACACGAAGACGTGTGTATAATTGGGACGTCAATCATCGCTTACGAAGCATGATAAACGAGTTAACAGGTGTAAAAGTTACTTATGGTTACGATGAATTTAGTAATCTCGTCTGGTCCAATCAAGGCGATCAATTTGACTTTTTACATCGTAGTGTCGATGATGTTGGGAATTTGTATGAAACGAAAGAAAAGACAGATCGTGTCTATGGTCCCGGAAGCAGATTGTTTGAAACTAGAGACGCAAACTTCTCTTATGATGATGAAGGGAATCTGATTCAGAAACTTGAGAAGAACGGTGATTCGTGGAAGTACGAATACTATGGCAATGGCATGATGGCGAAGGTCATCAAACCAGACAACACAGAAGTTACTTTTAAGTATGACCCACTAGGTAGACGAACAGAGAAGTGTTCTGACAAGAAAACAACAAGTTTCGTTTGGGATGGGAATACTATTCTACATGAGTATCTTTCAGAGAATGATGCAGCTGAACTGGAAAATGATAATCTAGTTACATGGGTGTTTAATGATGGGTTTGTACCTTCTGCTAAAATCACGAATGAAGGTAACTACAGCATTATTAGTGACTATCTGGGAACGCCTGTTGAAGCCTATGATGAACAAGGTAATAGGGTTTGGTCAGCTAAGCTTGATATCTATGGGCGAGTGAATGAGTTCACTGGTGAGCAGGATTTCATTCCGTTTAGGTATCAGGGGCAATATGAGGACATAGAGATCGGATTATATTACAACAGATTCCGATACTATGACCCAGAACAAGGGAATTATACTCAAATTGATCCGATTGGACTTGCAGGTGGAAATCCTACGCTTTATGGATATGTTGGAAATCCATTACTATGGACTGACCCTTTTGGATTGATTGAGACTTATTATAGAACAATGTCGGAAAAACATTATAATCGTCTTGTCAAAAATGGTGGGATTCCAGCCACAGGTGAAACATTTATTTCACCAACAAAGAAGTTCGCAGAAGGATATAAAGGGGTTACGGTGGAGATTAATGTTAAAGATGGAACCACTAAACTTTTAGAAGAAATTGGAGTGAGGGGACAAGGTGATGACCTTCGAGCGTTATACCCTAATATGCCAGAAGCGAAAAAGGGGTGGAACGCTAATAATGTTCAGTTTAAGTTGGAGGATCCAAATATTAATATAGGTCTAGGAAAAGGAAAAGGTCTAGAAATTTTTAATGAAAATATCGAAAGTTTTAAGGTATGTGGAAGGAGATAGACTGGGATGGAGATAGAAATGGCTCGCAAATTATGGTTGAATGAAATTACTGAGAAAGAATTCATAGATGTTTTTTTTCAAAACGGTATAGACTCTGAATATGTTTTAAAATTACTGTATGGTGCTTATAAAATTCAAGATGTGGAAGCGGTTAGATGGATGTTATATGTTGCCTCCAAATTTGACTTGTTCACTTTAAATTATACTAAGGTACTATGTAGTCTTATTGAAGCGGATTGGCACAAATCTCATGAAGACATTGCTTTTACACTATCAAAACTAAAGCCATTAAACGCTGTTGAATCGCTTTATAAAGCTGTCTTTCATGAACTTGAATATCTTAATTACGATGATAATTTTGCATTAGCTGTAAAATGTATTTGGGGTCTGGGTAATATAAACAGCCCTGACTCTATTGAAAAATTAAAATCTCTTTCGAAATCTACCAATGAGATAATTAAAAGTAATGCAATGGAACAGCTCGAAATGCATGGTCTGTTTACTGAAAGACAATCTGAATTGATTTTAAATCTTTTTAAGAATGAGATTTCAAAAGAAGATTTTATTGAAGAGTTTTATCCAGATTATCTTTACACTGCCGATGAGTTTAAACGTTCGGATTATGTGTTAAAATTGATCTACGATGAATATAATAAAAGAGATGCCCAAGCTATAGAGTATTTGTTTTACGTTTCTTCGTTTTTCGGATTGATAACTGCGGAATACATGAAAATAGCAAGTAATTTGATTAAGGAAGAGTGGTATCAAAAACAAGAAGAAACTGTCTCTCTTGTGGATTTGACCTTATTATCTTCAAATCAATAAAACTTTGATGGGGAAACTACACATTTTGTGTGAGATGGAAATATGATTTCACATGAATGGGTTGGAAATGGTGCCTATACTTGTATAGGTAGTGCTACGAAGACATCTGCAAACAATGCGAAACATTCTCCGAAAGAAAACTGACTGGTATTACAAAGAAAGTTTCACTGACGCTAACGGATGTGAAATAGGAAAATTAATCATACGAAGGAACAGTAGCTAATTATATTAGGATGTTTAGAGATGTAAGAGAAAAGCCCGACAATGCTGATATGAGTAAAAGTTACTAATATCAAAGACAACAGGATATTAGTTAGGGGTTCACTCAAGAAGTAATTGAATGATATTGGGGTTTAATAGCGCAGAAAGAAAACGTCAACGTAGGTAATTTAGGTGTGGATAATTGTCAGATAAAGTATCATTAAATTGTTAAATGTGTCAGTTGAATTTACTAGCTTTCTGTTGGCATGGGAATGCTTGTCAAGTGCTTGTGAAATACAAGAAGTATAATAAAATAGGTGATTTGGTCAATTATGAATTACTTCACCAGATATTTTGAACCTATGACCAAGACACCAAGTTTGGTCAGCAAAATGTGGTGAAGGAACGAGGTTATATCAAACGATTCCTTATCAAAAAGCTAATGACTAATATTACAAAACATATGTAAAAAAGACTTCATAAGCTCTTTCTTTACATATGTTTTTTTGTTAGAAATCAAATGGTTTTTTGTGTATTTATTTACAATCTTCATCTTGAACAGTGGTTTTTTCACACGAGAAATCAAAAAAACTATTAGAAGCCTTGATATTAAAGGGTTTAAGCTCACTCTTGGAAACAAAGACATTGAAATGACATGGTATCGCCCCAAACAGCTCCCTGAAAAAAATATTAGAACTCGATTATATAAGCCTCATTCATAAAAATCACTATTAAGCCTAAAAATCTGTTAAATAGTAGGGATAATCCCGGTTGAAGGAGAAGTAGCGGATGACGTGAATGGCATTATTTATACGGCAAGAGACGACAAGCTCAATGCTGCTCTCTCCTTTGGGGCAATGATTCCAGTGATGATGAGTATCATGATCTTATGGAGCAATTTCTAGCAGATGAATCTCCGGGTATAAAACAAGCTAAAGTTGGAAACCAACTTATTAAAGTTGATCCAGCTACTAATCGAGTACTTGCGGGACATGCTAAAGATGGAAAGATTCTTTCGTTTTATATAGCACTTCCTGAATTCGTTGTAGAGGATCCTCTTACAGATGCAGTTAATTACGCGCTTGAAAAAACAAAACTATCAAAGTCAGAGGTTAAGTACAAATGTTAATATTTAGTAGGGAACTTGCGTTAACAAGTTACGCGATATACAAAATCGCTTCTTTATCCAAAAACGAAATCGATAATATCCTTTGTTCCGATTATTTGGATGAGGAAGGTGAAACAAAAGAATATGATAGTGTTTACTCTCCAAATGTTCAAAACTTTTTAGTTGGCCATTTTACTACTATCATTCTTGTTGGAATATCAAATAACTTTTTAAAAAAATTTCTTGAAGATTGTTTTAAAGACGATGTAAATATAATTGGAGATGAGGAAGTTTTATATAAATGTCCATGCTGTGGGTATCTTACTCTTTCAACTCGAGGCGAATATGAAGTGTGCCGCGTCTGTATGTGGGAGGATGATGGCAGATCGGAAAATGATATAGAGCGGATTAGTTCTGTAAATCATTCTTCAATTAAAGACTATAGAGATAAGCACCGAATGCTTCTTGAACCAGAAAATATCCCATATAAAAAAGGTGACTAAATCAATTGTATTTGTATTATAGAGAACGCTCGACTTTCAATCGTCAAAAGCGAGAAAACCGAAGAAGAGATTAGTCTTCAAGAATATAGTTTACAAAGGCTGAAAAGGGTTACGTGATATTTTAAGGCTAATAATATTTTTGTTTAGTATGCCCTTTTGTCCTTTGTGACAGTAGGGATTTTTATGTGCACGGCAAGTGCAACAAACGCCACATTTTTAGGATTTAATATAGGGTGCCGACCTAGTATGAGCGAAGTATTACAGGATTGGTTCAAAGAATTCAACGACCGGGTGATCGTTGGACAATATATCAGCATGATGGTCTAGGGAATGTCATCCGTGCTGATTATTATGATGACACTTGGGAAACGTTTGGCTATGACAAAAATGGTTCGTTAATTGAGACTGAAAATGAGCATGTGAAAGTAAAACTGGAGCGAGACTCATCTGGACAAGTAATCAAGGAGTGGCAGAATGACCATTGGATTGCGAGTAGTTATGATGAATTAGGCAGCCGTTCACAGATTACGAGTAGCTTAGGTGCAAAAATCGATGTTGTTCGTAATGAAATGGGAAATGTGTCACAAATCACGGCTTCTCGTTTAGAGCAAGAAAACTGGACAGCAGCGATGCAGTACAATGAACTTGGTCAAGAGATTGAGAGAAACTTACCAGGAGATGTCATCAGCAAATGGCAGTATGATACGTCGGGTAGACCGACACACCACCGAATAAGTAGTCAAAACCGCGATACACGAAGACGCGCGTATAATTGGGACGTCAATCATCGCTTACGAAGCATGGTTAATGAGTTAACAGGTGTAAAAGTTACCTACGGTTACGATGAATTCAGTAACCTCGTTTGGTCCAATCAAGGCGGTCAATTTGACTTCTTACACCGCAGTGTCGATGATGTCGGGAATTTGTATGAAACGAAAGAAAAGACAGATCGTGTTTATGGTGCCGGAAGTAGATTGCTTGAAACTAGAGACGCAAACTTCTCTTATGATGATGAAGGGAATCTGATTCAGAAACTTGAGAAGAACGGTGATTCGTGGAAGTACGAATACTATGGCAATGGCATGATGGCGAAGGTCATCAAACCAGACAACACAGAAGTTACTTTTAAGTATGACCCACTAGGTAGACGAACAGAGAAGTGTTCTGACAAGAAAACAACAAGTTTCGTTTGGGATGGGAATACTATTCTACATGAGTATCTTTCAGAGAATGATGCAGCTGAACTGGAAAATGATAATCTAGTTACATGGGTGTTTAATGATGGGTTTGTACCTTCAGCTAAAATTACGAGTGAAGGTAATTACAGCATTATTAGTGACTATCTAGGAACGCCTGTTGAAGCTTATGATGAACAGGGTAATAGGGTTTGGTCTGCTGAACTTGATATTTATGGACGAGTGGTGGAGTTAACAGGTGAGAAAGACTTCATTCCATTCCGTTATCAAGGGCAGTATGAAGATATTGAAATAGGATTGTTTTATAATCGATTCCGATACTACTCACCTATGGAAGGAATTTATACTCAACAGGATCCAATTGGTCTTGCTGGTGGAAATCCTACTTTGTATGGGTATGTTGGTGATACGAATGTTATAATTGATCCATTGGGATTAAAGCCAAAACCTTTTAATTTTGCTGAGTTATCAGGAGATAAACCTCTTTCGTTAAATCCGAATGACATTTATTTTATGCAGAAAAATATCAAGAATAGTACTGGTCTATATACAGTTTTGGAAAATGCTGAATCATTAAAGAATGGTTCACTTAAAGTAAGCGATTTAAATACAATTAATGTTTGGAAAGATGTAGATGGTAAGATATGGACGTTGGATCATAGAAGACTAGCAGCATTTAGACTAGCAAATATTGATGAAATCCCAGTAAACTGGGCTAAGAGAAGTGAAGTAAAGCATCAATGGTTTAAAATGTCAACAAAAGTTGGAGGAACATCAATTGTTTTAAAGATGGATGATGGAACCAAATCGGTAATTTGTAGAAAAAAATAAAGTCGATAGTAAAAGTCGAAAGGTGTGAATTGTATGGATTGGTATGACCAAATTGAAAACGTTTCAAATAAGCAACAGTTTTTAGAATTTGTAAATTTATTATCAGCCGATTTTAAAAAAAATAGAGATGAATGGGAGAATAAATCTATAGATGAATTTCTTCAAGGCATTGAGGGCTGGGTGGACAGTATGGAAGGTTTTTTTGAAAATTCTGGTTTAGAAACACCCCAAAATATTAATTGGAATTTTTTGTCTATAATGTTATATGTGGGTAAGATTTATGAATAAAAGTCCACTCTAAAAAAAGAGTGTGATTATACGAAATTTGTATGTTGAGAGGCTTTAAAATGATGAGTGTGGTGTAAAGAATATTTCAATATTATGATCCTAGCATGGGAATGTATACGCAAATAGACCTTATAGGGCTTACACTTACAGGGGCAATCCTACATTCTATGACTATGTGAAAAGATCCGAATAAGTTTATCGATCCGTTTGGGTTGGGGATTGATGATTCATTTAAAATATTCTACAGCCGAAACAATATTGGTGCAAATTTTAGCGATAAGTCTAGTGCTAATGTTTTGACTGAACAATTAAAGAGTGGCTCAAATTATTATAAACAGGTAGAAACCAATAAGAATTGTGAAATTAGCAGATTTTCCGCTGGAAGTTCATAAAATAAAGGGCAGGAGTGGACGATGTTATCACAGTAGATAATAGAAGACTATATGATATGTTACCAGAAAGGCTAACTCAAAGGTGAATTCCATTTGGCCGACTGAAGGAAATTTAGGGAAATGAATTTAGATATACGTTTTAGCGAGAAAGTCGGTAAGACAATTAAAATTCGTTGCCCTAGGTAAAGAAATGGTGGGCATAATGAGAACCACGTTTAGTATGAATAATGCTAGAGATGCGTTTATTTTAAATAAGTTAATTATGCATTGATTTCCAAGGGAAGTAGAACTTTCGCTAAATTTAGCAACAGCGTTGGCATCGAATATTTCCACAGAAAAACTATACATTGATATTTCTTGCATTTTTTAAAATGTAGTCAAATGGACTTTGTGGTCTTGTTAATTTTAATAAAAATTTATTGGATACGTGTTTTTGTGAAGTGATTGATTCCGAATTTTTGAATCCGCAAAAGACACTGGTTGAAAAGGGATTTAAGGATTGTTTTTTTGAATTATGATGAAGTTATTGAAATTGTGGCTCAAGAATACAAATCTTATTTTGACAGATGGACTTAGAATAATTGATGAATAAATGAATAAAAGCAATTGAAAAGAGGTTGAATTTAAGGATTCAAGGAGCTGTAAGGTGAATGAATTATGATAAACTTAGTAAAGAGGTGGCATATGCTCTACGGCATTCTCCCGAGGAGTATGAATTAGAGTTAGATGCTAATGGATGGGTTTTAGTTGATAAATTGTTAGAATCATTAAGAAGGTCTGATAAATGGTCACGCATTGAGATTAATGATTTGAAAAAAATGATTGAGAAGTCAGAAAAGAAGCGTTACGAAATTGTAGATGATAAAATAAGAGCATTTTATGGACATTCGATTCCTATGAAAATTCAAAAAAAGGAAATGAAGCCACCTAGCACACTTTATCATGGAACTAGTCGTCGTTTTCTTGAGTCGATAATGAAGAATGGCTTGGTTCCTAAAACAAGGCAATATGTTCATTTGTCTGAAGACATCCATACTGCTATATTAGTAGGTAAAAGGAGAGACACTGACCCTATAGTTTTAAAAATCAATTCGGAAGATGCATATAAAAATGGTGTGAAATTTTATTTTGCGCATGAAATGATATGGTTAGCAGATGCTATACCGTATGATTTTATCAGTCACTAAAATTATTTAACAGCACAGAAATCTACAACATGGAGAGGCGTATCTTTATAGTAGAAATATGAAAACACATGTATATGGTATTATTCCATGTACATGTGTTTTTTCTTGTTTTGATTTACTTTTATCCCTCACTATTTAGGTAATGATTGTTAAATTATGTAAAAACCCGAGTGTTAAACAAGTAAAAATTAGTTGTTTGATCACTTTAAACTCGGAAAACGAGTGATTTTATTCATCCTTAAATAGCAAAAATGTACATAATGGTGTTGACATTTATATGCATACTTTAAATTTTATTACCACTAACAGTAACATACCTTCACCATCGTAGAAACATACTTTACAACTATAACTATTCTCTCCAACACGAATGTAATCTTAGTTTGACGCTAATTACATTTCTTGTACCTAATGATTAAAGTTTCACTTTATTCATCTCTCACTCGGTATATCTAACTACTAAAATTCAAATTTCCCTAATATACAGGGTTTTTAGTCTATTCTGAATAATAGTTCGTATGGATGTTGACTTTTGATCTATGGTTTATTAGCATATTTATGAAGAAAATAACCAATTAATGGTTTCGATGACATATGTAATTAATTTAGGGATATTACTGAATTAATGAAATTAATAACAAAATTGAGCGATAGTATTTAATAGGAAAGTAAAAAATACAAGATTATGAGATAGAAAGAATAATACAAATCGAAACAAATGATAGAACATAATGAATTTTATGGATGAAGAGTTATTGAGATGAAGAAACATGTAAGGCAGAAGGAACGAATGGGGAACATCGCACCCTAATTATTACATATGAGTTTACAGAAATGAGTTTTTATGAGGATCCAATCCGGATGTAGACCTTCAACATTTGACGTGTTTGGAACCTGAAAAATGGAAAATAAATATCCATCTAGTCGTAGATACGATTATATCTATACAAATGAAAAACTTACGTCATGTAGAAAATCATGGAACAACAGATAAAAGCAGAAGAAGTAAAAGATTTCACACAGTCAAATTGGTTATTTGATTTCATGACGCCAGTACTAGATAACAAGATTTAAAATTTAATGTTTTTGTTTTAGGTAGGCGAGAAATGACGATGGGCTCGGTTAATTGTATGAAAAAAGAGATGAATATTTGGAAACCCATTGCTTACGGCATGTTGGAATTTAACTTACAAGGTTTTTAAAAGCCGAGGTTGATTGAAAGGAGGTAAGTAATGAAATCGCTTGAAGAAAAGGAAGTACACACAGTTAGTACGTATGAGGATCTTGTGCTTGAATGGCCTTATCCGCTTATTCATTTAGATAAACTAACCATCAAGCATAAAGCCAATGACCATGCGAGGTTGTATTTTACGGGAATGATTGCTGAAGAGCAAGCGCAAAAGTATATTCAGCGGGTCAATCAAACAGATGAAGTTGTTGTGAAATTTGGGCGAGACAGTGCCATATTGTTCTCAGGAAGAATTGATAATGCGGAGTTGCAGGCATCACAAGGGGTGCACTATGTCTCCGTTGAGGCTGTATCCTTTACAGCGAATATGGATATTGCAAAGCGCTCACGTTCTTTTCAAGATGTGAATATGACGTACGTGCAGTTAATAAAAAATATCGTAAGCGCCTATCCTAATGGGGATTACATCGACCAAGCTTCTAATGGTCAAGCTATTGGTAGTATTGCGATTCAATACTTAGAAACAGATTGGGAATTTATTAAAAGAATGGCCTCCCGTTTGCACGCTGTTGTTTTTCCTGATTTAAAATGGAATGGAGCTCGATTTTGGCTTGGTACACCTCAAAGTAGGAAAAGCATAACGATCGACCATCTGCCGTCTATAGTACGTATGGACGTCGATGCGTACCGATTGATTACTGAAAACGATGGTACGGATGTGAGTGAAGCCGATTATACTTTTTGTGAGTTTGAAAGCACAGAGGCCCATGAGCTGGGCACGTTGGTGCAATTCAAGGGAAGCTCCTATGTCGTAACGGCTAGGGAGACCCATCTTGATGAGGGCGTGTTGAAGTTCCAATATACTGCCCAACCAGAGAAAAGTATTCGTCAGCGGTTAGTACGTAATTTAGATCTAATTGGTGCAGCGTTTACAGGAAAGATCATTGATGTTACGCAAAATACCGTTAAAATTCATTTAGATATCGATAAAAGCCAGGATCAAGCAAAAGCACATTGGTTTGCATATTCTGCAGATGCCAACGGTGTTATGTATTTAATGCCTCAAATAGGTGCGCGTGCCCAATTGCATTTTCCAAGTGCAGTTGAAGAAGAAGCCATCGTGATCAGCTCGGTGCGTGTCAATCCAGCCACACCAGAGGGCGGGCAAAAGCAGACGCAGAAAATGGCGGATACTACCGTTAAATCATTGGCGACCAATGTTGGGAAAGATGTGACATTAGGTGTTGGTGATATTACCTTTAGTGCAGTAGATGGTGTCTTGGACTTAAAGATGGATGATGGAGATGGCGTAACATTTCAAAGTAACAGTACCATCATGCTAGCGGCGGATGAAACTCTTGAAATTAGTGGCATGAAAGAGCTAGCCGTAGAGGCGGAAGAATGGATTGCGATATCAGCGAAGGAACAAAGTCATGTGATTATGGCAGCTGACACACAATTAATTAGTACGCTCATTGATCAAGAAGGTATAGAGAAGCAAAGCCAGCCACCGAAATTAAATGAAGAAGCAATCGAAGCTACGACGAAAGTGGACTTAATCTTCCCGCAAAAGGCAGAAGAGAAGAAAGAGAAGAAAGGCTGGTTTAGTAGTGTACTTGATGGCGTAAGTGCAGCATTGGATGTTGCTGGATTTATTCCTGTCATCGGTACATTTGCAGATATTGCGAATGCAGGAATTAGCTTGGCAAGAGGGAATTACATGGATGCAGCCATGAACTTAGTAGGTGCGATCCCAGTAGTTGGTGATGCCGCCAAGGGAGCCTACAAGGTCAAAAAAGGGGCGAAACTCTTAGATAAAGCTGCTGATGCTGCAAAAGGTGCTGATAAGGCAATAGATGCTTCAAAAGCTTTAGCAAAAGGGATGAAAGCAGCTTATCCGAAAGTATCTAAAACGTTAGATGCAGTAAAGGGACTAGCGGAACTAGCTAACAAAGCATCTAAGGCCGTGAAGACGGCCGCAGATAAAGTCCTTTCATCGATGGATGAATTACTCGCTGCGTCGAAGGCAGTAGACGGAATGAAGGCTATGGCAAAAGCCGGGCTAACGAAATTTAATCATGGGGTATTAAAGAAATTTAATTGTACACAAGGGTTAAGTAAAAAATTCTGTAAAAGAGGTTTTGAGCCCGTTGATTTAATTACAGGACGTATGATTTATGAAGGAGTCGACTTTGAATTACCTGGACCTATCCCCCTTTCATGGGAACGCGCTTGGTACAGTGATAGTAGTCGAATTGGCTTGTCAGGTCATGGTATGCACTTTACATACGATCTAGCCTTAGAGATTTTTGAAGAAGAAGACCTGATTGGGATTGTTGTGACGGATGGTCGCGCAGTGGGGTTTCCAATTTTACCAATAAACTTGCCGTATTTTAACAAAAGAGAAAGAATGACCTTAACAAATACAGGTGAGGAGTATCATCTATTTGAGCATGATACACGATTGATTTATGTATTTGAACAAACAACAGAAATAACATACCGATTAAAAGAAGTAAAAAATGAACAAGCGCATCATATTCAATTTGCCTATAACCTTAAAGGGTTCCTATCTCAAGTAACGGACAGTGTGGGTAGAGTGCTCGAGGTGACGACCAATGAGGCAGGTAGAATGACAGAAGTTGCCCTACGTAACAAGATGAGTCGTGAAGTCTTAGTTCGTTATGTTTACAATGATGGACAAGATTTAATTGAAATCCAAGATGCATTAGGGCAAAGTACGCATATTAATTATATTAATCACTTAATGATGCAAAAAACGGATCGCAATAAAAATAGCTTCTTCTGGCGCTATGATGGGCCGACTACAGGGGCTCGAGTAATCAAAACATGGGGAGATGGCAATGTCCTTGCAGGGGAGCTTTCATATCATGACGGCTATAATGAGATTACGAATAGTTTAGGCCATAAGAGTTATTATTATTTCAATGAAGATAATCTATGTACGAAAATTGTTCACCCAGATGGTAGTGAAGTAAGCTATGAATATAATGAGGACTTTGAATTACTCCAAGAAGTAGATGAAGATGATCGCGTCACGGCTTATAGCTATGATAAATGGGCAAATCCAGTGACGATTACTTTTGCAGATGGCAGTACTTTATCCTCTCAATACGATGAGAAGGATAGGCTAATTCAGGCTGTTAACGCAGAGGGGGGAAGTCGCCAGTGGATTTATAATGAAGATAGCACATTGCAGGCAAATGTTTTAGAAGATGGAACAAAAACAGAATTTTCCTATAATAAACAATATTTAATTAAAACTGTGACAAATGCGCAAGGCCATGTGGTAAGCTTATCTTATGATGCTGATCTGAATTTGAATCAAGTGACATTACCAGACGGAACGAGTTCCACATGGACATTTGACCGTCGTGGTAACTGTACAACAACGACCAATCCGCTAGGGGCCACAGAGAAGTTCCGTTATGATAACTTGAATCGTCTAGTACGGGCAAATCTATCAGATGGTAACGACGTTCAATTAAAATACGATGCCTATGATGAAGTCGTTTTTGCGAAAGATAACCATATACAAGTAGCCTTTGATTACACCATTCTTGGTAGCTTAATTTCTCGAGAACAAGGTGGAAAGAAAGTTAAATTCACCTATGATACAGAAGAGCAGTTAACCGCTGTCATCAATGAAAAAGGCGAAGCGTACCAGTTTGAACGCGATACAAAAGGCAATATCATCAAGGAAATCGGCTTTGATGAGATGGAAAAAACGTATGAGCGAAGTCTGGCAGGATTGGTTCAGAGAATTCAACGACCAGGTGATCGTTGGACAGCGTATCAACATGACAATTTAGGAAATGTCATACGGGCTGATTATTATGATGACACTTGGGAAACGTTTGGTTATGACAAAAATGGTTCGTTGATGGCGACTGAAAATGAGCATGTGAAAGTAAAACTGGAGCGAGACCTAACTGGACAAGTGATCAAGGAGTGGCAGAATGACCATTGGATTGCAAGTAGCTATGATGAAATAGGCAACCGCTCACAGATTACGAGTAGCTTAGGCGCAAAAATCGATGTCGATCGTAATGAAATGGGGAATGTGTCGCAAATCACAGCCTCTCGCTCAGAGCAAGCCCATTGGACAGCATCCATGCAGTACAATGAACTCGGTCAAGAGATTGAGAGAATCTTACCCGGAGATGTCATTAGCAAATGGCAGTATGACGTAGCAGGTAGACCAACACACCATCGAATAAGTAGTCAAAACCGCGATACACGAAGACGCATGTATAATTGGGATGTCAATCAACGATTACGAAGTGTGGTAAACGAGTTAACGGGTGTAAAGGTTACCTATGGTTACGATGAATTCAGTAACCTCGTTTGGTCAAATCAAGGTGGTCAATTTGACTTCTTACACCGTAGTGTCGATGATGTTGGGAATTTGTATGAAACAAATGAAAAGACAGATCGTGTCTATGGCGCCGGAGGCAGATTGCTTGAAACGAAAGAGTCAACCTTTTCATATGATGATGAAGGTAATCTGATTCAGAAACTTGAGAAGAATGGTGATACGTGGAAGTACGAATATAACGGTAATGGCATGATGTCGAAGGTCATCAAACCAAACAAGGCAGAAGTTACTTTCAAGTATGACTCGCTAGGTAGACGGATAGAGAAGTGTTCAAAAGAAAAGATATCAAAATTTGTATGGGATGAGAATACTATCCTACATGAGTATTTCTTGGAGAATAATTCAGATAAATTTGAAAGTCTAGTAGAGAATTCTTCACAGAATAACTCCGAAATACCGGATAATCTAGTCACATGGGTGTTTAATGATGGATTCGTACCTTCAGCTAAAATTACGGATGAAGGTAATTACAGTATTATTAGTGACCATCTTGGAACGCCTGTTGAAGCTTATGATCAACAAGGTAATAGGGTTTGGTCAGCAAAGCTTGATATCTATGGGCGAGTAAAAGAATTCACAGGGACGAAAGACTTTATTCCATTCCGTTATCAAGGGCAGTATGAAGATGAGGAAATTGGCTTTTATTATAATAGATTCCGATATTATTTGCCAAGTGAAGGGATTTATACACAGCAAGACCCGATTGGTCTTAATGGTGGACTAGTCTTATATGGGTATGTACACAATACAAATACTTGGGTGGATGTATTTGGTCTACGTGGCAATGAAAGTTATCCAACATGGATGAAGAAGAAACCTGGGTTTGAACGACATCATATCATACCATATCACTTATGGAGTACACATCCATTGTTGCTAAAATCCGGGCTAAACGTTAATGCAGCAACGAATATGATGATGTTACCAAGATTTACATCAAAACATCCAAGTAAAGTAACTCACAGTTTCTTTAAACTTGGTACGGAACATCATAATATATACAATCGTGATATGAACGATATTTTGGATGAAAAATACGAGGATGCCAAAAGAGAAAAATGGAGTAAAGATAGAATGCAGAAGGAGATACGTGATTTACAACATGGGACTCGTAAAAAGTTAAACAATAGAAATAGCTTCAAAGGATGTAAATAAAAGGTGAAATTATAATATGGTAATGAATGAAAAATAATAATATTTTATCTGAAAGAAGGAATGATCAATGAAATTTTCATTTATTAAAAATAATACTAATCTTCAGTTTATCTCAATAAATAGTGATGAAGTTGAACAAGTGGAAGGTGAACTAGGCATTGTTTTCCCAAAAGAACTAAAGATATTTTGGGCGGAGATTGGTTACGGTTCTTTTGTTGGGGAAGAAGAATTAGACGAAAATTGTGTATTAAGTCCTGCGTCAATTAGAGATTTCCGATTAAGACAAGGTTTTTTTGATGCTTACCCAAAGTACGATGAAGAAAATAAATTAATCTTCTTTATTGGATGGGAATCAGTACCTTTTTCAATCGAATTAACAGATGAAGAACAAAATCCTGTCTATGATAACGAAAAGAAGATTGCAAGCTCGCTTGAAGAATTTTTATCAAAGATCGTGGAAGATCCTGAATACTTCCAACAGGATTAGTGCGAAAGGTTAAAATGCTTAAAGCTTAATGCTTAAAGCGAAAACGAATGAGAAATATGTAAAAAAAGCATCCTCATTGTGCTAACGTAAAGAGCTGTTTAAGTTTTAGTTTGATAGGCGTGCAGACCACGATAAAAACTACATCAAAAACGCTTAAAAAGATAGTTCTGATTTAACCTGATTCTAACGCTTATTTGTCAGAATAAGCTAGAAAAATGGCTGGATTAGATACACGAGTATTAAAGGTGTGTTAGAAAATGCAAACCTCAATAGACTAGTTACAATGTGCAATTATTTTTTCTATGAAAATGATGCGTCTCTAGAATTTTAAAATAGATTCCTTCGAATATTTTTAGTTAGGTGATGTTTAAATCTAGCAGTGTAAAGATAATGAGAATAAAAAAATAATACAAAGTTCTATCATTACCAAGCCTTAAAATTTTTAAATATTAATTAAAGTTTAGTATAGATAAATCAATTTAAAACGGCTACAAATCCATTAATTGGGATGTATAGCCGTTTGTTTTTATGACCGTGGTGGTAACTGCACAACAACGACCAATCCGTTAGGGGCCACAGAAAAGTTCCGTTATGATAACTTGAATCGTCTTGTACGGGCAAATCTATCCGATGGAAACGACGTTCAATTAAAGTACGATGCCTATGATGATGTTGTTTTTGCGAAAAGATAACCATACGCAAGTAGCCTTTGATTACACCATACTTGGTAGCTTGGTGTCTTGAGAACAAGGTGGAAAGAAAGTCAAATTCACCTACGATACAGAGGAGCAGTTAACAGCTGTCTTCAATGAGAAAGGCGAAGCGTATCAGTTTGAACGAGATACGAAAGGGAATATCATCAAGGACATTGGCTTTGATGAGATGGAAAAAACGTATGAGCGAAGTCTGGCAGGATTGGTTCAGAGAATTCAACGTCCAGGTGATCGTTGGACAGCCTACCAGCATGATGGTCTCGGAAATGTTATTCGTGCTGATTATTATGATGACACTTGGGAAACGTTTGGCTATGACAAAAATGGTTCCTTAATTGAGACTGAAAATGAACATGTGAAAGTAAAGCTGGAGCGAGACTCATCTGGACAAGTGATCAAGGAATGGCAGAATGACCATTGGATTGCGAGTAGTTATGATGTATTAGGCATGCGTTCACAGATTACGAGTAGCTTAGGTGCACAAATCGATGTCGCTCGTAATGAAATGGGCAATGTGTCACAAATCACAGCCTCTCGCTCAGAGCAAGCACATTGGACAGCATCCATGCAGTACAATGAACTCGGCCAAGAGATTGAGAGAATCTTACCAGGAGATGTCATCAACAAGTGGCAGTATGACGTAGCAGGTAGACCAACGCACCATCGAATAAGCGGTCAAAAGCGCGATACACGAAGGCGCACGTATAATTGGGATGTCAATCATCGATTACGAAGCATGGTAAACGAGTTAACAGGTGTAAAAGTTACCTATGGTTACGATGAATTCAGTAGCCTCGTCTGGTCCAATCAAGGCGATCAATTTGACTTCTTACACCGCAGTGTCGATTATGTCGGAAATTTGTATGAAACAAAAGAAAAGACAGATCGTGTATATGGTGCTGGGAGCAGATTGCTTGAAACGAGAGAGGCAACATTCTCTTATGATGAAGAAGGTAATCTAGTTCAGAAAGTTGAGAAGAACGGTGAAACGTGGAAGTACGAGTACTTTGGTAATGGCATGATGTCGAAGGTCATCAAACCAGATAACGTAGAAGTTACTTTCAAGTATGACTCGCTAGGTAGACGAGTAGAGAAGAGTTATGGCGAAAAAACAATGAAATTTATATGGGATGGGAATACTATCCTACATGAGTATTTCTCGCAGAATGATTCAGATAAATTTGAAAACCTAGAGGAGTATTCTTCACAGAAAAAGACTGAAATACCAGACAATCTAGTCACATGGGTGTTTAATGATGGGTTCGTACCTTCTGCTAAAATTACGAGTGAAGGTAACTACAGTATTATTAGTGATTATCTTGGAACGCCTGTAGAAGCCTATGATGAAGAGGGTAACAAGATTTGGTCAGCTGAGCTTGATATATATGGGCGAGTGGTGGAGTTTACTGGTAAGCAGGATTTTATTCCGTATAGGTATCAGGGGCAGTATGAGGACATTGAGATCGGATTATATTACAACAGATTCCGATACTATGACCCAGAACAAGGGAATTATACTCAAATTGATCCGATTGGACTCGCTGGTGATAACCCTACTTTGTATGCGTACGTAAAAGATACAAACATTTTATTCGATGCTTTTGGTTTAGCCCCTACAAGCCCGTTTGATAGAGCTTATCTAAAAGAAATACTGGGAGCAAGTAAAAAATCCGGTGGAGCAAATATGTTTAGAACCATTGATATAAGAGATGGTATGACAAAATGGTATGTTGGTAAGGCTAATAACTTATATACAAGATTAAGACAACATTTAGGTACAGGTAAGTTAACATCATCACAGTTAGAATCATTACAGGTATTGGTAGTTCCTCATGGTAAAGAAGCAGACTTTTTCAAAACAGAGGCAGATATAATAAAAGCTTTTGAAGATGCAGGCGAAGATCTTGCAAATAAAATAAAAAGTCCTGGCTGTAAATAGGAGGTTCAAGGAGAGGGTATTATGGTTTTCGACAAAGTTTATTTTAATAGGAATTTTAGGTTTATTAACATAAATCCAGATATAGAGGTAATTGATATTGAGGATGTAACAAGGCAAAAAATAGACAGTGTATCAGTTTCACATGAGAGTATAAAACACAAGTTTGAGAATATAAAAAAACTCAATGATATTTCAGATATTAGAGGGCTTAGGTTAAACTCTTATGATTATGTATCCCTAAATGAACTAAAAAATTATAGTTCATTAGAATACTTTAATTTTTTGGGGAAAACTGATGAAGTGATTCCTTTTGCGGAGCTAAATTCATTGTGGTGTGTGTACTTAAATTATGATAGAAAAACTTGTAGTTCAATTTTTCAAAACAAGAATCTAGAGTACTTATTTATTGACAATTATATTGGCGATTCATCTAAAGAATTCAATATATTTACAAAAGCTAAAAGAATAGGGCTAGTAAAAAATAAAATATTAGAATTTGAAGCTCTTAAGTACATGCCTGTCTTAGAGCATTTAGGAATAGGTTATAATTCAAAAATGACTTCTATAAAGTGGATTGAAGATGGAAAATCATTAACTTCGATAGGGTTTCAAAATTGCAAAAATATTAAGGATTGGAGTTCAATTGGAAATGTTTCTAGCATAGAAAAAATAATAATTGAGAACTGTGGTGAAATCCCTTCATTAGATTTTCTACATCAGCTTCCTAATTTAAAAGAAGTTCGAATTATCGGAACAACAAGTATTAGAGATGGAAAAATAAAAGATCTAATGAATCATAAGACTCTGAAATATTTATTTTTACCTATTAAGAAAGATTACGATATCAAACTAGCTGACTTAGATAGTTTTAACAATAACTAGAAGATTTGTTAGTTAGTCAGCATACGTATAGTTTAAAAATGGTTAACTAGGAGAGATAAACGCTTGCTGTGATGATTACGAAATATGTAAAGAAGACTAAAACAAGCTCTTCTTTACATATTTTTTTGCTAGAAATGGAGTTGCCCGTTCCGTGTAATTAATGTCTATCCTCAACTGGGACAAGTATTTTCACATACAAAAACTAATACTGTTCGAAAATTAGGCATTAAAAAAGCAAAAAGCAGCTTACTAAATGCTAAGGAGTGTGAAATCCGGATTAAGATATTCGGATAAATAATATGGAGAATAAAAATAACATATTAGTTGAGCGAAAAGTAAGTATTATATTTCAGTTAGACAAAAAGAATGTTGATAATGGATGGATCGGTGGAAATGCTCCAGCATATTTTGACGATAAAAGTGAACTTTTTAGTGAAATTGGATCTAATTATCACTTCTATCTTTGTTTTGTGAATCCACTTGATAAAAATAACATGGTTTCTATCTTTATACCAAAAGAATACGAAGATCGTGCTTCAAAAAATATTTATCCAAACTGCTCATTGTACGTGTTTGAACATCCGGTTTCAAAAGAAAGTTTGGATTCCACTTATACCGAATTTGGAATAGTTAAACATTATATTTCAGAAGGTATTTTTGTAAGTGAAGAACAAGCATTTGAAACACCTTTTTTTATTAAATTGGGGGGGAATCCATTTCATATCCAAGAAGAAGAATATTATTACACAGAATTAGAAAAAGATGGATATAGTTTCTTGTGTCAAATTGATGAGGACGGCTATCCAAGTGGGTTATTCAATTCAGGCACAAGTCTTCCATTTGGGTTTGGTGCTGTGTATTTATATGCAATTGTGACGGAGGATTCAATAAAGAATCCAATAGTGGGATATTGGCAATATTCATAGGTTGCTAAATAATCTAGTAAAATAAATGCTTGTTGTATTTAGAATCAAAACATAAGTAAGAAGGCGCTTGCGTCTTCTTTTTTCATGCCCTCATCCGTTAGAAAGTGAACCATTTGGTTCAGAGATTTTATCGTCCGGACGACCGTTGGACAGCCTACCAGCATGATGGTCTAGGGAATGTCATTCGAGCTGATTATTATGATGATACCTGGGAAACTTTTGGCTATGACCAAAATGGTTCGTTAATTAGACTGAAAATGAGCATGTGACCATAAAGATGGAACGAGACCCATCTGGACAAGTGATCAAAGAGTGGCAAAATGACCACTGGATTGCAAGTAGTTATGATGAATTAGGCAATCGTTCGCAAATTATCAGTAGCTTAGGTGCAAAAGTCGATGTCGCTCGTAATGACACGGGGAATGTGTCGCAAATCACTGCCTCTCCTCAGAGCAAGAAAAATGGACAGCAGCGATGCAATACAATGAACTTGGTCAAGAGATTGAGAGAATCTTACCAGGAGATGTCATCAGCAAATGGCAGTATGATACGTCGGATAGACCGACACACCACCGAATAAGTATTCAAAACCGCGATACACGAAGACGCGCGTATAATTGGGATGTCAATCATCGCTTACGAAGCATGGTAAATGAGTTAACCGGTGTAAAAGTTACCTATGGTTACGATGAATTCAGTAACCTCGTTTGGTCCAATCAAGGCGGTCAATTCGACTTCTTACACCGTAGTGTCGATGATGTCGGGAATTTGTATGAAATGAAACGAAAGAAAAGACAGATCGTGTTTATGGTGCTGGAAGTAGATTGCTTGAAACAAGAGAGGCAATCTTCTCTTACGATGATGAAGGTAATCTTGTTCAGAAAGTCGAAAAGAATGGTGATACGTGGAAGTACGAATATTATGGCAATGGTATGATGGCGAAGGTCATCCGACCAGATAAGACAGAAGTTACTTTCAAGTATGATTCGCTGGGTAGACGAATAGAGAAGTGTTCTGACGAGAAAACAACAAGTTTCGTTTGGGATGGGAATACTATACTACATGAGTATTTCTCGCAGAACAATTCAGATGTATTTGAAAATCCAGTTGAGTATTCTTCAGAGAATAAGTCTGAAATACCAGATAATCTAGTCACATGGGTATTTAATGATGGGTTCGTACCTTCTGCTAAAATCACGAACGAAGGTAATTACAGTATTATAAGTGACTATCTAGGAACGCCTGTAGAAGCCTATGATAGGCAAGGTAACTAAGCTTGATATCTATGGGCGAGTGAATGAGTTCAAAGGTGAGCAGGATTTCATTCCGTTCAGGTATCAGGGACAGTATTTAGATGAGGAAACAGGTCTTTATTACAATAGGTTCAGGTATTACTCACCAAATGAGGGGATTTATACACAGCTCGATCCTATTGGTTTAGCAGGTGATAATCCGACACTGTATGCTTACGTTAGTAATACAAATAATCAAGTAGACATATATGGACTTAGAGTAGTAAATAATCCACTTATACCTGGGGAAGGAAAAGTTGGAACCTATGAATACTTGATAAAAGAAGGAGTACCAAAGGATAATTTAACACCACACCATATGCCATCAGCTTTATATATGTCTCAAAATGGAGTATTACATGCTAACGGTGTGACTATGAATATGGAACAACCAAGTCCTGGCGTAGGTGGGAGACATAGGGCAACAGCAACTTATGGAGAGAGAAAAAAATCACCTTTTAATCAAACATATCTTTCATTGTCTCCTAGAGATGCATTAGCACATGATATTAGAGATGCGCGAAGAATTTATCAAGAAGGTGGGAAATACACGCCTGAAATTAGAAGAGGATTGCAAATACAATTACACTTAACAAAGTCCTTAATAAAGAAATGTTTAGAAAACCTACAAAATGTAAAGGATGATATGAAAAATGGAGTTAGACATGAAGATAGAAAAAATAATAAATGGTAAGTTAATTGATCCTGATATGGAAATTGAAGAGTTTGAGCAATTACTGTCAGAAATAATTAAATCAAATAATAGTGAATATATACGGGCACTGTATTTGGCTTTTGACGATAGATTCGAACTGCCAGAATACGGAATGAATTTATTGCATACAGTAGAACATAGCAGAATAATGTTTGGAGATGAAAAAGGATTTAATATATTTATTGAAATGCTTCCCAAAATGCTTCCACATGCTCAACAATGGGTAGAATGGATTCATGCAAGAATTTTAAACGAAGAAAAAGGCAGAAAGGTTTATGCAACCTTAGTTTCTAATACAGATTCTCATTTGCAAAAGTTAGTTATTAACATTATTAAACAGTTAAAAGAAGAATCGCCGGGTCATTATGATTCAGCTACAGAGGTTTTATCTATCATTGAGGCCCGTACAGGTGAATAATAAAAGAATTATAGATGTAGAAAATATTTACATTAGTCATTGAATTAATAAACATATGTAGAGGACGGAATCTCTTCCTTTACATATGTTTTTATTATAAATAGAATTAATTACCTATCCATTTATTTACTATAGTTCAACTAGGACAGTGATTTTTAGACACTAGAAACCAAAGCTGCTGAAGCCTTGATATTAAATTGTTTATGGATAATTCTTAGAAACAGATATTGAAATGACATGATGTTGCCCCATACATAGTGGAAGGATATTTTAGGTGCTTTAAAAATGAATAGCCATTTTAGCTAACCGTTCCCAGATTACAAGTGGCCTAGGTGCAAAAATTAATATCGCTCGTAATGAAATGGGAAATGTGTTGCAAATCACAGCCTCTCGCTTAGAAAAAGAAGGCAATTGGTTTGCAAGAAGTTATGATAAATTTGGCAGTCGTTCACAGATTACGAGTAGCTTAGGTGCAAAAATCGATGTTGCTCGCAATAAAATGGGAAATGTGTCGCAAATTACGGCTTCTCGCTCAGAGCAAGAAGTTTGGACAGCATCCATGCAGTACAATGAACTCGGTCAAGAGATTGAGAGAATCTTACCCGGAGATGTCATCAGCAAATGGCAGTATGATGCAACGGGTAGACCGACACACTATCGAATAAGTAGTCAAAACCGCGATACACGAAGACGAGCGTATAATAGGGATGTCAATCATCGATTACGAAGTAAGGTAAACGAGTTAACAGGTGTAAAAGTTACCTATGGTTACGATGAATTCAGTAACCTCGTCTGGTCCAATCAAGGCGGTCAATTTGACTTCTTACATCGTAGTGTCGATGATGTCGGGAATTTGTATGAAACGAAAGAAAAAACAGATCGTGTCTATGGTGCCGGCAGCAGATTACTTGAAACGAGAGAGGCAACATTCTCTTATGATGAGGAAGGAAATCTGGTTCAGAAAGTCGTAAAGAATGGTGATTCGAGGAAGTACGAATACTATGGCAATGGCATGATGTCGAAGGTCATCAGAAGTTACTTTCAAGTATGACTCGCTAGGTAGACGAATAGAGAAGAGTTCTGATGAGAAAACAACAAGTTTCGTTTGGGATGGGAATACTATCTTACATGAGTGTTTCTCAGAGAATGATTCAACTGAACTAGAAAATGATAATCTAGTTACATGGGTGTTCAATGATGGGTTCGTACCTTCAGCTAAAATCACGAGTGAAGGTAACTACAGTATTGTTAGTGATTATCTTGGAACGCCTGTAGAAGCCTTTGATGAAGAAGGTAAAAAGGTTTGGTCGGCTGAGCTTGATATGTATGGACGAGTGAAAGAATTTGTAGGTGAGAAAGACTTTATTCCATTCCGTTATCAAGGGCAGTATGAAGATGTAGAAATAGGATTGTATTATAATCGATTCAGCTAGATAGTATAGGAAAATAAAAAAAATCAAAAAAGAAATAATAATGTAGGGCATTTATACTTACAGCAAGTCTTTAACTTCAAGAGATTTAAAGTGTAATTTAAAAGAGGCAATAAATCCATTGATTATGGAATTTATTGACATTTATTTTTTCCAATGATTACAGTTTGAAAAAGTATTCTCATTGAAAAGAGAAACCCCAAAACGCTAAAAGTCTTGATATTAAAGCGTTTATGTCTCAATATGGGAGACATTAAAGTCACAAATCACGGCTTCTCGCTCAGAGCAAGAACAATGGACAGCATCCATGCAGTACAATGAACTTGGTCAAGAGATTGAGAGAATCTTACCAGGGAATGTCATTAGCAAATGGCAGTATGATGTAGCAGGTAAACCAACACATCATTGAATAAATAGCCAAAACCACGATACAAGAAGACGCGCTTATAATTGGGACGTCAACCATCGCTTACGAAGCATGGTCAACGAGTTAACAGGTGTAAAAGTTACCTATGGATACGATGAATTCAGTAACCTAGTTTGGTCCAATCAAGGCGGTCAATTTGACTTCTTACACCGCAGTGTCGACGATGTCGGGAATTTGTATGAAACGAAAGAAAAGACAGATTGTGTCTATGCTGCCGGAAGTAGATTGCTTGAAACGAAAGAGGCAATATTCTCTTATGATGATGAAGGTAATATGGTTCAAAAAATCGAAAAGAATGGTGATACATGGAAGTACGAGTACTATGGTTATGGCATGTTGTCGAAGGTCATCAAGCCAGTGGATGCGGTACGATGTGACAGGAAAACTGTTCGTCATCAAGCGAAAAGTAACTAAACACTACTAAATGAATAGACGAAAGTAAGTAAAAGGGGATTAAATTTCGAAAGAGAAAGCAAAAGATATACTACATCTAATTGTTTTACACGAAACGATTAGTCAAATTAACAATACATGTATGAGCTCTAAAATTATCATTCGAAGTATAACGGTTGTTTTTCAACTTATTCACTATAATTCCTTCCTTAGATTTCGGTTCCTTTTTATAAATTTTTGGTTTTGGTAATTGATTTAATTCATATTGATATGGGTATATTTCTAGATAAGAATTGCTCCAAATAACGGTTCCATTTCCAACGTCTTCAACTTGTTGGTGCAACACATTATATGAGGAACTATATTCCTCGAAAACTTTTAAAATCATCTTGTAATCTTTTTCTAAATTGGACAGCATTCATGCAGTACAATGAACTCGGTCAAGAGTTGAGATAGACCCTTTTGGTTTAGCTAAACATAGAGGCAGAATTCAAGCGCAAGGTTCCAAATTAGAAGAATGCGTAGCTTGGAATCGTGATACCCCTCCAACAATTTCTGAGGGATTAGCGATGGTGGATGAGTTAGAGGCAAAGTTAAGCAAAACGGATAGAAAATTTAAAAAAACAGAATTCGAAAAGGCACGAAAATTTATTGAAAGTGCTGGAAATGCTAATGGGGTTGATGCTCCTGTTTCAAATACGTATCAAGTCAAGAATACAAAACATGAAAGAGTAGACGTTGAAGTAAAAATAGGAAAAGCTTTTGTTCCTGATCCATCACCTGCAGAAAGAAAGGGGGGCGTTTGTAAATGATTCCACACCAAAAATTGCAGAAATTCAATACTTATTTAGAAGATGAATATGTTTATACTGAGTTAGAGCAATTTTGGATTGATTTTTTTCTAAGCATTTTAGATAAAAACAGTAAAAATAAAAATGAATGGATTTCTCCTTTTTACAACACTAAATTTTCGAACGGGAAAAGTATGATGAATGCAAATCCCATTTTTTCTGCAAAATCATTAAAAAATGAAAAGATTATCAGAATACTTCAGACAGATATGGAAGACCAACAAGAACTTTCTCATTGGATAAATAGTACGATGGATAATCATAATGATGAATTAGTAATCAATTGTGTGTTAAATCAAAAAAACTTAATAGAGATTGAAAGCCTAATACTCAATTGGATTAAAACTTGAGTGAGACCAAATTCAAGCATACAATAAAAATATAAGCAAACAGGATGTTGACCATCTCTCAGAGCTTGTTTCTTACATTCCATAAATCATTTACTGCCATTTACTAGGTATAGCAGTCATCAAAACTGATTCCATTTATTAGGTCTGTAATCGCCCCCTACAAAAGGGAATTTTGGTAAAAAGATTAGATTATTAAATACTAGACCATACGTTGAAGATAAGCATGATTTTATTTATTTTGTTAATTCTCACGTTAAGGATGTTTTCAAGGTCAGTAAGACTTTCATAATTCGAAAACCCAGCAAACTTCATATTTGGGTACACCTAGTAAAGGCTTTAAAAAATATAAAGACGGTAAGACTACTTACCTAAGTTGTTTGCATTATTGTAAACCTATAATACACTGTAGGTATCTATAGAAAGGTATTTCATATGATGATTAATGTAAATATTAACACATTTAGTTTGGTAAAGTACCCACAGGACTTAATTGTTGGAGAGGTGTATTTTTCTTTCAAAGATATAGTTTTTCCGAAAATAAAAAAAGAAAAATGGTCAGATTTTATTGTTTGGGTCTTGATTGATTGGAATCAAGCTTTTGAAAAAATAAAAAACAATTCAGATGAGACTACCTTCCAATTAAGTTTTTTTGACGGACCATTTGAAGCTGATGTAGTAAATAAAAATGGTTTATTAAAATTTCAATTCGTGCAAACAAAACAGGGTACAATAATATCAATGACTGAATGTGAATGCGACTTGATAGAATTTGAAAAATCCTTAAAAGCTGCTACTAAAGAATTGTTAATTGAATTAAAGAAAAGAAACTGGATTTCTAAACATACGGAAGAGTTATCGGATTATCACACTGCTTAATTCGTCACTTTGAGAGACTTAGAGCTTCTCTTTAAATGTGTTATATTATGAGTACCTAAAGGTGATCCAATTCATCAAGCTAATAAATGGGCAAAAGGAGCAAAAGAAATTTTAGTGGAAGGAGGAATACCTAACAGTGCTATTACCTGTCCGGGTTAATTATTATGAAAGATAGTTTAAAACAGTTTTTTGAATATAATGATTCTGATGAGGAGTTAGCATATTACATTAGAATGAATGCAGAGTGGAATGAAGAATCATTTATAAGAATGCAACAATTGGTTAGGAAGGTTATAGAGGACTATTCAGATGATGATTATTATAATAAAACCTTTGTATTTTATTGTGTGGAAATTATTGGGGTAATAATAGGCACGATATCAAGTGAAGATTTCTGTAATACGTGGCCTGAGTGTTTTACACAAGAAAGTTATACAGATTTTATAGCAGAGAGAATTGAGCAATTAAAGTTACTTCAGAAAGATTTATTTTATTAGGCATTTTCTTAGAAAAGTAACAAATACTTGGTGGTTATACTTGTGGAAATTTAAACCAGCATCAAAAGAGTAGCATAAATCCTTTGAAAATTGGACTGCTACTCTTTTTTATAGTAGCACTGCAGTACAATAACTCCGTCAAGAGATTGAGAGAATTTTACCAGGGGATGTCATCAACAAATGGCAGTATGATACGAAACTAAAAAATTGGGGGAGTGTATAAGGTGATAGAAAAAGATTACGAGATGATTGTAAGAATTTTTGAAGAATACGGATCCTTATATAAAGTGTTACTTAATAAAGTTGAAGATATAGTAAATGAAACAGTTCTTTGGAGCAATTCATATCTCGAATTTTATCCATATCAATATGAATTAAATCAATTACCAAAGCCGAAAATATATAAAAATGAGCCAAAACGTAAGGAAGGAATTATTGTGAATAGGCTAAAAAACAATGAACTGTATTTTTCTTATCGTGCTGAAAATAAGGGCTGGGGAAGTTCTTTCATAATAAATGAAGTTGAAAAGAAAATTTGTCTTAGATTTCTAAATAACGATGATGACGAAATGGTTTTAAGTCAAGTATATTGTGTAATATATAAAAGATCTATGATAGAAAAAGTAATATATTATACAAGGGACGATGATATAGGCGAAGAAACGTTTAGGACTGACAGATATTTATATAATGATAACAACACTATTCAAACTATTATTAGAGACGGTTTCTTTGAAGAAAAAATAAATGTTTTACACACAAGGACATTTAGATTTGAGTATGTAAATGGAGATGTACTTATTTACTCGAAACAATTGAAAAAAAATCTAAAAGTTGTTGAAGATCTATTGTATACCTCTAGAAAGGCAAAAAAAAATAAACAGTGAAATCAGAGACAGGTAATGCGAAACGAAAATAGGGAAATTAAGATTAGAGTGTAAGGAATTGTAATTAGCGGATGCAGTACGATGTGACAGGAAAACAGTTCGTCATCAAGCGAAAAGTACTATACGTTACTAAATGTAGAAAATGTTTATTTAACATATTGTATTTTATTATAGTCGAAAGTAAATATAAGTGAATTAAATTTCAAAAGAGGAAGTAAAAGAATGATGCGTATAATGAGCCTTATCATTTATTAGAAAAATATAGTGATAATAAATCAGGAGATGAAAAATATGATGTGATATTATCGTATTATATAGAAATTCTTGAAAAACAGGAAATTGAATTAAAACTATATTTTTCAGAAGGAAAAAGGTATTTACATGCAATAGAATTTTATGAAGATTCCCCGAAACTATTTGATTTCCAGAAGCAATTGGAATCAAAAAGTATTTATGTGTATGTTTGCACATATGAAGAAATTGATTGGGAATATGGAGTGATCATTTTAGATCAAACAAAGGCCATACAATTTAGAGTAAATACATCTTTAAATAAATATGAGATTTTTCAGATTGAGGCACCGCATGTTGGCGAAGATCAAGCGGAACGATCAGCTGGTATGATGAGAGGGATACAAGTATCATATAAGCAGATTAGTTTTCAAGAATTGAAAGCATCTCGTTTTTGGTAATAAAAATGGTTTTCTTGCTGATCTACTCTCACAAGCTGATGAAGATTATTTTTATGATGAAAATTGGAGATTAAAAGAAGAATTTCGAGAAAAGATACAATAAGGAATGGGGAATTTTAAACAGAGCAAAAAGTGAATTGAAATATAAAGAAAGTAGATTAGTTTAAAAATATTTTTATAAAACACACATAAACGAAGGTATATAAGCCTGCTTTATGTGTGTTTTTGTTAGAAATGAAATTGTTTCATCCTTTGTATTTTTTGCTTGCTATGATGTCAAAGCAACAAAATTCCTATGGGAGCGGTACACTTACATGAATGGAGTATTGCAAAAGAAAGTGACCTATCCTAACCAAAAGACGAAAACCTAACAACATGGATATTTGAAGCAGACACCTTCATCCCTATAGCCAAACTACAAGTGCTGGCAGCTACAGTATTATCACCGACCCACCGGTAAGTTCCTATGATGAAGAAGGAAAGAAGTTTGGAAAAGAGAATTAGACATATATGGTAGAGAAAAACTTGAACTAACCGAATACAAACAAGTAAAAAATTCACAGGAGAAACAGATTTTATTCCATGTGAAGCGATATACTACTGAATTAACGATAAAACTTAGGGAGGAAGCAATTAATTTTGCTAAGGAACAAGGTTATATAAAATGTCCTTAAAAACTAATAAAACGGAAGGGTGGATTTTAATTGTTTGCTCAATGCATTCCTTTTGAAGATCATGTGAGAGGTAGAATAGGTGGTAATCCTCCAAAATTGATTGAAGAACAAATACTTGATGATTACAGGTTTTATGCAACTCTAGTTCATCCAGAAAAGGAGGATGTTATGCTTTCTATTATTATACATAAGAATTTTGATACTTTGTTGGAAAAAAATATTTATCCTTCAATTGAAGTAAGAGTAATAGAGCATACATACTCCGAAATGGGAAGCAATACTGATAAAAGTATTTTAGATTTAGGTATGAACTCAATAAGCGATTATTCGGAAAACCAAGGGAATAATTTTTTGTTTATTAAAGTTTTGGGAGAACCACGTCTTATTCAACCCAAAAGTTATTATTATAAAGAGTTGGAAAATAATAATTATTCCTTTTTTCTGCAAATAGAGGAGGAAGGCTATAGCGATAATATGGATTATGTGTTTATGTACGGTGCATTATATCTATATAGGCATAATGAAATAGGAGAGGTCATTGCTGGTTTCTGGCAATGCTCTTGAATAACCTAGCTAATAGAGTGCAAAATGCGCACCTGCCGGTTACTTTATTCAAATGTTGAGTAAAGTAACCCACTTTTTCATTTATTTTGATGTGAATTTTGACAAAGACCCTTGTATTTTCTTCAGGAGAAATAGCTGAAAACATCCATTTTTACGTGAGCGATGGGATCTTGATCAGTCCATAAGTAAAACGTTTTGAATCTATCTGTATAAATTATCATATTTCTCAAAACAATAATTTGGTTACATAAAAATTAAAGTGTACCCAGAACACGCAGGTTATAAAAAAGGATGTGTTAATCCATCACCATGTTAATTTCGGGAGATATGTAATACTAGTACCAGCAGGAACCACAAGTTGGTTCTGGTGGAGTATGGCATTGAAAAAATCACCAAAATCGTAATTTAAAATTAAATTAACAAAATCATCAGGGAATTTCATCCCAAATCGTGAGGAAGTAGGTGACTTTATTGTTGAAATTAATAATATTAAAATACAAGAAACATGTAACAGATTAAAGGAATCAGCAATTGATTACAAACTATTTAAGATATTGGCGGCATGGAATAGGGCAACGTTAATTGAAATTATAGCAAAAGAAGTTAATTTTTGTGGCGGGTGAGGCGTTGTATGGAATTTTTTCTGTTCGCTCCTAAGAAGATTTAAATATTTAACTTTATCTTGTAGTGGGCACCTGTTGCCTTGTTTAAATACAATTTTGATAGGGTTCACAAGATTTTGTGCAAGATTTAGAAGAAATTCAAGACGCGCTAAGGTAGAGCATGTACTTAGAAAATGTAGCAATCATAAAAAAGGGGTTAAGATGAGCATAGTCTTTTCTTACGATACAACCTCATCTAGTGTTCTAAGAGCGTGTGGTAATTTTGTATTTACTAGTCCGAGTATGGAAATAGCTACTGAATTTGCTGGAAAAACGGATATATCATGAAATTAAAGCCTCTAATAAATCGCTCAGTGCTTTTTTGTTATATACAGAACAATTAGAATATTCGATGTTTTAATGCATTTCGCCAATTGAATAGTCGGAGCACATGTATAAAAGAAAGGGATAATGACAGGAGAATTTATTTCTAACCTATTATTTGGAAGGTGATATGTTGAATTATGAAAGTAAAACTATAAAACTTGCTATGAATGACGGAAAAATATTTGATGGCATTTTGAAACTATATGAGGAATGTCCAGATGATGATGAAATGGTTTTAATAGAACTATTAATATTAGGTGACACAATAAGTTTCAAACATGAAAACTTTTTCCTAGCACTACAAAGCCTGCGACAACATCTAGAAGATAAACATATACAGATTATGTGTAATGGGGCCGCGTTAAATGTTTATCCATCTCAAATGCAATTATCGATGGGTACCGGACATTTAGCATATAAATTAAAATTTGGAGAACCAGCAAAATTAAAAGATATAGTTGACATTTTTGAATTTAACAATGATTTGAGGTTTGTAAAAATCGAAGAACAGTTTAGCTACTATACTAGATGGTTAAAAAGTTTAGAAGGTTAGGTTTGATAGTGAAATAAAGAAGAGTTTTACTATTGTTCATTATTATACCGATTTAGCTTGGGAGCATGCAGATCCTTTTCATTTCCACTTAAAAGATAAACCTGTAATTAGTAATCATAAAGGAGAATAGCTATTTATATAAGAAAAGTTGGAGGTGTTATTGCAGGCGGACGGCCATTTTAATCAGGAGCAAGAGGTTCAAAAGGGAGGTGTTTATAAAATGAAGGAAAACACAGATATTTTAAGTATAATAATTTACTATTATAGAGATGAAGAAAGAATGAAAAATCTTTGGTTAAATAAAAAAGAGTTTTCAAAAATACTCTCTCTAGTAATGGAAGTTGAACATGATACCTCTTCAAAAACGATGTTACATAGTTGTGCTGAGTATTTTATAAACTTTACTAGTGTTTTTTTAATAAAAGAAAGTTCGGATTTTTTAAATTTATTTTCTGAGATAAATGACAATAATAAACGTATTTCGTTTATGAGAAAATTTTTTATAAATGATCTTGTTTCTGATAAGATTATTTTCAGTTTTTTAAACGATATAGAATTGATAAAAAGTGTAGGTTCTTACAGAGAGTGGATAGAGTTACCTGTTATGATAAGAGCTCGGAAAATTATTACTACGTCTAATGATAATGAATTATCTGTAGATAAAATTATTCCATTAGATTTAGATTTAGATAATAGTTTTCAAGAATATTTATTTTCTTGGGCTTTTGAAGAAGAAAAGTTATCTAAAGATGGCAAAGAATATTTTAGAAGAAACTTTGAAAAAAAGTATAAACAATTATGTTCTATTATGGAACATAATTCAGATTTAAAATAATATTTCTAGGAAAAGGAACTTCAACCAAGGCGGTTTGGATATCGTTGGAAACAACATGAAACCTGGAAATGTTTGTGGGAAATAATTGCAGAAGGAGGGAATTATGAAGAGTGGAAATAATATTGTAAAGAAATTAGGAATCTTTATGTCAGATACAGATAAAAAAATTTTTTTCAGAGCTATTATTTGGAAATTTCCAGAGTGTTTATTTGATTGATAATAAAAGAAGTGAAAATAAGAATATAAAATTATTATCATTTCTTAGTGAAGTGAATGTTTCTGCAACTATTCCAAATAGCTCAGTTTTTTCATTGGATGATTATAAAAAACTTGTTGAAATGCAAAATTCATCACCTTATAGTTTTCCAATGGTGGGAAAAGGGATGATACAATATGTTCCCTCAAATATTGCTCATTATGACCAGAAATGTTTAAAAGACGGATATTTAAGTGCTTCATACAACAGTGATGATAAAGAAACAGAGCAGTTTATTAAAGAAGTTTTCAAAATAGTAGGTCAGAATGGTAAAAAAGTATTTTTGACTTCAGAATATAAGGATATAGTTGCTGATGTAGCCGAAAAAAATATTGTTGCATGGCCAAATGCAGCAATAGAATATAACGGTAATAATGGCTGTTATCTGACTCAGACGAAAGAAAGAATGTTAATTTCTCAGTAACAAATTCATGAGTACCATTTATTAGACTATCAGAAAACTTGCAATGAGGTATTAAATACATACGTAAAAAGACATTTTATGTGTCAGATTGTAAAAAAAGGCTTTTTGAGAATGTTCCATACCCAAAGGCCTTTATTACTTTATTTAAAAAAGTTTTAAGAGTAAAAAGTGAACTGAAAATCTTAAAGAATGGGTAAGTATTCTATTAGGAGGATGTAAATGAAGAAAGCGATAATTTATTGGTTTTCAGAAGCGGAAGGAGGAAGAAAAGCTCCTCCAACAGGAACAGAGTATTATCCGACTACAGAAATACTAGAAGATGGCAATGTGTGGAGTTTAGCTATTAAATTCGATAGGACAAATCCGACGCAAAATAAAATGATAGATAACTGTGAAGTTTGTTTTTTATTTGATCATGCACCACAACGCTTACTAAGTAGTATGCGGAACTTATCATATGTGAAGGACCTCATAAAGTAGGTAAGATGATAATCAAGTAATATATAATCCTCCCTGTCAAATAAACAGGGAGTGTTTCATGTTATTTGCTACATGAGTTTATGTGTTAGAAAAGGAACTGTTTTATCTTGTGTATTTACTACACACTCTCCTTCTAATTTGTGAACAATTGCCTAATTCATCATAGCTACTTGCGATCCAAGTTAAATACCTAAAAGTGCTTATGCTATTCATAAAAAAGGAAGGTGTCGTTAAATTATGAAAATAGATTATCGAAGTGAAATCGACAAAATTAGAGATTCTTTAAAGAACTACTACAAAAACTACTACAATGAGCAATTCAAAACTGAAGAGGAAGATTACATTGAAAACAAAAAGACTAAAGAACAAATAAAAAAATTAATAATTCAAGTTTATAATGATAGTACTCTGTCTGAAGCAGACAAAGGGTATATAATAAAAGTAGCGGTAGAACTTCTGGCAAAAAATACAGGTTGTGTAGAAGACGTAGTGATTGCTGAAGATATTCTTGATAGTCTTTTTAATGATATGAAAATACTAAGTCAGGAAAATATTGATAATTTTTACGAGCGATTTTCATGCGGAAGATGGTATTAAGGACTGGATTATTCTCAAAAAAATAGACTTCAGTTTAGAAAAGTAAAAACAAAGACTATGTACAAATATAAAATAGACTCGCTGGGACTTTTCATGTCATAACGAGTCTATTTTATATTATTTTGTTTTAGTGATGAGAATTAAGAACAAGGAGATTGCGATTATTGTAAGAGCGAAAATATCAACATTATTAACATATACGAACTAACAGATGATTTTGAAAAAGTAATGGATTGTTATCAAGTAACAGAACCATATAATAATTTTCATCCTGAAGTTTATGACAGGTACTAAAGACCCGAGAATGAAATCACTTGTTGCACAAATTCAAGCACATGGATTTGAACCGGATGGAAAATATAATGGGATTTGGTTACTGACATGAGAATAATGATAAAGTAATAGGTGGAAGATACTTCTCATCAACAAGATGATCTACATAGAAAAGATTGCAAATACGAACTATTCGATAGATTAGATAATAAAGAAAAGTTTGAGAATGAACTGAAGAAAAATAAAGAAGAAACTAAATAAAGGGCGAACTTGGGAAACAGGAACAACTAAAAAATTAGGGAAGTGTACAAGATGATAGAAAAAGATTACGAGATAATTGTAAAAATATTCGAGGAATATAGTTCCTCATACAATGTGTTGCATCATCAAGTTGAAGAAGTTGGTAATGAAACTGTTATTTGGAGCAATTCTTATCTAGAATTATATCCATATCAATATGAATTAGATCAATTACCAAAACCGAAAATTTATAAAAAGGAACCGAAATCTAAGGAAGGAATTATAGTGAATAAGTTGAAAAACAATGAACTGTATTTTTCTTATAACGCTAAGAATAAGGGGTGGGGGAGTTCTTTCATAATAAATGAAACTGAAAAGAAAATCTGTCTTAGATTTCTTAGTAATAGGGCTGGTGAAATGGTTTTAAGTCAAGTTTATTGTATAATTTATGAAGGATCTGTGATAGAAAAAATATTATTCTACTTAAGAGACGATGATATGGACGAAGAAACGTTTATGGTTGACAGATATTCATATAATGACAATTTGACTGCTCATACTATTATTAGAGACGGTTTCTTTGAAGAAAAAATAAAAATTTTACCCACAAGGACATTTAGATTTGAGTATGTAAATGGAGATGTACTTATTTACTCGAAACAACTTCTTTGTCATATACTTCCGATTTTTTATTAACAACAACTTTTATTTTCTCCCTGCATTATAAACTTTTTCACCATTTTCCTTCTGTAATCAAATACTATCTGTATGAGAGTGAGTCATGCTAATGGATTAAAAAAGACCAGGTGATTAATATAGATATTTTTGTAGATATTTTTAAGCAAAACAAAATAAGGCACGATTGGACAACATTATATGTAGGATTAGAACTTAATCTAATAAAACATAGTGACATAATGAATTATGCAGTTGGATTCTTGACAAACTATCCAGAAACAAGTAATCAAAATATTATTCTACTAGCTTGGGGTGGGGATGATATTGATTACAAAAGTTTACTAAAAAATATATTAAAAGAGTCAGAGATTAATGATTTCAAGCTAGATTCTAATCTTTGGCAATTTGAAAAAAGAAAATGGAGATTTGGTATATTGGCTTATATAAGAATGAAACATCTAGATAATTATGAGGAGTTATTAAACAAGATTACTGAAGTATATGCTGATTTTAAGTATCCAGAAGACATGGAAAGCTTTATTAATTATCTCCCTCGAAAAGACGGTCATGATTCTTCACAATACTCAAAAGATGAGAATGTAGCTAGATTAATAAACTTATTTAATGATTTTCTAAACAAGGAACACCAATATTTACAAAATCGCTAATACCTTTAGTTTGTTTTTATGTTATGGAAGAAAATTTTCAAAACTTGAAGAATGGCCTTGAATCGTAAGCATTGAAGCAAAGGTTAATATAGGCTTGGATGTTGAATATGAGGGGCAACGGCAGCTAAAGGAAGAAGAGGGGCTGTCGACTGGCAGCCCATTAGTTCATTTTATCAAAAAGAATCCTAAATTTATCGAAAACTCACGAGCACCTAAGCTATGCATTTTTAGATTCTTTGTTAATACCTAAATAAGTGAACGACCTCCAAACATATTTTAACGGCCCGAAGCGGAATTTGGATAACCAAAGCTTACTAAAAATCACTTGGAAAACAAAAATGACAATGGCAATGATGATAGCTGTCGTTAAGTGGAGTTTTCCGTATACGCCGAATGCAAATGGTCCAAATAAAAATGTACAAATGATAGATTGGCCGATATAGTTTGTGAATGCCATTCTTCCTGGGAACGCTAACCACTGTAAAATTTTCTTTCCTTTCACCGTGTGATAAATAAAGATTAAGCTAATGGCATAAAAGATTGTTAGGAGTGGCGAGCTAATATATTGAACAGTAGAAAAATTTTCTGAAAGGGAAGGTAAGATCCAGCCTAATGTCCCACCAAAAATCAATGTTAGTAACCACGTGATGAAAAAGCCTTTTCGATATTCTTCAAAACGATGAAGCCATTTTTTCTTCGCAACAGCTGCTCCAAATAAAAACATTAGTAGGAACGGTAGATTTGAAAATAAAAAAAATATTGGGTTACCTAAAAAAAGAACATATAGCCCATTACGCATTGTATAAAAAGTTCTTTCCATAAGATTAGCATCTATTAATTCTTGAATATTTCCGTTTTGATGGGCATCGATCGTAACTTGCATGAGCTGACGACTTTCCTCTGACATGGACATTGTCATAGTTGTAGTTGAATCAGAGGATAGAGCTCCAAACGTAAATGATCCCAAAAGTAAGCTATATAAAGTTAAGCTAATAATTAACATAGCTTTTGGTTTTAACTTATGCATGAGAAGGAGTAAAAATCCTAAAATTGCATAGTCTGTTAAAATATCTCCAAACCAAATGAAATAGGCGTGGATAGAACCGAAAATAAATAACGCAATTAGTCGTCTAGAATAAATTCCCCAAAAGTTTAGTTGCTTTGCAGCAGCTCTTTCCTGCATAATGACCATGCCAAAACCGAACAGCATGGAAAAGAGCATGACAAATTTTCCCTCGACAAACATAGTAAGAATAGTTTTAACTGTATAATCGGCATCATTCCAAAAAGAAGTCCATTCATTTTTAAAACTTAAATCTTCCTGCATATAGGCAGGGTAAAGGAACCAAACAATATTAGCTAATATGATTCCTAATAATGCGAACCCCCTTAATATATCGAGTGTTTCAATCCGCTCTTTGGCAGAAATGGGTAAAAGCTTTTGTTTCATATAATCATCCTTTACATTGTTGTTCTGTTCTTTCAACAAGTGGCTATTAGTTGAAAAAACTAAGTTAATGAAACTTTAAATGATAATTATCAGGATTTTATAAGGAAATAAAAGGATTGTAAATTGTGAAACGAAGAGTTAGATGGGAAGAGCGATTTATCAATAAATAAAATAAGAAGATAGAAGAGGAAAGGTTTTTGGAGAACTCTTAATTATTATTGGATTGAGTGAAATTAAATAAGAAGAAATAGGATATTCATTTATGATAAGTGTCGAAGAGAAAGGAAAGTTAAGTACAATAACGTATTTCGAAGAGTCAACCTTATTTTATTACAAGACAAAGAGATATGAGCTTGGTAATAATGTTTGATTTAATAAATTTATCTTAATATTGGACTAACAAATAAATTCATAAAATAACTTTAATGGGATTATTGTTCCAAGCTCTATGCTATTTAAAAACTCTAAAAATCCTCTCCTTCAATTTCTGGTTAGATCTAGTCGGAATAGTTACCACTAAAATATGCTTGGGGGTCAGTTATTTTTTTACTAATAAATATTTCTGCCCATTCTCTGATTACCTCAATGTAAAAATCTTCATCTTCACTAGGAGAAATCTGTAATATTTCATCCATGCTACCCACTTTTTGCACATCACCAGTGTCAGTGTTTATAGTCACAGTTAATTTTATATCTTCTTCGTGACAAATAGTGGCTGTAACTTGATTTTTATCTAAATCAACATGTGTATAATTTATTATTATACCTGTTCTTTTGAAGTAGCTGCTACATGTCAATTTTCTTCACCTTTTTCGTATGATTTTATAACTAGTTCAATAAGTTATTTGAGAAATAATACTTTCCATATAACTAAAATCTTCATTATTATTTGACTGTAAAATAAAACGGACCATTGGCTAATGCATCATATTTACCATTTTTAGCAGTTATAATGCTTCCGCCGAGCTTTACTCTATAACTTCCGGATGCTAATCTAAAGCTTGCTTCATTTCTGATTGTTTTGGTTGGGATATTTACACTAAGTTTAAATGAAAAAGTAGAATAATCTTTCCAACCAACAGCCCATAATGTTTTTCTAGAAACACAATTACATTACTATATGTAATTACATCTCCACCAACTTCAATAGTCCATGGACATGAACCCATCACCATACATGAAATGATACCTCTAGCAAAACTCAGACCACGGGGCTAGTTTTGATCATCATCCGATTCAGGAGCAAATAAAGTAGTTACGGAATCTTGTAATTTGTTTACATCTATAGATGGCTCCTTTTCTTCTGTAATAATGACTTCTGAACCTTCAACAGTAAGTGCAATTTCTTCAGCCATAGATTGAGTTGGAACTACGATAAAGAAGGATAATAGAAATAAAAAACTGCATATTTTCTCATGAATTTCCCCTCCTTAGAATACTCTTTTTAAATATCTGAAAATTAAAACTATTTATAGCATCCTATCATTTTAACAAATCGAAAACAATAGTTTTAATTGGAATTAATTAATTTGCTTAGAGAGTTGGATTGGTAGCGGTTGTGTTAGTGAGTTAGTGGAGTTAGATGACTCTATTGAAACTTGTAACATGGTGTTAACAGCTTCACCCATTGGGGATTAAAAGATTTAGTCAAAATAAAAAATGTTTTGCACTCAAAAATATCTGCTATAGATATACTAAAATGTTCTAAAACAATTCCTTGTGAACTTGTTAATGAATATCCTTACTATCAAGCTACAAGGCAAATTGAATCATTGGGGGAAATTGGACAAGTACTTAAAGTAGTTCCTTTTAAAAAAGATAAATTATAAAAAATTGGCTTTTTCCAACTTTAAAAGAGTAGAAGGAATAAGCTTTTTTATTTTTGAAATGATATCAAGTTATGGATGGTTAAAATAGTGTTAAAACAAAATATTTAGAAAATTAGTACATTGTGTGAAAATAATACATAATCTATCGTTTATTTAGCGAATTGTAGAAAATATTGTTGATTAAAAGTAAAACGATAGTATAATGGAGGGGATGTTACATTTATGGTTATTAATTCCTTGGTAATTAATTGGTAAAAGTGTTGGACTCAGGATGATGGATATTCCAGAAAGTGTAACTATAAAAAAACTAATGAAATGAGGAGATTTTATGATTAACGTAATTCAATATTTAGAGCAAAATCCGTCGTTGATAACTTTGTTAAAAGAAAAAAAAGCTTCTCTACTTGGTGTTACAGAAATTGAACAAAAGGCAATTCTAGAATCCTTTGATGTAGAGCTGCGTGTAGATCTTCGACTTTGGTACTAAGTAATATTAAAAGTAAGTGGTTTTTGCTTGTAATAAGTATTTATTTAATAATTGGTTTTTATTTACTTTATGTTACTTATAACAAATCTTTTATAAATATTGAAGTTAAGAATGAAAATGGGGAATGGTTAGTGGTAGATTCATATTACAAAGATTGGGCTACTAAACAACAAATAGAATCCGGAGATATTATAATAAATGTAGATGGAACAGAGATTAATAATATTTCTAATATCAAGTATGATTTCGTATTACGAGCAGCCAATGATTTAACGATAAAGAAACCCAATGGTAACTTAATTTATGTACACATAAAGCCACTAGATATTCCCCAACAATTTTATTTTGTTCTAATAGCACCAACTTGTTACTATTTTTTAACGCTTATAATTTCTCTATATTTGTATTTTAAACAAAAGGATAATCCTTTAGTGAATTTACTTATATTTTTTATACTAACTGTCTCATTGGCTTATGTAAGTATAGGAGTGTCAGGTAGGTTGGATAATATCGGTACTATTGTAAACCGAAGTAGTATGCTATTTTGCCTAGTCCTATTAATTCACTTTCTAAAGAAATACTTTTTGTTTTTGAATTTAAAATGGATATTTATTAACAATATTAAAATATTTTATATACTTCCTCTGATTGCTGCTTTTTTAAGTATTTTTAGTATATTATATCCTTTTACCAATCCTATATTCTCTAGTTTAACTTTATGTATATTTTTCACTTTGCTAATTTTCATTCTATGTATATTAGGAATAAGTTACATTAAATTTAAAACACCACAATTAAAAATCTTATTGAGTAGTATCATCATCCCGTTTCTACCATTTCTGTTCCTATATGCGTTGCCAAAAATATTTTTCAATAAACAAATACTCTCGGCAGATATAGCTTCCTTATTCTTGATACTCATACCATACAGCTTTATATGTACACAGCTTACTGAACGTATATTTGATATGGAGTACTTTATTACCCGTTTGCGTTATTATTTTAATTTTTCATTTGTTTTTACAATTTGGTTGTTAATGGGTCTTTATTGGCTAACTGATTTATCTATTTCAGGAATGACCAAAATTTCTTTTTTTACGTTCTTTTCTTTAATAGCACTTTTCTACATTAAAGAGAAAATAGATTATCATAAGCGAAAAATTCTTTTTTCAACAAAAGGGGATTATATCCATCGATTGTATACGACAGTTGATAGTATTGGAAGGGTCGTAATGATCGAAGACTTGCTTGAGAAATTTGTTCGAGAAATTGCGTTACACCTTGAGATTAAACATGTTTACATATTAACCTACGATTTGCAAACACATCAAATTACTTCCACAAGCACATCCAAAGAATATACTCAAAATCAAATGAACGAAATAGAGCTTGAGCAACTCCGCTTGGGAGAAATAAAGAAGACAGAGCATTTTTATATTGCTTTTATCCACCAAGATATGAATTATAAAAGAATACTAGTCGTAGACCACTATAAATCTATTCATCTAAAGGATGAGGAATTATTATGGCTTGAATTATTGCTTTTATATGTGAATAATTTTATTGAAAATACGAAAATGGTGGAAGATCTATTAGAGCAGTTAAAACATATGAAAGAGGCTGATAAAAGTCAGTTACCGTGGCTTAATAAGCTACTTTGGCTACGATTTGAACAAGAAAAATATCAATTAGCACAAGAGCTTCATGATACGGTTTTACAAGAGCAACTCCATATTGCTAGGGAGATGGATGTATTTATCCACGCGAAGAAAAAGGCGGATATTCAATCGGGACTTGCTAAGATTCATGAACACATGATTACATCTTTAAATGATTTAAGAGGTTACTGTGAAAATCTGAAGCCGCCATTATTAGATACATTAGGCTTAAATGCTGCGCTTGAGAAGCTTATACAAAAAGTTCATAAGCGTGCTGATTTTGTTTTAATTTACACAATTGATCGTCTATATTTAGAGGATGAGCGTTTAAACTTAATGATTTATCGACTTTTCCAAGAATTATTAAACAATGCGTTAAAACATTCTCATGCCAATACTGTAGAAATTCATCTATTAGAAACAGAAGATGGTTTTGAAATCAATTATTCTGATGATGGTGTAGGATGTAAAATAGATGAGATTATTCTTGCTGATTCAATGGGCATCAGGGGAATGCAAGATAGAGTACAAGCATTTAATGGTCAGTTTTCTATCAATACTGATATAGGAGAAGGAATGTCGATTCGAATTAAAGTAATTGAAGGGCAACCCCATTCCTATGACTACGATACTTATAATAGAAGGCCGGTCATAGTAGAGGATAATCGATGAATAGAAAGAAAGAGATGAACTTTTTTCATACCTCCTAATCTTTTGGTATTGTGCAGAATTCACAGTACGAAAAGATTAGGAGGTTTTTGCTTTGAGGTACAATATTTTCATTAACAAATACCCCATAATTTGTATGTCATGATAGTATATTTATATAGAGAGGAGATGATATCTTCATGGAAATGGAAGAAATGATCTTGAATTATACATCGGAACAAAATGAATTAAGGAAGCATATTTCACTACAAAACAATTTTTCAGCTGATCAAATTAAACTCGTTGCAGGAGTAGATATTGCCTATTGGGGTGAAAATAATAAAGAATATGGAGCTTGTTGCATTCAAGTTATTGATTTTAACTCCAAAAAGATAGTTGAACAAATTGAGTACATAAATGAAATTACTATTCCATATATTTCAGGGTTTTTAGCCTTTCGTGAATTGCCTCTTGTATTAGAGGGTGTTAAAAAGTTGAGAACGAATCCAGACCTTTATATGTTTGATGGAAATGGGTATTTGCATAGTCGTCATATGGGCATTGCTACCCATGCCTCATTTTTCTTGGAAAAACCTACAATTGGTGTTGCCAAAACTTATTATAAAATAGAGAACACAGATTTTATAATGCCGGAAAATATAGCTGGAGCGTTTACTGATATTGTGATTGATGGGGTAGTGTATGGTCGTGCTCTAAGAAGTAGAAAGGATGTTAAACCGATATTTGTTTCATGTGGTAACGAGATTGATTTAGATACGGCAACTAATATAACGATGCATTTTATTGAAAAAGATAGCCGTTTACCAATCCCTACAAGATATGCGGATTTAGCAACTCATCAGGCAAGAAAACTAGAACGAGATTATTAAAATGAGAGGGATAAAATTGAAAAGTGAAGCTGAAATTCTATGGAATCGTATCATTGAAAAAAATTCGAAGTTAGAAATGAACGGTAGAGAAGTATTAAACCTTCAGCCTGGTGCAACAGCTGAAGAATTTCAACAAATCGAAACTACTTTAGGTGTTACTCTTCCTGAAGAGATGAAAAGTTTTTATCGTATATTTAATGGGCAAGTTTGGTCACAAGGAGTACAGCCCTTTGTTAGAAATTTAACCCTTTCTCCCATTTCTGAAATTATTGATAATTGGAAGTTTCTACAGGAGGAGATTGATCCAGATGATTTGCTTCCAGATATAGAGTATGGTGTTGAGGTTAAACCAACACTTTGGAATGAAAAATGGATACCGATTGCTGAAAATGGTGGAGGCGATTATCTTTGTCTTGATACAGATCCGACAGAAGAAGGAGTAGTCGGTCAAGTGTTGTATTTTTGGCACGATTGGGGAGATCGAACAATTGATGCAAAGGGTCTTTTTGAATTTATGGAAATTTGTTTAAATGAAGAAAATATTTAGAAATTAGGAGATATGCGACGATGATTCAGTTGATAATGAAAAAATTAAAGCTTCAATTAGACCAATTATTTTCACTTTTTTTAAATCCACCAGCTTCTGAGGTAGAGATACTGAAGGCTGAAAATGAGATGGGTATTAAATTTCCAGATGAATTAAGGGAGCTTTATCTTTTGCATGATGGAGAGAAGGGAGACGGGCCAGGTTTATTTTTTGGCATGCCGTTTTTACCATTAAATGATGTTTTGCAGGAATGGCATGTATGGGCACAGCTAGAAGAGAAATTTGCATTGGAAGGTGCTTCTTATTCAGTCCCAACAGGATACATAAAAGAGAGGGGTATCAATCGTTATTGGATACCTATTAGTAAAGATTTTGGTGGCAATAATATCGGCATAGATGTCGATCCAGATAAGAAAGGGCGAATAGGGCAAGTTATAAATTTTGGGCGTGATGAGGAAATAAAGTATGTGATAGCAAATCAATTATCAGAATTCCTACTATTTATTTCTGAAACGATATTACAGGGTAATTATCAAATTGAACAAGAAGAAGATTATATCTACTGGAATTATGAAAACAGCACCCATTTTTTAGATATACTTAAAGCCATTGAATTGCCTGTTATAGACCCTGTACGGAGGAGTACTTAATAGTAACATACAGGTTAAAGGGGCATCCCAACTAATGGAGATGCCTCTTTGATGTCAATCTTAAATGCGTTTAGCATGGGCACGTAGATATTTTTCAACATCATTGTATAATCCTGATTGGTTTGCGTACTTTACGTAGTTTTTTGCGGTACGCAGCCATTCTAATGTTGATGGTTGAGCCTCTTCTAAAACGTGTAATAAGTCATTAGTTGTGATTGGACGCTCGTTACCAGTTGTTAAAATTTCAGCAAGGACATTTTCAGTAGCTAATTCTATTACATTTTCAATGTCTGCCCCTGAGAAAAACTCTGTTTGAGCAGCTAGCATTGCTACATCTATTTCTTCAGCATATCTTCCTACTAGCTTCAATTTAAAAATTTGCTCTCTTGCTTTCTTATCTGGTGGAGCGACAAAAATGAGACGATCGAATCGACCAGGACGCTTTAAGGCATTATCAACATCCCATGGTGTATTTGTCGCAGCCATTACAAGAACTTCATCTGTGCTAGTATCGATCCCTTCCATCTCAGTAAGAAATGTATTGATTAAGCTTCGAGAGTTTGCTGAAGAATGGGAACGACTATATCCAAGGGTGTCTACTTCATCAAAGAACATAATACTTGGTCTTTGAAAGCGTGCTTTATCAAAAAAACTTTTTAAATTTTGTTCACTTTCTCCCGTATAGGAGGCCAAAATATCTGTAATATGGACAGGGTAGAAATTAGCCTTACATTCACCAGCGGTTGCTTTGGCAATAAATGTCTTTCCGCAACCAGGGGGACCATAGAGAAGAACGCCGCCGCCTACTTTTTTGCGAAACTTAGCAAATAGACCTTTGTTATAAAATGGGCTAATAATACGTAAATTAATGGTCTTTTTTAAGTCATCGAGGCCAGCAACATCCGCAAAAGTGATTTGCTCCTTACCTTTTTTTACAGTTTTTTTAGGGGCTTCACCATCTAAAACTTTTAACCTAGGTGTAAAATCTATTAATTGACCCGACTCGGCTTCTTCACTATTGACTTCTTTTTCTAGCAATTCTTCTGCTGAAGCGGCAATGGCTTCTTCAGTCTCGATTGTTCCATTTATGTCATGACTTTCCTGCTCAATAACTGGTGAATGGTAGTCCATTGAATTTGTTTGCTGAATTTGTACACTCGCTTTAGTTAATTCATGAATGATTTCCATACGTAGTGTATCATCTGTACAGAGTGAAATTCCTGTTGAATACGCTTGCACAGCTTCTAGCCAGCGACCGTTTTCAGCAAGCTCTTTTCCAAGCCAGTAGTATGCTTGAGGGTCAGTTGGGCTTTGTTCAACCATTTGCTGTAACCATTTAATTTTATCCATATCGATAACCCCTTATTTTTCTTAGTCCCTTTGCCAATGGAACTGATATCCATGTATAAAGTGCAAGTACTACGTAGAATTTTAAAAACAGCATGGCTATAGCATCAAACCCTAATGCTAGTAACAAAAAGGTTAGCCCAATTCCCACGAGCCAAATGATAGATGGACCCCCTAAACGCTCTATAAAACGATTAGGTGCTAGCAGAGGGTGGGTTGTAATTTCCATCTCCTCTAATATAGATAGCAATGTTTGATCCTCAGGGTTTAAAAGAAAGGCTTGTCTGTAATATTCTTTCGCTTCTTTTTCATTATTTCGGAAGGAGGCATTTATTCCAAGGTGCAACAATTTTGCAACTTCGCTATCTGCTGAATTCATATATTGTTCTAATGTAAGGATTTGTTGTTCTTTATTTCCATGTACACCTAGCAAAATAAAATTTTTACGTAACACATATGAATTTTCTGGATCTAATTCTAATGCTTTATTGATTAATAACTTTGATTTTTTTCGATATCCCGTTTGTTTCATTAAAACAGCATAGCCTGCATGTGTTGCTGCATTATTTGGATTTAAACGAAGTGATTCAAGAAAGGCTTCTTCTGCTTCGTGCCACCGCTCGGTTTCCATGTATAAATGGCCGAGAAAATATAATATGATTTCCTCATCATATCCTAATCTCATGGCTTCATGAAATTGTTCTTCAGCCTCGTCAAATTCGTTTATTGCATAGTTACTATAAGCTAACATATACCAAAGCCGACTATTTTCAATATTGTCATGTAGTTCCTCATTAATAAGGTCAATAACTTGGGGATATTTCCCTATATCAAAATAATGCTCGATAACTTCAAAAGATGGTTCTTCATATTCTTCGAATTCACTCATAATATATCTCCTTTCCTAAAGTGCTAGTAAGAATAACGTAGCTAAAGCATCGATAAAGCCATAGAAGATAATTGCGATAAACCCTGGCTTCCATAATGATTCAGCAACACCGTCTACTGCTAAATGTTCTTTATATGGCTCGTCTAAAAATGCGAAGAAAATGAAAAAACAAGCAACCCCAAATAGTCGGCTGACAAATTTAATATACTTTTCATCTAAAGGGATTAGTTGTTGACCAATTGCGTAAACGACTGCAAGCTTCACAATAATAAGTACAATACTAATAATCGTTAACAACCGTATGTATTTCTTTTCAATTTTTAGCCATTTAGCGTTTTGTATTCCTAGTATGGCAATGGCGAAAATACCACCAAGCATAGCAACAAAAAATAGATTACTAATCTCGTAGCTTCTTGTCCTGTCTACGTCATGGCTTGTTAAACTAGGTTTATAAAGATTTTCCATAATCCGATCAAGCTCCTTGTATCCTATTAATATCCTAATAACAGTTGTATTATACATAGATTTCATTAAACTGGAAACATCTTCTTTTGAAGGCTAATAATGCGGTTATTATAATCCTTAGTTCTCATTATTAAAATGCTTACTATTGTTCAGGTAAATATTTGAATCAAATTCATTCGATGACGTCTTTTGTGTGTAGTTTAGGAGCTCATTAACTCAAATAAATGATATTTACTGTAACAATACGGAAGGGGGAATAAGTAATTATTCAACGTAAAATCAAAATAGTATTATTTTCTGTTTTGGAATAGGGAGGAAGTACACTTTTTAGAATTAATCTATAAAATAAAGAGAATTATTAAGAATGTAGCCGATATAATCCAATAGATGATAGAGGAGGTATGGAAATTTGAACAAAAAATTACTTTTCACAGCAGCAGCTATTCCAGCAGCTCTATTTATACCAACAGTCGCAGGGGCTGTGGGAGCTGATACAGTTACAGTCACAGGGAAGAATACAGTAAATGAAACGTTAAAAGCTTCTATCGAAAACTTACCAGCAAACTCAATTGTTAAAGGTTATCAATGGTACTATGTCGGTGGTTCTAATGATTCAACGAATAAACCAATCTCTGGTGCCACAACAGCGTCATTTATAGTACCAGTAGAAGCGGCAGGCAAAGCAGTTTTCGTGGAAGCGACTACAACAAAAGGCGATAAGTATAAGAGTGAAGCCCGTTCGATTAATGAACTAAAACTTTCAATAACTAAGCCAAGAATTGATAGTAGTTCAAATTATGCAGTACCTGGTGAATCGGTACAAGTAGGAGGAGCAATTGTAACCGATGAAGCTGGGGCAAAGTTACAAAGCAATCAAATTACATACAGCTATCAATGGTTTTATAAAGTTGGTGAATCCTTCACAATAATTGATGGAGCTACTAAGGACACATACAAAATTCCTAATAATGCTTTAACAGATGGCATTACAGATATAATGGTCAAAGTACAGGCAAAGGTAGGAACTTCTTTGGTAGAATCTGTTGAGTCTGATGTGATAACAATATCTAATGAACCATCCGATTCAATGATTGAAGAAATTAAAACTTTATTAATAAATGACAACAAATATAATGTAACAAGTTTAGAATCTTTTAAGGCAAAAGTAACGGAATTAGAAAGTAAATATCAGGGACTATCTGCTGCAGCAAAGGCGAATGTGAAAAATTATGATGTATTAAAGAGAGCGGCTGCAGATGTAGATTTAATAAGCAAGTTAAATGAGAAAGTAGATAAGATTAATGAAGTGAATGAAAAAGATCTGTCAAAATATTTAAAAGAAATTGAAGAGGCCTATGATAAGTTTGATTTATTACAACGTAGCTTAGATCTAAATGATGCCTTATACAATAGCATTAAAAACATTTTGAAAGATCCGACAGATATCGATGAATTTAAAGAAGTTAGAAGACTAAATCAGGCAATTGTTGCATTATTAGACTATAAAAGTTCTTTTGTTACGTATGTACCTACTAGCATAGAATCTTTACAATCAGCAGTAGAAACAATTGAAAAGGATATAGCAAAATTATCTCAAAATTACCGAGCAACAGTTCAAAATCAATCGATTTTAAGTGATGCTAAGTCGGATATTAAAAAGGTTGAACAATTTATTAAACTTTTCGATAAGTTGTCAGAAAAAGATTCACCTAGCAAACAGGTGACTACAGCCAAATCTATACGTACGGCTTTTGAAAAGTTAACTTATAAACAACTTAAGCTTGTACCAGAAAAATATATGAATACATTACTTAAAGCTGAAAACGCAGAAAATAGTCAAATAGACAGCTTAAATAGAGAGATTGATAGTTATGTCGGCGATGTGGATGACAGTTACCCGATAGATCCATCAAAAGATTCTTGGCAAGGACATGTCAATAATGTAAACCGTATTATTAATGAATATAAGGGTTTAACGAAAAATTCAGCGGCTAAAATTGTCGGATATAATAGCTTGATAACTTTACAAAAGGATTTTAAAACAGCTGAAAAAATTATTAAGGACATGGACGCTTATCAAAAGCTTTCAGAAACGCCAGGGGTAGCTGAGAGTAAGTTAAAAACGAACTACACAAATGTATTGAAAGCTTATAATAAGTTAACTAGTTTACAACAGTCACTTGTTTATAACGCAAACGATTTTTTATTAAATACACCGACTATTACAGTTGATTTAAATGGTAAGGAACCTGCTGATAAAGCGGCTGCATTAGCTTTAAAAGCCGAAGTTGAGAAGCTTGCTAATGTAACGAAATATACATTTACACAATTCGAAAGTGCTGTAAATGCAGCAACAACAAAATATAAAAACCTATCTTCAGGTGGACGAAAATATGTAACAAACTATTATTTATTAACAGCTGCGAGTAAAGACCTTTCTGGTGTTAAGTCATTCCATAAAAAAGTGCAAACTGCACGACAAGAAACCGATGCAACGAAACAAGCAAAAAAAATTCAAACCGTTCAAACTGCATATGCCAAGCTACCAGCAAATCAACAACATTTAGCTAAACAGCAATATGAAGATTTGCTCAATAATCGACTAGAAGACGGTAATGCACCAGATATCACAACGTTGAATAATGAAATTGCAAAAATTGTCTCAAATGATTCGTATACTGTATCAATAGAAAAGATTAATGAGCTTTCAACTCAATATAAAAAGCTAAGCTCTAGTGATAAAAAACGTATTACGAATGCGTCGATCTTAACAACAGCGGTTTCCGATGTGAAAAAAGTAGAATCATTTATGAAGACGTATGAAAAATCATTTACTAGTAACCCAACAACTGTTATTAAAGCTTTTAATAAGCTAACTTCAAAACAAATGAGTTTAATTAGTCCAGAAATACGACAATCCATTATTGATAAAGATCAAGGTCAACAACAGTCTAATGAAAGTGCTTTGAAATTAGTTGAATCCATTAATTCACTGATTGTAAATGGTGAATATATTGATGACTTGGAAACGAAAGTTAAAGAAATCCGAACAGCATATGATGGTCTTAGTTCTTCTGAAAAGAGCGTCGTAAAAAATTATTCTAAGCTAACTCAGGCCGAGAGTGATTTGAAAAAGGTAGCTGATGTACATGCTCTTTATGTGCCTTCTACAGGAGAAAATGAAGCGGCTCGTAAAACTTGGCAAACTGCCTATGGTAAGCTCTCAAAAAAATTAGAAATTTTATATAAGAAAATGTATGCAAACGATTTATAAAACTGTTTAAGCCTAAACCCCGAATAACGAAATTATTCGGGGTTTTCATGTTGTAGAAAACAAAATGGTCAAGGAAAACTGCAATTTAAATGAGAGGGATTTCTGTCTTGGATTACTCGCTTTAATATGAGCGGACGTCGAGTTTGCTTTCTCCGCTTTCGTTGCCGTTTAGCTTTTATTTAGATACAATGCTAAACATATAAATTAGAGTGATATGTAAGAATATACATGCTATGTGGAGTGTTTGATTGGAGTGGAGATCGGACGCCCCCAGAAAGCGCCCGGTCGGAACGGAAATCAACCTCTCGTTTTGCGCAAAATCTATACATTATACATAAATCACCCTTAATTTTATAGATATAATTGTTCTTCGGTAGAAAAAGGTACTGGTTAAATGTATCTTTTTTATTTGTGTAGAATATCAATTCTTAGATATACTATTTATAGTTAATCTGCATAATAATTGAGAATTTTTTGTCATAACAAAAGTAGTTTGACATAGAAGGTAGGAACTAAAGATGTATAAAATAGGTGTTGTTGGCCCAATAAAATCCGTAGAAAAAATTATCGAATTAGCACATGAAATCGAAGAGGATATGGAATTTATTCCATATATTTATTCGATTGCTACAGAAACGAAACATCTGGTGGAAACCTACAATCAAGATGTTGATTTTTGGCTATTTTCAGGATACATACCTTTTAAAATTGCTAGTCAGACAAGTGTCTCACAGGATAAGCTGGCACATATCATCTTTTCTGAGGCAGCTATTTACAAAGGCTTTTTTGAGCAGTCCTATAAAATAGGGAAAGTTATTGAAAATGTTAGTATTGATATTATTCCATCACCTGCACAAATGTTGTTAGAAGGGGTAGCAGAGATCGAGAAAAATGTAAGGAACATGTATGTAAAGGAATTTGATGTGGCCATTGATCCGAAAGAATTATTTGATTTCCATTATGACCTATGGCTGGAGGGGAAAATCGATTTTGCGATCACATGTTACCCATCTGTCGATGAAGAGCTGAAAAAGAGAGGGGTTCCCTCTTATTGGGTGTCGCCTACAAAAACAGAAATTTACCATACCGTTCAGCTATTTACCGAAAAAATTAAAACTTCGTATTATAAAGAAACGCAAATAGGTGCTGTCATGCTCGAAATAAAAGAATTCGATTCATTGAAGGAAAGAATGAAACAAGGATATCGTATTCAATATTTAGAATTGCGCATGAAGGAAAACTTACTGCAATTATGCGAACAGATTGATGGCTCCTTAATAGAGGAAGGAAATGGGAGATATACTATTTTCAGTACGAGGGGAGCAATCGAAGGGCAGATTCAATTCATCAAGGAAAAGATGTACCAGCTGTCCATTGAAATGGAGGCAAAGGTTACAGCAGGGATAGGCTTTGCACAAACGGTATTTAATGCCGAATTAAATGCGCATAGGGCTTTACGTCAAACGAAAGAACATGAATCGATTGATATTGTCATGATTCAAGATGATGGTACAATGATTGAATCTGTCGGAAATAGCGAGGAGCTAACATATTCCTATCGAGCTGAGGATCCTACCATCCTTGAAAAATTAAAAAAAAGCAATGTTAGCATTAAAAACTATACAAGAATACAAGCGCTAGTTCAAAAAATGAGTTGGAAGCATTTTACGACAAAGGATTTAGCCGCACAGCTTCAAATGAGTGAAAGAAATGCACAGCGCATCGTGGCTGATTTATGTAGTGTAGGTTTAGCGGAAATTTGTGGAGAAGAATTACAGCATACACGTGGTAGACCAATAAAAATATACCAGCTTGTGATGTAGGTCAAGCATATGAAATATAAAATGTCCTAAACCAATGAATGGTTATTAGGGCATTTTTTGTTTGGCGAAAATTTTCGCAACTAAAAAAATACAGAATTTTTTTAGTTATTATTTGTTTTCGATAAATGTTTAAAAGTGTAGATAAATCAACGGTTTCCAAGTTTCTATGACGTATGTTTGACACCATTTTTTATGCGATTATCTATTAGAAATTTTCAAAATAATATTGTCAATTCATAAAAAGTCGATTATTATACGAATATATAACGAAAATGTCGCTATATGCACGAGCCGATTTTAATAAATAGGGAGAGATGAAAAAAAGTATAGAAAAGTTGCAAAAGATATCGAGATGGAAGAATAAGAGTTTTAGTTGTCGCAATATTCGAGTAACTGGATGTCTTTTTCCTTTAATACTATCAATTGCAGCAAATCAGTTTAAACATGGGAGGGATAGTAATGACAACGAATGCAGTAACCAAAAAATCCAGAAATTTAATCCTTGCACTTTTATTTTTAGGTTGGTCATTAGGGAATCTAGATCGTTACATCATGAACTATGCAGTAGTATCGATTACGGGTGATTTAAATTTAGATGCTTCTTCTACTGGAATTATTTTAAGCGCTTTCTTTTTAGGCTATGCGATTATGCAAATACCTGGCGGTTGGTTGGCTGATAAATTTGGCGCTAAAAAAATCTTACTTTTTTCAGTAATCATGTGGTCGATATTTACAGGTTTAACGGCAATAGCTTGGTCTTTAGTTGCGATGATTATCATTCGATTTTTATTTGGTATTGGGGAAGGTGGGTTCCAACCATCGAGCTCTAAAATTATTGCAACGATTTTTCCGAGGGAAGAACGAGGACGAGCAATGTCAATTATGCTTTCCTCTGGAGGTATTGTTTCGTTAATCGTACCTTTACTCGCAGCTTATTTATTAGGAACAATTGGCTGGCGTACGATGTTTGTTGTAATTGGTGCAATCGGAGCCATTATTGCATTTTTATATTGGAAATATATCAAACTTCCACAAGAGGAAGTAGTGGAAAGTAGTAATGGTAAAGAAAGTACTTCTACGAAAGTAAACTTTAAGGAACTTTTTAAGACACCGCTTATGTGGAATTTAATGATTGCTTATTTCTGTATTTATGCGGTGAACTGGGGATTAGTTTCTTGGATTCCAACATACCTTCAAAAAAATCGAGGACTCGATTTAATGTCGATTGGTTGGGCGCAAACAATTCCAGCTATCACTACTATTATCGGTATTTATGGAAGTGGTTATCTCATTGATAAGTTGCCACGAGGAATGGACAAAATCTTAGGTTCAATTTCATGCGGATTAATTGGTATTTTATTGTACTTCATGTTTACAGCAGAGTCAGTAACGATGTTTATTACTTATCAAACGGTCGTTACTTTATTTATTGCATTTGTTATTACATTACTACCTGCCATTGTGTTAAAGAAATTACCTTCTTCTATTACAGGTTCCGCAATGGGGGTTGCTAATACAGGCGGGCAATTAGCTGGATTTGTAACCCCAATGGCAATTGGCTTTATGGTAGATGCTTTTAACGGTTCGTTCGATGCAGCATTTTGGATGTTAATTGGATTTGCGGCTATTTGTATTATTTCGCTTTTAACGTTAAATGATCAAAAAGGAAGTCTTTTGAATTCATAGTAGGGGGTATAAAAAGATGAGTGTACATGAAAAAATTTCTTCATTAGTCGAGTCAAAAAGGGATGCTAGTATTCAATTAAGTGATGCTATTTGGGCAGTACCTGAACTTCACTTTCAAGAAAAGAAATCTGTTCAATATATGAAGGCAGCTTTAGAAGAAGAGGGCTTTGCAACAGAACGTGGCATTGCAGGACTTGATACAGCACTAGTAGGAACGTATGGATCTGGAAAGCCGGTTATTGCCTTTCTCGGTGAATATGATGCACTCCCTGGATTGAGTCAAAAAGGAGGAGCTACTAATTTCGAACCATTAGAGGACGGAGGAAGTGGCCATGGTTGTGGGCATAACTTATTAGGTACAGGAGCGTTCTCCGCGGCTGTTGCGGTGAAAGATTATTTAGAGCAAAATAATCAATCAGCGACAATTCGTTTCTACGGTTGCCCAGCGGAGGAGAATGGTTCAGGGAAAGCTTATATGGCGAAGGCTGGTATTTTTGATGATGTCGATATTGCTATATCTTGGCACCCTGGTACTTTTACAACTGTAATGACTTGCAGCTCCCTAGCAAACTATGCAGTTACGTTTAAGTTTACGGGAAAAAGTGCACATGCAGCAGCAGCGCCCCATTTGGGACGGAGTGCATTAGATGCAGTTGAACTTATGAATGTTGGGGTAAACTATTTACGTGAACATATCATTCCAGAAGCGCGTGTGCATTATGCGGTTACAAACACAGGAGGATCATCTCCAAATGTCGTTCAACCGTATGCAGCGGTGACATACTTAATCAGAGCACCTAAAAAGCATCAAGTACAAGAGATTTATCAACGTGTTGAAAATATTGCTAAAGGTGCAACATTGATGACTGAAACATCGTTAGAAATCGCCTTTGAGGGAGCAGCGTCCAATCTTATTCCAAATAAAACACTTTATGATGCGATGCAAAAACAAATAATTGATCTAGGAATGCCTACTTATACAAGAGAAGATGAACAGCATGCCCAAGCTATTTTTAATACATTTACGCCTGAAATTCAGGCATCAGCATTAGTAGGTCTAAAAAAAGATGATGCTGTGCAGTTACAAGGTAAAGCTATTGCTGACCACATCCCAAGTGTCCTACCTGAATTTATATTAGGTGGATCAACGGACGTTGGAGATGTAAGCTGGAATGTCCCAACTGTCCAATGTACAACTGTATGTATGGCACTAGGTACACCACTTCATACTTGGCAGGTTGTATCACAGGGTGTTATGCCAATAGCACATAAGGGGATGTTACAGGCAGCAAAAATAATGGCTTGCACTGCTGTCGATCTAATTGATAATCCATCACTTATTGAAGAAGCTAAAAAAGAATGGAAAGAACGTCTAGACGGGGAGACTTATGTTTCACTAATTCCAGAAGGTACAATGCCTCCAAAATTTTAAAAAAGTTATACCAAAAAGAGTCTTCATAGGGTAAACTATGGAGGCTCTGTTTTTGCCTAATATTAAGTTTTTTCTTAGTTAAGTGTACTTATTGAGTAGTTATGGCGTAAAATGCCGTTTTTTGAAAGGAGATTACAAAATGCCGACAGAACATAACAATTATAAAAATAATCAACTTGCGGCAGAATGGGTGGAACAGTTTCGTCCTTTTGCTAAAGATGGGCAATGCGCAAGTTATATTCCTGCTTTAGCTGAAAAAGATCCAAACCAATTAGCGATATCGATTATCGGTACTAATAATGACGAAATGAAAGCCGGAGAGACAACTGAACTATTTACGCTGCAAAGTGTTTCAAAGGTCGTTACATTTATTTTAGCGTGTATGGAACGAGGATTACCTTATGTTTTAGAACGAGTTGATGTTGAACCTACAGGTGACACCTTCAATTCAATCATTCGTCTAGAAAGCCATCAGCCTGGAAAACCTTTTAACCCAATGATTAATGCTGGAGCCATTACAGTATCCTCTATGCTTGACGGAAACTCTCCGCAAGAGAAGGTTTCAAAAATCCTTTGTTTTTTAGAGCAAATGATTGGCAAGAAATTAAAGGTGAATGAAGAGGTTTATCAATCTGAGTGGCAAACGGCAAATCGAAATCGGTCATTAGCCTATTATTTAATGGATTCTGGCTTTTTAGACTGTCCTGTAGAGGAAGCATTGGAAGTTTATTTAAAACAATGTGCGATTGAAGTAAATGTTTCAGATTTAGCGATGATTGGTTTAGTAATCGCCAATGATGGCTATCATCCTCTAACAAAAACACAACTTTTTCCTAAGCAAGTAGCAAAATTAGCAAAAGCATTGATGGTTACTTGTGGTATGTATAATGCTTCTGGTAAATTTGCTGCATTTATTGGGTTACCCGCTAAAAGTGGTGTTTCCGGAGCGATTTTGGCGGCTGTGCCAAGTCATGCAGGCTTAGATTCACCTTTCCCTGCTGGGTGCGGTATTGGCATATATGGACCAGCAATTGATAACATCGGGAACAGCGTAGCTGGCGTGAATTTACTTAAGCATATCGCTACCGAATGGAATATGAATATTTTTTAATCAAATAAAGAAAGATGATTTCTATATGGAGTCATCTTTTTTTACTTCTTTTAGCGGATTTCTAAACATCCGCTCCGCCAAGAGTATACCGTTAATTTGTAATAAAAAAGCCCTGAATAGCTTCACTTTGCTTAAAGTGTCACTATCTAGGACAATATAATTTAGCGTATTACTTTCTTTTTTTCTTATAAAGAATCAACAGCAATATAAACCAAATTGGTGTCAATAGTAATGCGGTACGAGTTGCTTCTGAAATGAACATCACTACTAATAAAAATGCAAAGAAGGCAAGTACTAAATAGTTCACGAACGGAGTGAAAGGTGCCTTGAAAATTGATGCTTCATGAAGTGCACGATTTTTACGTTTATAGATGATATGAGAGATTAATATAATACTCCACACCCAGATAAAGCAAATGGCACTAATCGTTGTCACAACACTAAAGGCGTTTTCAGGCATTAATTTACTTAGTAATGCACCAACAGATACTACAATTGCCGACACAATAAGTGCGTTGCTTGGTACACTGTTTTTATTGAGCTTTGCAAACGATGGCGAAGCTTGCTTGTTGTTTCCAAGATTAAAGAGCATGCGGCTTGTAGAAAATAAACCACTATTTCCAGCCGAAGCAGCAGATGTTAGAACGACAAAATTAATAATCCCTGCAGCAATTGGAATACCGGCTAGTGTAAATACTTGTACAAATGGACTACTAGAGGCAGACATTTCATGCCAAGGATTAATGCATAAAATAACAAATAGCGCCCCTACGTAGAATAACAAAATGCGTATTGGAATTTTGTTAATGGCAGAAGGAATATTTTTTTTAGGATCGGCGGTTTCAGCAGCAGAAACCCCTACTAGCTCGACACCAACAAAAGCGAAAACTACCATTTGGAATGCCATTAGGAACCCATGTAGGCCATTCGGGAATAACCCGCCATATGCCCAAAGATTTTCAACAGAAACTGTGCCAGCGCTTGTTTGAAAGCCTGTAAATAACATGAATAGTCCGATCGCAATCAGTACTACAATAGTAATGACTTTTATTAGTGCAAACCAAAATTCTAGTTCGCCAAATAGTTTTACAGTTAATAGATTCAACATTAGCAACAGGACTAAACAGCCAATTGCAGGCACCCATTGTGGTATATCAAACCAATATTGTACATAAACACCGACAGCAATAATATCTGCCATAGCAGTCATAATCCAGCAGAACCAGTATGTCCAGCCGGTAATGTAACCTGCCCAAGGTCCTATGTATTCGGATGCAAAATCAGTAAAGGATGTATAGCCAGCATTCGATAATAACAGTTCACCTAAAGCCCGCATGACGAAAAATAAGGCGGTTCCGACTATTAGATAGGCGAAGATGATGGAAGGTCCTGCTAAAGCAATGGCTTTTCCGGAGCCTAAAAATAAACCAGTACCGATTGTTCCGCCAATCGCAATGAGCTGCACATGGCGATTTTTTAATTCACGTTTTAATTGATGTTGTTGTTGTTCCACGTTGCTCCCCCTCAAAGATACGTAAAAACTATGACTGGAAATAAAAAAGAGACTAGTAGTGACACTAGTCTCGTAAACGACAGAATAACAAACAAATACCGATTGCGAATGTTGTATGTAAAAAAAAGAAAACATTCGTATGGTATAGCTTTCATGATGAAAGTTAATATTACTCTTCTGTCCTTTTGCCTGAGATAGTGAACCCTTCGGCGTCGCAAAATGCGCTCTCTCCAGAACTGCTCCTGCTATAGTTTTATCCATAGCATTCATAGCTTGTATTGTATGTCTTGATGACATTATTTTAAGATATTATACATCCTATCAGTGCTACCATAAATATTCAAGGGTAAATTTCAGTCTTTTTCAGAAAAAAAGAAGATTGGAGTTCGTCTAGGTGAAAATTATACTAAACATAGTATTTTTAGACATACGTTAAAATATGGATAATGTTTAATGGTTAGTATAAAGGATTAAACAAGGCGAGGGATGAGTGAGGGAAGCAGCTAGAATTTTAATAAAGGAAGTTGAAAGTGATGTGAGCAGTATATTGCCTCACACTCTACTTGTTTCTGTTCAGTAAGTTGTCAGACGTTAAACAATAAATATAATATAGTAGAAACTCAGAATTTTTTGCAAAAAGGAAACCATCTCATAGTCATTTGAGATGGTTTCTTCCTGTTTAAAACAAAGTGAGATAGGTATATATAAATAAATCACCTTAGATTTCGCGAGTATATTTATTTCTAGTAGTCACTTATGCCTTAACGATTTTTTGAAATTATTTTTTAGACTTTATTTTACCTGTCCAAGTACGGAAGCCGCCTTGAAGCTGGTAAATTTGGTTGTAGCCACGTTTTTTAAGAAATAGAGCAGCACGTGCGCTACGGCCTGTATTTTGACAGTATAAATATACTGGTAAATCTGGGCGGATTTCTTTGTGACGTTGACGTAGAGTTGTTGAAGGAACATTACGTGCACCAAGAATGTGACCTGCATCAAATTCTTTTTGCTCACGTACGTCGATAAGCTGCGCTTTACGATAGCCTTCAATAAATTGTTCTTGTGTTAGGTTTGTTACGGCTTTTTTTAATCGTAGGGCATTGATGCCGATATATGCAATTACGACTACTAAAATAACACCGATTGTGATAAGTATGTTTAACAAAATTTCTTACCCCTTTCTATCTTCTTTATTATTATAAAAGATGCGCTAGCGATAGTCCAATGAGTTTGATAAAATTAATTAGATTGTGGCTAGAATGAATCTATCTTTATTAATACGGATTATATTAGTGAACTGTCACAGAACCATTCCACCATATTCTTGGATTAGGGTGGGGGATACTTTTATAAAGAATAGAACTAAACGCAGAGTGTTAAAATGAGGCTGAGAGAAACCTTTGGGCTCATCGGACGCAACCAAGAAAGCGCACAGCCAGAATGGAAATCTACCTCACGTAATTGTGATGAGACTTATTTTTGCATACATTCGCAAAGTTTAATTTAATATTTTTAGGAGATGAAAATATGACAACATGGTATTTTTTAAATTCAGGGAAATGCAGCCCTTCTTTTAATATGGCTTTAGATGAGGCATTACTTGATTGGCATAGTGAAGGTATAATCCCACCAGTCATTCGTTTTTATGAATGGGAGCCAGCAACTCTTTCGATTGGCTATTTTCAACAAGCGAAAAGAGATATTAATCTAGAAGCGGTAAAAGAACAAGGACTAGGCTTTGTTCGTCGTCCAACAGGTGGTAGAGCCGTTTTACATGAACATGAGTTGACGTATAGCGTCATTGTTTCAGAAAGCTATCCAGATATGCCTGAATCAGTGACAGAGGCATATAGAGTGTTAAGTGAAGGTATATTGCAAGGTTTTCATAATCTAGGTATGGATGCTTATTTTAGTGTACCTGATACAGAAGAACAAAGAGCAGACTTAAAGAAACCAAAAAGCGCAGTTTGCTTTGATGCGCCAAGCTGGTATGAGCTTGTTGTAGAAGGTAAAAAAGTAGCAGGTAGTGCACAAACTCGTCAAAAAGGTGTTATTTTACAGCACGGAGCTATTTTACTTGATTTAGATCAAGAAAAATTATTGTCTGTCTTCAAATTTTCAAGTGAAGAGGCAAAGGACCGTATGCGTAGAAAGATGCCAGAGAAAGCGGTTGCTATCAATAACCTTGTTAAAGAACCTGTGACTATTGAACAATGTGTGACAGCTTTTAGAGATGGTTTTGCAAAATCGTTGCAAATTGATTTAAAACCATTTACACTTTCTGAGGAGCAATTAGAATATGTACATGCACTAGAAGAAAAAAAATATGCATGTGATGATTGGAACTTCAAAAAATAAAAAATGGTATAAGAAAAATATTTTTTTAGCGTTCAACCCTTGTAGTAACAAGCAGTTAGCATTCCGTTCGAAATTGCAAGAGTTGAATTAAAAAACTATATATAGTATCTTTTTTTAAGACATATACACAATATGTAGTGTTTAACGACACATGATATTGTGTATTTATATTTGTAAAGCAGAAAATAAGGGAGGCAAAACGATGGTACTCACAAATCATCAACCCGAAGTAAACAAATTTGAACAGTTAAACAAAGATATTGAACAATTTCCACAGGTGCATCCTGTAACGCCTGATATGCACATTAAGCATAAAGGTGTATCAAGACTTGTGATGATCGATCGCTACTCGTTTAAGGATACGGAGAAGAAAACATTAAAAGCTGGTGATTTCGTCGTATTAACAGTGAAGGCAGATCCAAAATTCCCTGCACGTGGTTTAGGGACAATTCAAAAGCTTGATATGTCTACAAAAACAGCAGATATTTTGATTGAGGAAGATTACCGTAGTGCATTAGATGATCCAAAAGAGCAAGAAACGGGTGTGATTACGCGTTCAATTGACGTGCTAGAAAAGCCTCTTGAAATATTTTATGAACAAATCGCAAAACGAAATGCAACAGGGCTTGCTTCTGTTGAAAAAACACAAGAGAAACGCCAAGAATGGTTTGAGAAGTTTTATGAGCAGTTAGTATCATTAAAATTCATTCCAGCTGGACGAGTTATATACGGAGCAGGTTCTGAAACAGATGTAACCTTCTTCAACTGTTATGTAATGCCATTTGTAGCAGATTCACGTGAAGGAATCAGTGATCATCGTAAGCAAGTAATGGAAATTATGAGCCGTGGTGGTGGTGTAGGGACAAATGGTTCAACATTGCGTCCGCGTAACACTTTAGCACGTGGTGTAAATGGTAAATCATCTGGCTCTGTATCATGGTTAGATGATATTGCAAAGCTGACTCATCTTGTTGAACAAGGTGGTAGCCGCAGAGGTAAACATAATCTAGGTGCTTCTGCGTAAACAAACCTCGTGAATTGCTGGGAACTCTTTAACGGAAATATTGTCACTTTAATCGAGGTGGGAATGATGGATGTTTATGATGCGAAACGGCCACAAACTTGTTTTTGAAAATGTTAAACAACGCATTATAAATGCACTGCTAGCTACAACGTAACTGGAAACGGTAAGCGTGAATGCTTGAAAATAGCAGTGGGATAAAGACAATCAGCAGCCAAGCCTCTTCCAAAGGGGAAGGTTCAACGACCATCGAAAGCACGCTAAGTTAGCGGAAGTGAGTAGAGTAGGAGTGAAGCCACTCCGAAGTGCGAGGACATCTAATAGATGTAAGATATGGTCTCAACTTCTATGGTGACATAGAGAGTGGGTGTAGCGAACCCGCGTAAGAAATTGGCACAAATGATTATGCTGGCAGATTGGCATCCTGATATTGTGGAATTTATTATTTCAAAAATGCAAAATCCACGTATTCTACGATACCTAATCGAAAATACAACGGATAAAACGATTATTCGTCTAGCAAAAGAAAAATTAAACTTTAAACCTCTTTCAACTCAAGAGGAAGCTATGTACCAAGGTATTGTTAACTATAAAGGTATCGAAGGTTTAGGTGGTTTTGATACGGCTATTATTCGTGAAGCGGAAAACAAGCTTCGTGATGGTGGTACTTATACTGTTCACAATCAAGAGTTTTTAACGGGTGCAAATATTTCTGTAACATTAACAAAAGAATTTATGCAAGCTGTAGAAAATGACGCTGACTTTGAGCTTCGTTTCCCAGCTGTTGAAGAATATACAAAAGAAGAGATGGCTATTTACAACAGTGAATGGCATAAAGTTGGAGATGTGCGTGAATGGGAGAAAATGGGCTATAAAGTACGCACTTACCGCACGATTAAAGCGAAGGAATTATGGAATTTAATCAACGTTTGTGCAACGTACTCTGCAGAGCCAGGTATTTTCTTCATCGACAACGCCAATGAAATGACAAACGCAAAAGCTTATGGTCAAAGCGTTGTAGCGACAAATCCATGTGGGGAACAACCACTTGCACCATATTCTGTGTGTAACTTAGCAGCTGTGAACTTAGCGCAGTTTGCAAATAAAGAAGATCAAACAATTGATTTCGAAGCACTACGTGAAACAGTTCGTGTTGGTGTTCGTATGCAGGATAATGTAATTGATGCAACACCATACTTCTTAGAAGAAAACCGTGTACAAGCTTTAGGTGAGCGTCGTGTTGGCTTAGGCGTAATGGGCTTAGCGGACTTACTAATTTATTGTGAGAAAGAATATGGCTCAGAAGCTGGTAATGAGCTAGTCGATGAAATCTTTAAGACGATTGCTGAAACTGCGTATGAGACGTCAACAGAACTTGCGAAAGAACGCGGCAGCTTCCCATTCCTTGTAGGAGCAACTGAGGAAGAGACAGCACGTTTACGTAAAGCATTTACTGAAACAGGCTTTATGCAAAAAATGCCTGCACACATTAAAGAGCAAATTTTAGCAACAGGTATTCGCAACTCACATTTACTAACAGTAGCTCCAACTGGTTCGACTGGTACGATGGTTGGCGTGGCAACGGGTCTTGAGCCATACTTCTCATTCACATATTACCGTTCTGGTCGCCTAGGTAAATTTATCGAGGTAAAAGCAGAAATCGTACAAGAATATTTAGAACGTCATCCGGAAGCAGATGAGAATAATCTTCCTGATTGGTTTGTTACAGCGATGGAGTTAAAACCAGAAGCACATGCCGATGTACAATGTATCATCCAAAAATGGATTGATTCATCTATTTCAAAAACTGTAAACGCACCAAAAGGTTATACAGTACAACAAGTTGAAAAAGTATACGAGCGTTTATATAAAGGTGGCGCTAAAGGTGGTACGGTCTATGTAGATGGTAGCCGTGATTCACAAGTACTGACACTAAAGGCTGAAGAAAATGATATGGATCAACTATCATTTGAGGAAGAATTAGTAGAAGTACCAACGAAGCGTCCAGTTGTATTAGTAGATACGATTCAAGCATTAGAATCGACAACAGTTATTGGTTCGGATGTTGGGAATACTTGTCCTGTATGCCGTAAAGGAACTGTAGAAGAAATTGGTGGCTGTAATACATGTACAAACTGTGCAGCACAGTTAAAATGTGGCCTATAAACCGTTTATAAAAAAGATGCGGTGTTTAAAATAAACTCGCGAAGCTTTGCCCCTTTGGATATAATTATCTAAAGGGGTGTTTTTGTGTTGAGCTGGATTAAAGAGGGGCAAGGAACTGGCGGTGGGGCAGATTATCCGCCTTGGTTTAAAATTAAGGTTCAGTAAAGGACACGCCATAAATAAAAGGTAGCGTATGATTCCCAGTTTTCCCATGGAAGCGATAATTCTAAGATTTCATCTTTCGAAGGCTTTCGGTCCATATTACGTAATATTTTTATTGAATTAATAAGACCTACATCATCAATTGGAAAAGCTGTCTGGAACCTGAGGCAGCGCATTAAAACATAATTGGCTGTCCAAGGACCGATTCCTCTTATTTTAATTAAGTTTTTTTCAGCATCTTTAAAGTTCATTTTCATTAATTTTTCCCTCGTTAATTCTCCACTTGCCATTAATTTAGCAATTCCAATAATATATTCACTTTTTTTTTCCGTCATTTTAATATCTGCTAGGTCGGTAGGTGTTAACTGTGCAATTCGTTCGTACGGTGGGAACACCCAATACTTTTTACCATTCCATTCGATGGAATCGCCAAATCTTTCTACAAATTGCTTCTTTAAGGAGTACGCGAAGGCTAAGTTAATTTGTTGCCCTAACACTCCCCAACATAAAGCTTCAAATAAATCGGGAATGCCGATAACTCGCAATCCATAAAATTTTTGGGCAGGTATTTTAAGTAATGGGTCTGCTTTTGCCATTTCATAAAATGGCGTTAAATCTTTATCAAGATCAAACCATTCATAAATGTATTTTACAATCTCTTCCCGTTTCAACTTTTCAATAGGTCGCGTATTATTTACGAATTGAACAACCATTTGTTTATTATTGAGTACACTTACCTGTACTAAGGACCGAATTTCCCCAATGGCTATAACTTTTGTAATGGTATTGTTCTCTATTTCATACATGCATTCATTTTTTTCCCTTGTTAAATAGCCTAGGTTTGCATTCATGTCGAAGTTTTCAGGTAATGCAATTACAATATCATCATTGACTTCATGCCATATCACTTTTCATTCTCCTCATCATTATTCCGATTTTTTATACTATAGAAGACTTACACTGACTGTAATTTTACTTTATCACATAATAATCTTACCTAATTTTGTTATCTTGCTATTACATTCTAAACTCCTTATTTTTTTTTATTTATGAGGTTATAGTGTTACTTATCAAGAATGCAAAATAGGAGTTGATAAAAATGGTCCAAAATATAAAAACACGTGTCGAGAGCTTAAATTGGGATTCGATTCAACATGAATTAGATGAGCAAGGATTCGCAAAGTTACCAGTGATTTTAACAAAAGAGGAATGTGAATTTTTCAAAAAATTGTATTGTGAAGAAGAGCCATACAGAACGACAATCAATATGACGAGATATCGCTTTGGGAATGGGGAGTACAAATATTTTTCCTATCCATTACCTGAAATCATCCAAAGTTTAAGAGAGTCCTTTTATGTAGAGTTGGCCAAAACAGCTAATCGATGGTTAGGTTATTTAAAGAAAACAGAACAGTTTCCAGAGCATTTTCAAGATTTTTTGAACACCTGTGTAGAATATGAACAAACTAGACCGACACCTTTACTATTAAAGTATGAAACAGGCGGATTTAATTGTTTGCATCGAGATTTATATGGAGACATATTTTTCCCGTTTCAAGTAGTATTTGTATTAAATCAACGTGAAAAAGACTTCTGCGGTGGAGAATCTCTATTAGTGGAACAAATTCCTCGTGCTCAGAGTAGGGGACATGTCATTACTTTAGAACAAGGCAGTGCGCTGATTTTTCCTACTAACTATAGACCTGTTCAAGGTAAAAAAGGATATTATAAACATACGGTTCGTCATGGAGTAAGCACGGTTACTGCTGGAGAACGATACGGTCTTGGAATTATTTTTCACGATTCTAAATAAAGTGAAACTTTGATCAATCGGGTATTCTTCATCCCCCACTGATCGTTAGTTAAACCAATTGGGCTTTTAAGGGGCTGTTCATCTCCCACCTAAACTTCTCCGATTTCTCAACGTTTTGAGGTTGGAGTCTTACAGCCCGTTAATGCGGGATAAAAAATAAACTTCAATATATTGCTGTTTCATTCCCAGAACTATACATTCTGAAATTATAGGGAGTATATTGTAAGGAGAGGTGAGGTCAATGCCGGATAGTATTAATAACGGACATAGAATTTTAAATGATGTAGAAATGATAACAAATGAAAAGTGGCAAGCAATTATAAATAATGATGCAGCGTTCAATAATCAATTTTTCTACGCTGTAAAGTCGACGGGGATATTTTGTAAACCATCCTGTAAATCTCGCGTTCCGAAAAAAGAAAATGTATGCATTTTTCCAAACGCAGAACAAGCTCTCCGTGCAAATTTTCGTCCTTGTAAACGTTGTAAGCCAACTAATGAAAATCTGCCAGATAACGAGTGGGTTGATTTAATTACTGAATACATTGATAAAAATTTCACAGAAAAAATAACGCTAGAATCGTTAGCAAATATATGTCACGGGAGTCCATATCATATGCATCGAACATTTAAAAAGATTAAAGGCATTACGCCGATTGAGTATATACAACAAGTTAGAGTACACGCGGCTAAAAAGTATTTGATTCAAACACATAAAGCGATTGGAGATATCGCTTTATGTGTAGGTATGGCTAACACACCTTATTTTATTACTTTGTTTAAAAAGAAAACTGGACAGACGCCAACGCAATTTCGTCAAATGAGTAAAATGGAGGAAAAGTACAATGGGAACAAAGAATAAACCAACCCTTTATTGGTCTTTACTAAAGTTTAAGGATTGGAATTTTTATATTGCTTCAACTTCTAAGGGGCTTGTGTTTGTGGGTTCACAGAACAAACCATTCGAGGAATTGTTCGAATGGGCTAAGAAACACTTTCCAGCAAGTCCTCTTGTTGAAGATGATGAAAAGCTGGAACCGTATGTCGCTGAAATCACTCAGTACCTAGAAGGGAAGCGGAAAACCTTTACTGTTCCATTTGAGTACGTAGGTACGCAATTTCAGCTAGCAGTCTGGAATGCACTTTGTGGAATTCCTTATGGACAGACGAAATCCTATTCCGACATTGCAAATGATATAAATAAACCAGCAGCTGTTCGTGCTATAGGAGCGGCTATTGGGGCTAATCCGATATTAATTACTGTACCGTGCCATCGTGTAATAGGGAAGAATGGCTCATTAACTGGCTATCGGGGTGGATTAGAAATGAAGACATTGCTACTGGATCTAGAAAAGCAAGCTTCATTAAGGCAATGAGTAATTATTGCCATACAATGAGTGGGGGGCCGTCATGAAAAATGAATTTTTTTATAAAAATCCGAAAACCATTCTGAATAAAGGGACTGGCTTTCTTTCTGGATATACGCATTCACTAAATCCATATACAGGCTGTTCTTTTGGGTGTTCCTATTGTTATGTACGCGAAATGCCTGTATCTCTTTTTCGAGAAGGGGAATGGGGAAATTGGGTCGATGTTAAAAACGGAGCTGCGAATTTATTAAAAAAGGAGCTTCGTCGCGCCAAAGCCAAAGGGAATGTAACCATTTTTATGTCATCAAGTACAGACCCGTATCAACCAATAGAGCATAAGGAAAAGGTGACGCGATCTTTACTAGAAGTGATGGTAGAAGATCCTCCTGACTTCCTATTAGTACAAACTAGAAGCCCACTTGTAAGTCGAGATATCGATTTGCTGCAACTTTTTAAAGATAAAGTTCGAGTAAGTATGACTATTGAGACAGATTCGGAAACAATCCGTAAACATTTTACGCCAAAGGCCCCTCCAATCCAGGCGCGCTTTAAGACATTGGAACAATTAGCAACTGCTGAAATACCCACCCAAGTTGCTATAGCCCCTATCTTACCGAGTAGGGAATGTTTCCCTATAAAATTGAAGCCATTCGTCGATCGGATTTGTATGGATGACTACTTCATGGGCGATGGCAGTGGTGGAAAACGAACAAGAAAACTAGGTATTGAGAAAAAATATGCCCAACTTGGTTTAGAAGAATGGTATGGACCACATGTAATTAATAAAGTATATAACCGATTCATTGAAACCTTTCCGGAAAATCACGTTTATGTGAGCCAGGCTGGGTTTGAGCCGTAAAAAAATTGTTTTCGAATTATATTTTCCATTCGAGCTCTCAATATGACAAATCCCTACTTTCATAATCAGGCACGATTATAAAGTGGGTACGGATTATATGCCGTAGTTAAACTTCAGGATGTTTCATAGTTAGGAAGGTCCGCTCGTTAAACGATTTTAAAACAGATAGACAGCATGAATTTCTATCAATTTAATAAAAAACATTTGATTATGCATTTAACAGACCTAAAGTATCAGCATCTTGCTGGTGCTTTTTTTAGTGGTGTGGGTAGCTTGCGCATGAACTCTAGGGTGCAGATTCCAATCTCTGAAGGAAGAAATACACCTGCCCAAGGAAAATTACTACATATAAAGCTAGATCCGATTGAGTTTGCGCAATAAAACAAAGCGCTTTCTTTTGAAGACCGTATCGGATAAATAAGGTGGATAGGTGGTGTGAAAGTGTATGTGCTTAGCTGGGGAGGTCTGACAGAAGCGTGAAGTATCCCTTCATAACGTGCTTGTTGAAAAGTAGGGGTATATTGAGTTTCATAGAACACCTAAAGGAGAAGGTAATTTGCTAATCATGAAGCGGTCTGCCTGGTACATCAGCTGAACTTGTAAAACAAGTGCTGACACAGGGAATCTTGTTGACAGTTAGGAATAAAAATAGAACACCTAAATCAAATACTTCGGACATCTAAGTATAGAGGAGCATTTTGTATGCATGGAATGAAAAACAGTGGAGTTCTCGAGTTATAGTATGTATGTAAATAAGGAGGATGAACCATGCAGGATTACAATGTAAAGGTAGAAAAATTAACAAAGAACTATGGGAAAAAAGCTGTTCTGAAAGGAATAGACTTTACTGCTAAAAAAGGAGAAATTATTGGTGTTATCGGTAAAAATGGCGCTGGGAAATCGACATTCTTGGAAATATTAATGACGATCAAAGATTATAATGACGGCAAGGTAGCTATTTTTGGTAATAACTTGAAGGAAGTTGATCAAGCTAAGCTGGAAGAAATCAAAAGTAATATATCTGCTGTACTTCAGCCTACACAGTTTTATAAAAAATTAAAAGTAAAAGAATTATTAGATCTTTTTCGTGCCTATTATGGTAGCAAAGTAGATTTAAATGAAATTATCGAAGGGTTTGAATTGCAGGAGCATCTAAATACGTTTTTTGATAATTTATCTGGAGGCTGGAAGCAAAAGGTTAGCCTAGCAATTGCATTTTCTTCAAAACCGCGTTTGATTATTTTGGATGAACCGACTACCGGTCTGGATCCTCATATGCGGAACGTATTATGGGAAAGTATCACAGGATATATAAAAAAAAATGACAGTACAGTGATTTTATCGACTCATTACATGGATGAAATAGAACTCTACTGTGATAGAGTTCTATTCATTAACGACGGTGTAACCGAAGTATATGATACGCCAGAAAATATACTGAAATCAGGTTATAAGTCTATTAATAGCTTTTATCTTGATAAAATTTCTAAATAAGGGGGCGAAAAGATGTTATTAACACAAATTAAATATGACTTAATCATGTTTTTTAGAGAGTTATTTTATTTAGTTTTCACAGTTGTTGTACCGCCAGTAACATATATTTTAATGGGACAAATGTTCAGTAATGCAACCTATAGCGGAGGAATGAATTATGTTCAAATGTATACACCATCGTTTATTGTCCTAATTAGTTTTTCAGTAGTATTTTTTGCCTTTGGTTTTGATCAGGTAATGAATCGCGCAGAAGGAATTGAAAAAAGACTTTTCATTACGCCTATAACGGATAAAATTTTGCTGATGTCCAGTATAGCCAAGTCATTTATTATTGCAACTGCAGGATTTGTCTTAATAACATTGATTGGCATACTTATTTATGATTTGCAACTTTCTATTGTTAATTTCTTAGTTTCATATTTAAGTTTGTTGCTTATTAATGCGATAATGTTAGTTTATTCTCATGCGATTTATTCGAACTTCAAGGAAGTAAAAACAGCACTAATTATGTCTATTGTTTTGTTTCAAATTGTTATGTTCACTGGCGGCTTTTCTGTACCTGTGGAGAGTCTTCCGAATTTTGTGAAATATGCATCCTATGTGAATCCGTTCTATCATTTAAATAACATGTATATTTCAATTTGGAATCAGACATTTGAATTCAATCAAGATATGCTGATTTCAATCGGGTACACATCGTTTCTTTTAATTATTTCATTAGTTGTTATTAAGCTCAAAAAAAGATTTTAATGAGTTCCAACGATTTGGTGAGAATCGTTATAAGTAGACATTGTCTGCTACGTCATTTTGATAATGAGCTGTTGTTTTAAATGAATTTTTTGAACGAGCTTTATAAGAGCTGGAATATAAGCTTGAATTTTGGTCTGTTTTGTCTTTCTTTTAATTACCTATCTTCCGCTAACACGCCTTCTCTGATTCCTTTTATTTACTTATCTATAGTATACTATACAGTGGAGTTACTATATAGAAATGAGGGTCAGTGAGTGGCTATATTAGCATTCATTCAGGTTTTATTTTATTGTATTTTGGTAAGTTTCATTATAGGTAAACGTTTTTTTCGAAAGGAATATATTATTGCGGCCATATTGTTTAGTTTAATTATGGCATGGCTATATTCGTATTTAGATATTTTTGGTTCGTTATTAATATTTGCGTTTGTTCTTGCTATGTTTAAGTATACATCTCTAAAGTGGATACCTGCATTGTACTACGCATCAACAATAATGATTGCTATGATTCTAATTGATCATATAACATCTTTCATTATGGTAAAAATCTTTGGGATTAGTACTACCTTTATAGAAACGAACGGAATCATTTTTTCAGCGACATTACTTCATCACTTTATTACACTGATTATTGGCTTTATATTTATAGCCTTTTGGAAAAAAGTAACTATCCGAATTTTTGAGAAGGATGCAGATGATAAGAAATTAACGCGAATTGCGGCTTTCTTCGGTCTTTTTACATATGCGATTTATTTTACAATGATTGTTTATGTACGATTAACAGGAAATCAAAATAAGCTGGTATTGATGAATACGATGTACTTATTAATCTATTTTATTATTTTTGCTGTTAGTTTGTCGTTTCTAGTATATACCTTTAGAAAGCAGTTTGAGATGAGGGAAAAGGAAATTGAGCTAAACAGTCTACAAATGTATACCGAACAGCTGGAAAAAAACTATAATGAAATGCGAACTTTCCGCCATGATTACATCAATATTTTGTCTTCTATGTCAGAATATATCACTAATCGTGACATGACTGCTTTAGAAAGCTATTTTAATGACAATATTATGCGCGTCAGTCAAAAGATTCGTGACAATGATTTTAAAATGAGGGGATTGTCTCAAATTAAAATCCCAGAAGTAAAAGGGTTGGTATCCTCCAAACTGATTACAGCACAGGAAAAGGGGATAGATGTGGTTTTTGAATGTCCTAACGAAATTCATTATCTTAATATGGATAGTGTACTGTTGTGCCGCTGTATTGGAATTATTTTAGATAATGCCATTGAAGCAGCAGAAGAAGTAGAAAAAGGTACGGTTCGAGTGGGGTTTGTGGAGTTTGAACAATCCGTGTCCTTTGTCGTTTGGAATACGTTTAGAGATACTGGACATAAGCTCTTTCAATATTTCGAAAAAGGTTTCTCAACAAAAGGAGAAAATCGAGGCTTGGGGCTGACTAGCCTGAAGAAAATGGTTGATCAAGAAAATAACACACAGTTGGATACAGTTATAGAGGATGAATTTTTTAAGCAGGAAATTGTAATTTTAAAGTGAGGGATTGAGATGATTGATGTTTTTATTTGTGAAGATCAAAAGGAACAAAGAGAAAAGATAGACAGGTATGTTTCAAATTACATAATGATTGAAAACCTTGATATGCAACTGGTACTAACAACTGCAGATCCAGAAGAAATATTAGCCTATATAAAGGAGAGTAATCGACCTGGTTTATATTTTCTTGATATCGACTTGAATCATGAGATGAATGGTATCACACTTGGCGCGGAAATCAGAAAAATTGATCCAATAGGTGATATTGTTTTTATCACAACCCACTCAGAACTTACATATTTAAATTTCATTTATAAAGTAGCTGCGATGGATTTTATTATTAAAGATGATGTCGATTCTGTACAGAGCAAGATTGTTAGCTGTTTGAAGGTGACAAATGAAAGAAAGCAAGTAATGAACAAGACATCCAATAAAAAATTCGTTCAAAGAGTTGCAGATAAAATTATTAGTGTCAACTATGATGATATCATGTTTTTTGAATCCTCCCCATTACATAAAGTTGTTTTACATTTGGATAATCGTCAAGTGGAGTTTTATGGGAAGCTGAAAGACATAGAAAAAGAGTATGAAGGCTTCATTCGTTGCCATAATTCTTACGTAGTAAATATCGACAATATTCAAGAACTGGACTTAAAAAAGAAAGAAATTCTAATGGAAAATGGAGAAACTTGCTATGGATCTGCTCGAATGATTAAAGCTGTACAGAAAAAATTAGAAATGAATGTTATCGAATAAGAGTATGATTTCCTACTATTTCCGAGTGTTAAAAATGTATCGAAAAAGGAAATTGAAAGGTTAGTATGAACTATACATAAAAGAAAGCTATCGTTTTGATCAATCTTTATTCAAAACGATAGCTTTTTAAATGCGATACAATCAAACTTTAAATGAAGGTGGGTAAGTGTAATTTCCCGTTGACTTTTTCTCAAAGTCTCTATACGATAAATATCGTACCTTTGAAAATGTAAGGAGGATTATTAAAAATGATACCTAGACTATGGTCCCTAACTTTGAACCAGTAATTCAATACGGTCAAAGACTCTGTTTGTATAACACAGAGTAAACGGGATAAGTCTGTCCTTTTTTAGTAATCTTCATTTTAAATATAATTATCTAATTTGAAGAAAGGGATTATTCTGCCTTTCTTTATCTTTGTGTAATTTTCCTTTACTAAGAGAAGGCTCATTTGGTGACATTTACCTTCAAGCCTCTACTTTAATGAAGATGGGCAATTCCATTTACTCTAAATCACAGACAGGACGTCTGTGATTTTTTATTTTATTTAAAAGTAGGAGGGATTTTGAATGGGTATGTTACTTTTTTATTGATACGAGCTTAGTTTAGAAGCTCGTATCGATCCTTGCTATCGATACGAAATGATAAAAATTTCGGGAGGTAGCGAATATGGAAAAAATCTGTTTTGAATTAGAAAATGTTGAAGTAGCCTATTTAGATAAGGAAATCTTAAAGATCGACCGGTTAGCCATTCACCAATTTGACCGTATTGGGATTGTTGGTAGTAATGGTGCAGGAAAAAGTACACTATTAAATTTATTGTCAGGTAAGGTTCAACCAACTAAAGGAAAAGTGTATCGTCATGTTGAGTCCGGATGTTTTGAACAACTTGAAGCACCAACATCACTTGGAGCCGATCCAGTATTACTTGGAAAATTAGATATACCAAAAGATTCGGTTCATTTAAGTGGCGGCGAGCAGACAAGGATGAAGCTTGCTCAGTTGTTTACCAACTATTACGATGCATTACTAATTGATGAGCCGACAACGCATTTGGATCAAGAGGGGATTTCCTTTTTATTAGAGGAACTTCGGTATTATTATGGAGCGCTAATATTAACTAGTCATGACCGTGCTGTACTAGACGAACTAGTCACGACAATTTGGGAAATTCATGAAGGCAAGGTCCTAGTTTATTTAGGGAATTATAGTGAATATGTGGTTCAAAAGCAGTTAGAACGTGAGCAACAACAGCAAGCCCATGAACAGTTCGTGAAAGAAAAGAGGCGGCTCGAAAAAGCAGCACAAGAAAAAATGAAAAAAGCTCAAAAGGTCGCTCAAGCTGGGCGGATGTCTAAAAGGGAAGCGAATGCCTTACCGAACAAGTCGTTTATGACGAAGTCCAAAGGTACGAGTGCAAAAGCGATGCAACGTGCAGCTAAAGCTATTGAAAATCGAATGGAAAAACTTCAGGAAGTCGAAGCTGTAAGAGAAAATAGACCTATTGTTTTCCGCCAATCTAAAGCTACAGAATTGTATAACAAGTTCCCGATTATGGTTGAGCGATTGACACTTCAAATTGAAAATAAAATATTATTAGAAGATGTTAGTTTCCAACTGCCACTTGGTAAAAAAATTGCGATTACAGGTAGCAATGGCAGTGGGAAAAGTACATTGCTAGACTATATTGCAAAGAAGGATTATAGCCTAATAATTTCTCCAAAAGCAAAAATAGGATACTTCAGGCAAATGAGTTACCATTTCACGAATGATGCAACAGTTATGCAATTCGTAAAAAATCGCTCAGGATACGATGAACCATTTGTACGAAGTGTTTTACATTCAATGCAGTTTGTTGGTACAGATTTACAAAAAAGTGTAAAGTCTTTAAGTGGCGGAGAAGCTATTCGACTCCAACTATGTCTGCTATTCTTAGGTGAATATAATATTTTATTGTTAGATGAACCAACTAATTTCTTAGATATTGATGCTATAGAAGCATTAGAAACTTTTATTACTGGATATGAAGGCACTATTCTTTTTGTTTCACATGATCAACAATTTATAAAAAATGTAGCAGATTTACAATTGAGTATTCATGAGAAAAAATTGATACAAAATTGAGTGATAAAAAAGCCGCCGGATTTTCGGCGGCTTTTTAATTAGTTGAAACGATTTTCGACGATTGGCTGTAATTATAGAAGATTAATAGCTAGAAAATGATCAAACTTTATTTGAAAGCTACATTTATCTCGTTATAAAGATAGGTAGGCAATTTTTTTTCTTCATTTAGAAAAACTGCTGCCTCCTTTGAGAGGGGGGGGGCCAACCATTTATCCCGTATAAACGACCAGTCGTCGAAATTCCATTTACATAACTACATAAAAATTTTATAGTGAAAACGAATGAAAGGACTGTGATGATATGAAGGTAGAAGTGTCGATTGACCCGGCATGCAAAGAGCCTAAAGTGACTATTCATACTGATAAGATGACCGATAAAATAGAAAATCTCATGCAGTATATCGCTTCCGCTGAAATGAATACATTATCGGTTTTATCACATAGAGGTGTTGAATTTATTAACTGTGGGGACATTGTGCGCATTTATACGGAACAAAAGAAAGTTTTCGTGCAAACGATGGGTGGTATTTACAATGTACGTTTTCGCTTGTATGAGCTTGAAAAAAAGCTGAATGCACAGCTATTTGTACGAATTTCAAATGCAGAAATGGTCAATCGAAATATGATTATACATATGGACATTAGTAAAACAGGAACAATTGGAGTTGAGCTCAAAGGTGGGATTAAAACATACGCTTCAAGGCGCTATGTAACGAAAATTAAGAAGCAATTAGGACTATGAGGTGAAAAACGTGCGAAAAGACTTACTAATTCGTATTATAGGTGGATTTGTCATTGGTGCTGTACTTGGGCAAGTAGTGCAATTTTTTGTATCAATGGGGATCGCGCAAGGAAGTTACGCTTGGGTAGTGCCCGAATTTCGAGCGTTATTTACAAATGAAATAATCGCAATAATCACGCAAGTATTGTTGACTGGCTTGATTGGGATAACCTTCGCTGTAGCTGCACTATTTTTTGAAATGGCTAGATGGGGGATGCTAAAGCAGTTTATTGTGCATTTTTTTGTAACGGCAATTATTTGGATACCTATTGTGATGATTTTATGGATGCCGAAAACGATGGCCAATGTTTGTTCTTTATTAGCAAGTTTCTTAGGAACATATGTCGTGACATGGCTATTGCAATATAAGCTTTCGAAGCGTGATATAGAAAAAATTAATGCCATGCTAATAGAGAGAGGTGAGTCTCATGACGATTGAAATTAAGAGTTTAACAAAACAGTTCAAGGAACATGTAGTAGTGGATCAGTTATCTTTAACTATTATAAGTGGAGAATTCTTTGCACTTCTCGGGCAAAATGCAGCCGGGAAGACGACAACGATTAAAATGCTTTGTGGACTTTTGCCACCAACAGCTGGTGATGCCCTTTTAGATGGTGAAAGTATTGTTCATCATCAAGTCGCTGCTAAAAAGAAATTAAATATTTCTCCGCAGGAAACAGCAATTGCACCGAATTTAACAGTAGTAGAGAATCTGCTATTAATGGGCCAAATTTATGGATGCTCAAAAACGGAGGCGCAGAAACGAGCAAGCGCACAAATGAATGTATTTGGCTTGACTCCTCGGCAGTCCAGTAAAGCTAAAACGTTATCGGGCGGCTACATGCGTCGCTTAAGTGTTGCGATGGCTATGATGTCTAATCCGAAAATACTTTTCCTAGACGAACCAACTTTAGGTATGGATGTACGTGCACGTCGCGATTTATGGAACGTATTAAATCAATTAAAAGGTCATGTAACGATTGTCTTAACAACTCACTATTTAGAAGAGGTCGAGATGCTGGCAGATCGTGTAGGAATTATGCATCGAGGGAAATTACGTGCTCTTGGTACAATCCAGCAATTATTGCATGAAACTAAAAAGGGTTCTTTAGAAGATGTATTTTTAGAGTATACAGAGGAGGAGTCCCTATGAAAGCAAGTGTATTTGCGACAAGAAATCATAAGGAAATAGTACGCGATCCGGTAACGCTCATCTTTGGCATGGGCTTACCAATGCTTCTTATGTGGCTATTTTCTGTCATGCAAAAAAATATGCCATTCGCTTTATATGAAATTAGTAATCTCACACCAGGTGTTATTGTTTTTAGTTTCTCATTTCTTACTCTTTTTTCAGGTATGTTACTAGGCAAGGATAAAAGCTCATCCTTTTTAATGCGGATTTTTGCTTCTCCTATGTTAGCGCGAGATTATATTTTAGGCTATGTGCTACCTCTGCTACCAATTGCATTCATGCAAATTATTTTTTGTTTACTCACAGCCGTATTTTTAGGATTATCCTTTAATATATCTGTCCTTTTAATGGTAGGCGTACTTATTGTCATTTCCTTATTGTATATTGGTTTTGGTTTATTACTTGGCACAATTTTTACGGACAAACAGGTAGGGGGGATCTTTGCGATATTTGTCAATTTATCAACTTGGTTTAGTGGTACGTGGTTTGAGCCTGACTTGATAGGTGGTACATTTCAATCTATCACGCAATTTTTGCCATTTGTCCATGCTGTTTATGCGGCGCGTGCAGTGCTAAGTGGAGCATATTCAGATGTTTTCGTGCCACTTGCTATCGTTTTAGGGTATACAGTCTTTATTTTTATGATCACTACTCTGTTATTTCAACGGAAGATGCGAGGTCAGAGCTGAAATTTGAATTTATATAGTAGGATTTTCAGGAAATCTCTCGAAATGTTATAAGTATAAAGGGGGAGGGTGTATGTCTAGTTTACCAATTATAGTTGCTCCGATGTTTTTAGTTTCTAATCCTAAGATGGTTATTGAGGCTAGTAGAGCAGGGGCTATCGGTTCATTTCCGTTATTAAATGCAAGACCGGCTTCAACTTGTGCAGAGTGGCTTGAAGAAATAAAAAAGGCGCTAACTTTTGAGCTATGGGCTGTCAATTTTATTTGTCATCCTGTAGCGAATACACGGTTTGAAGAAGATTTACAGTTAATTGAACAATTTCAGCCACCAATTGTCATTACTTCACTCGGTAATCCAAAGAGAGTTATGGACATTGTGCACAGCTATGGTGGGAAGGTCTATGCAGATGTTGCGAATGTCAAGCATGCCGAAAAGTCTGCTGCAACGGGTGTAGATGGTCTAATTCTTGTATGTGCAGGTGCTGGCGGTCATGGTGGGCAACTGAACCCATTTGGCTTTGTATCTGCGGTTAAGAAATTCTTTACGGGAACGATCATTTTATCTGGCTCCATCTCTAGCGGTGCGGACGTACTAGCTGCTCAAATAATGGGAGCAGACTATGCCTATATGGGTACTCGATTTTTAGCTTGTGATGAAGGAGATGCACCTGAGGAGTACAAAAACATGGTAATTGAAAGTAGCACTTCAGATATTTTATATACCGATGCTTTTAGCGGTGTCCATGTCAATGTGTTAATTCCATCCTTATTAAAGGAGGGGATTGATCCTGCGACATTGAAGCCAAGAGAAGATGTCGATTTAACACATCTTGTTAATGTCAAGGCATGGCGAGATATTTGGTCAGCCGGACATGGCATTACCAATATTGACAAACAAGAGTCCGTTCGTGAAATACTCATAACATTGGAGGCAGAGTACGAGAAAGCAAAGCAACAAATAATTTCTGCACAGCCATTATAATAACGAATCTCTAACATAAAAGGGCAAGTCCAACAAATAGTTGGTCATGCCCTTTAATTTGTTAATCATGATTCAAAGTAGCTGCGATTTCTGGTTGTTGCTCAACTTGAAGCAGCATATTGAATGATGCGATGGCTACTTCTACTTGGTCGTCTTTTGGCTCACGTGTTGTCAGTAATTGTAGCCATAAGCCTGGATAGCCAAGGTAGCGTAACACGGGAATATTACGGCACGCATTTGTAGCTTGAAGTACTTCAAATGAAATTCCAAGAACCACTGGAATTAATAGAATACGGTCCAAAATGCGTAACCAAAGCGGATCAGTTGGCACGAAGAAATATAAAAACATGCCGACAAACACAGTAAACAGCATAAAACTACTACCGCAACGATAGTGTAAGCGTGATTGTGCTTGCACATTTTCTACTGTTATTTCCATACCAGCTTCATAGCAGTTGATTACTTTATGTTCTGCACCATGATATTGGAATACGCGTTTAATAAGTGGTGTTAAAGATATAAAATATAAATAGGTAAGTAGTAAAAGTAGCTTTATGCCACTTTCAAGTAAAATTTGGCCAGTTTTGCCCTCAATCCATTTAGAGAAAAAATCCGCAATAAATACTGGAATTAATGTAAAGGCAAATTTACCAAATAAAAAGGAAAGGATACCTACAACTGCAACCCCTAAAATCATTTGCAGTCTTGAGCCTTCCTCTTTATGCTCTTCTTCTTCGCCAGGTGTAACGTCGTAACGGTCCCCTGAAAATTGCATATGACGAGAGCCTAAACCAGCTGATTCAATCAGCGCTACTACGCCTCGTACCAATGGAATTTTTTTAAGCTTTTGTAAAATAGGGTTTTGAACTTTTTTAAAATGATAATAATCGATGGAATCATCGTTACGGCGAATGGCAGTAATCGTATGTTCCTTTCCTCCGAACATTACACCCTCTAATTGTGCTTGTCCCCCGTATACAGGTGAATTGCTCAAGGCTAACACCACTCTCTTTATATATTTCAACTGTACCATTGTACTAAATTTAGTGAAAAACCTCTAGAGTTACGCATAGTAAAATTTCTATATGGATACACTAATCGTACAGTTTAGGAAATGATTAACGTTTAAAAATTAACTCGTGGTACAAGTTAGGAGGATTTTACTTGAGAGTAGCTAGTATAACATCGTTAGTCGGTGCGCTTGTTTTTGCATTGTGTTTAAAAGGGCTTCATTACTTTCATCTTATTAAATGGAATCCAATAGGTTTTTATAAGAAGTGGGATTTATTCGAAGACAGTTCAAAACTATTTCAATGGAGCTTTTTCATTCTAGTCTTATTCCTGATTGGATTTTTATTATACATTACGTTGAGATATGTTTATATTATCCCAGCTGTGCTTTCATCTTTTTTGCTCGGCCTTATTGTGTCAATCACATTAGAATGGATTGTTCTTGATTTGCCTTTACAATCTTCTTCCTTTAAAAAATTATCGATTCCTTTTATAGTCATTGTTATTTGTCTATTACGTTTCTTGCTTGAAACTGCAAATTTTCATCAGAAGGAGCATACAGCACAAAAAGGAAATTAGTTGCTGTATGCTCCTTGTATGATAAAATAATGGCAAGTACATAGAAAGAGGCGAATATGCGTGAAGTTATTATGTTTGAATGGACCTAACTTAAATCGACTAGGTAAAAGAGAGCCCCATATTTATGGTTATGAGACATTGGAAGATGTGAAAAACAATGTTCAGAATCTTGCGGCGTCTTTAGGTGCTACTGTCGAGTTTCGTCAATCTAATCATGAAGGGGTACTTGTTGATTGGGTGCATGAGGCGGAGGACGAAAAATATGATGGTATTATCTTTAATCCCGGTGCATATACCCATACAAGCATAGCTTTACATGATGCAATTGCAGGGATTTCTGTGCCGGTCATAGAAGTACATATTTCAAATATCCATAAACGTGAGGCTTTCCGTCATCATTCTTATCTCGCTCCGGCATGCCTTGGTCAAATCTCAGGACTAGGTACGAAAGGCTATGAACTGGCACTACGCACATTTATTGAGAGGGAGAATTGATTATGTTTAAATTGCAAAAGCTACGTAAGACACTTCAAGAACAAAATCTCGATGGCATTTTAATTACGAACGGATACAACCGTCGTTATATGACTGGTTTTACAGGGACAGCGGGCGTAGCAATCGTGTCTCAAAATGATGCTGTGTTTATCACGGATTTTCGTTACACAGAGCAAGCAGCCGCGCAAATACAAGATTTCCGTATTGTTAAGCATGAGGCGACGATCATTGAAGAAATTGCAACGCAAGTAAAAAACATGGGTATCAAATTATTGGGCTTTGAGAAAGATACTGTTAGCTATGGCACATATGAGCTATATAAAAATAAAATTCAAGCTGATTTAGTACCGATTTCTGGGCTAATTGAAAAAATTCGCTTGATTAAGACGCAACAAGAGATTAATATTATTAAGGTTGCGTGTGAAATTGCTGATCACGCATTTACACATATCTTAAACTTCATCAAGCCAGGTAAAACAGAGCTTGAGGTTTCGAATGAATTAGAATTTTTCATGCGTAAACAAGGAGCAACTCAATCTTCGTTTGATACAATTGTTGCGTCTGGTCTTCGCTCAGCTTTACCACATGGTGTAGCGACGAATAAAGTGATTGAAAAAGGCGACTTTGTCACATTAGACTATGGAGCACTGTACAATGGCTATATTTCGGATATTACACGTACTGTTGCAGTAGGCGAGCCATCTGAAAAATTAGTGGATATGTACAACGCAGTACTTGCTTCCCAGCTTTTAGCACTTGAAAAGGTTGGCCCTGGCTTAACAGGGATCCAAGCAGATGCGATTGCACGTAACTACTTAAAAGAAAAGGGCTATGGCGAGGCATTTGGTCATTCATTAGGACATGGAATTGGTCTTGAAGTACATGAAGGCCCTGGCTTATCGATGCGTTCAGAAGCAATTCTAGAGCCAGGTATGGCCGTAACGATTGAACCAGGAGTGTATTTACCAGGAATCGGTGGTGTTCGTATCGAGGACGATATTTTAATCACAGAGACAGGTAATGAACTGCTAACTCATTCGTCAAAAGAACTTATTATTTTATAAACTATGGAGGAACACAAATGATTTCAGTAAACGATTTCCGTACAGGTCTAACAATTGTTGTAGATGGCCAATTATACCGCGTGTTAGATTTCCAACACGTTAAACCAGGTAAAGGTGCTGCGTTCGTACGTTCTAAATTACGTAACCTACGTAACGGTTCAGTAAATGAAAAAACTTTCCGTGCTGGTGAGAAAGTTGAAAAAGCACAAATTGATAACCGTAAAATGCAATACCTTTATGCACAAGGTGATGAGCATGTTTTCATGGACTTAGAATCATATGAGCAAACTGAACTTTCTTCAGCTGCTATTGAATATGAATTAAAATTCCTAAAAGAAAACATGGAAGTGCATATCCAATCATACCAAGGTGAAATGTTAGGTGTTGAATTACCAAATACTGTAACACTAGAAGTAACAGAAACTGAGCCTGGTATTAAAGGTGATACAGCTTCAGGTGGTACAAAACCTGCAACTCTTGAAACAGGTCTTATTGTACAAGTGCCATTCTTCGTAAACCAAGGTGACATGTTAGTAATCAATACTGAAGAAGGTTCTTACGTTTCTCGTGGGTAATGAATAATAATATCCGACCTACTCTTTTTTTAAAAGGGTAGGTTTTTTTATTATACATATAAAGGTAGAGAGAACTTCTTTTTTATAAATAGAAAAATTTGTTTCTATTATTTAATATGTGGTCATAATTGGAAGATTTGTTTACAATAATAGTAAGGAGTGAATGCTATGCTACAAACAACTTTTGAAATACCATATCCAATAATACAGGCGCCAATGGCTGGTGTAACTACGCCAAAATTTGTGGCTGCCTGTGCAGAACAAGGTGTTTTAGGCTCGATTGGAGCGGGCTATTTAGATGGTGAGCAAACAAAAAGCTTTATTCAGGAAGTTAAAAAGCTAACGAAAAAGCCATTTGCGATTAATTTATTTGTACAAGAAGAACCACGTATTGATATAGATGTTCTTCAAAAAGCTCGAATGGCTTTACAACCGTTTTATGATGAACTTGGACTATCACCTGTACAAAGTGTCATGTCCAAGGAAGTATTTGAAGAACAAGTACAAGCTGTTCTTGATGAAAATGTAGCCATTTGTTCCTTTACATTTGGTATTCCTTCAGCAGATGTCATTCATCGTTTAAAGGACAACCAAGTTTATGTAATTGGTACAGCTACTACACTAGAGGAAGCAAAGCGTGTAGAACAAGCAGGTATGCAAGCTGTTGTTCTTCAAGGTGGCGAAGCTGGTGGTCATCGTGGTTCCTTCACTGAACCTATGCAATTAATTGATTTGCATGATTTACTGCAACAAGTGGTAGGACAAATTTCCATACCGATTATTGCTGCTGGAGGCATTGTTACAAAGGAAGATGTAAGCAAAGCACTAGCAATGGGTGCACAAGCGGTTCAAATTGGTACAGCCTTACTTGTAGCAGATGAGTGTGAAATTTCACCTCTTTACAAAAATGCCTTGCTTCAATCGGAAGCACAGCAAACGACGATTACACGTGCTTTTTCTGGGAAACCAGCAAGAGGCTTAGCAAATGATTTTACTGAACGTATGAAGGATGCTACTGTAGCCCCTTATCCATTGCAAAATGATCTAACTACAACGATTCGTAAAGAAGGCGCAAAACAGGGTAAAGCTGACTATTTATCGATGTGGATGGGCGAAAAAAGCTATTTAGTGAAACAACCGGGTACTGTGAAAAGCATAATTGAAAAGTTACTTTAACTTCTTTCAGTAAGAGTTTTCTTAACGAAAGCGAAGCGTCAGCTATAAAACGTTCTTCCTCTATGGTGGTGGGAATTTAAGTACTTATCAAGGTGTCTAACATTCACTGAAAGAAGTTCAGCTCCCGGCGTTACGCAAGCGGGAAGGGGTCTTTGGGCTGCGCAAAGCCAATCTAGAACGCAATGATGACGAGGCGTCATTAATTTCATAATAATACTAAGATCTCTATACGTAAGTATGGAGGTCTTTTTTTTGTGGTAGCGACATATATTGCTGTACACGAGGGGGCGTATGAAATGGAATTACAAGACGTATTAAGAGTCGCGGGAGTGGGACTAGTAGTTGCGCTTCTTCATGTCTTCTTTGATCAAACAGGAAAGAAAGAATTTTCATTTTTCCTATTTTTCATTGCCTATTTATATATGACAGCGGAATTACTGCGATTTTTACGTCTATTTTTTAATGAGATCCTTACATTCTTTCAATGGCTGACCTCATCAGGGTAGGTAAATGGAAATTGTCATCGTTGCTGTTGTCATGCTGCTTTTATTATTGCTTATAAAAGAAGTCATACAGCCACTCCATGCGCTAATTAGTGTAATGTTTTCGTTTTTACTTTTCGGTATGTTGTTTTCGACACTCTTATTGCCTTTCATTAAGCAATTACTTGAGACATTAGCATTTTTGCCTTATGCAAAAGCCATTGTGGTAAGTGCTAGCCTTTTTTATATCGGGCAATGGGTGTCGATGTTACTGGTAGAACAAAACTATAAAGTGCTCGGGCACATCGTCTATGATGGGGTCAAAATAGTTATTTTGTTGTACTGGTTTAAGGAGTTTTTGGCTGTTTTACAGGAGGTGTCGGCCATTTTACAACGGCTAAACTAAGGGGCGAAGACATTGCTAGAGCAAATATTTTCGTTTTTAACGGATCCATTCTTTCTATTGCTGAAGATGACGCTTATTTTATGTGGCTACGTCATTATTATTTTGATAATCAATATGATTTTGCCAGAGTTTGAAAAAGGGACAAGGATACTTTTTTTTCTTATAGTCCTTGCAACAATAGGACCTGTCGTTGTGAATTCATTTACATTAATAGACGAAATCGCAAAGGGACTTGCTCATATTTTTACTGCATTTTATCCCATTCTTACTTCAAGTTTTCTTTTATCAAGCAGCATTACAGCGATCGCTTCTTGGCAGCCTTTTTTACTTTTTTTTGTACAAGTATTAACGATTATTAGTAGTAAATGGCTTATTCCAGGAGTTCTTCTTGCCATTGTTTTTGATGTTTGCAGTGTCATTGTTAAAGAAATTTCGTTTACGAGAATTGCTGAATTGATTCGTTTTACCATTATGAGCATCGTCTCTGCATCAGTTATTTGTTACATCATTTTAATGTCGGCGAGTGGTGTTGCGGCTTTTAGTGTCAACGCAGCTGTTGCAGAGCCTGTGAAAAAATTAATAGAGGAAAATATTCCAGTTGTCGGTTCCTTTATAGTAGATAGTTTTTCAATGTTCCAGCATATGACACAATTCTCTTCTTCTATTAGTAGTATTACTGCGTTTATAGCGGTTATTACCGTGTCGTTCATTCCTACAGTGCAGCTTGTTGTTGCTGCCTATTCGTTGAAAATGTTAGCTGCTATTTTAGAGCCAATCGCCTTTGATGATATTTGTAGACTTCTAGATCATGTTAGTAAATCGCTATTTACATTATGTGCTGTATCATTTCTAATTGCTTTTTCGTTTATGTTTTCTTGTTTATTCCTCATCGTTTTTGTGCAAGTTATGGCTGGAGGGAGATAAATTGATTCTTTTATTAGCAATTCTCTTTATCTGTCAGATATTCGTGTTTCTAACGGACGATAAAGAAATAATTTCACTTACAAAGCTTGTCATTACGTTAGTATTTTTGCAATTGCTATTAAAGATTCCATTTATCAATTCATAGGAGGAAACAAGCGTACATACACTTGAAAAAGAGAAGAGATGAAAGGAGGCAATGTACAAGTGATGTGGAAAAGAAACCAAAAAAAACAACGTCATTTTTAGTCTTAATGCTGATCGCTGCCTCCGTGGGAATTTTCATCATTTTACCAATGTATCAAACGAATACAACGAATGGGCAAGTATCACCGAAAACCAATGAAGAAAAACTTGAACAGACATTGAAGGCTATGAAAGGTGTTGGGGAGGTAAAAGTCTATTTTTATTACGGAGATATGACAGATGAGAAGGATGACAATCAATTATTCAGTCAATATTTTCGAGGAACTGAACAAGGCACGAAAGAAGTAACAGGGATACTAATTGTTTCAAAAGGAGCATCAGATATCTTTGTTAAAAATGAAATTCGTGCGGTTGTTAGTCAAGTAATGCAATTACCGATTCATCGAATTATTATCGTTCCAATGGAAAATAAGGAGGAAAAGTAAATGCGCGTACGTAGAAGAACAGTTTGGTTTATGACATTATTAAGTCTAGTAGCGGTTATTTCAGTGTATTATTTGGTTGATCCAGCAAAACAATTTAATGGACTAACTATTTTCACAGATGACGCATTACAGCAAACTGCAGTAACAGGTGTGACTGATCAAGAAGCAACGAAAGAGGGAGAGACGAAGGAAGTATCTTCTCCAAGCCATTTATTTGAAGAGATGCGCATGCAAGTTAGTGATGAAAGAAGCCAGCTTCGTTCACAATTAGAGCAGAAAATCGGTTCACAAGATTATTCAGCAGAAGATAAAAGTAAAGCTTATAATGAGATGGATAGCCTTATAAAACAAGAATCCTCTGAAGCAATGTTAGAAATGCTTATTAAATCTTTAGGCTATTCCGATGCATTTGTACGAGCAGACGGTGATAAAGTACAGGTAACTGTTATGGCGGAGGAGCTATCAAAAGCTCAAGCGAATGAAATAATTTATTTAGTGAGAACAGAAATGGAAGGCGCAAATGACGTCCTAGTAAAATTCAGTGCAAATAGTAACAATTAAAAATAACAAGAAAAATACTAATATTCTGTTTATTTGAAATCGTTGTTATATATCAGTATCATGAAAAGGCTTTCGTTTAGTAAAAGAAAGCCTTTTGTTTTGTTCATATTTACTTAATTTGCATTAAAGTATTTCAAATTGTTCGAAAAAAATATAGAATAGTGCTTGTAGTAGATTTTATTTCATAAGGAGAGTTAGGAAAATGTTCAAAATTCAAGAAATTCGTGAAATCATTAAATTGGTAGATTCTTCTTCAATTGACGAGTTCGTTTATGAAGCAGATGGGGCAAAAGTTAAATTAAAAAAGAATGGTGTTGTTGTTACTGAAACTGTAGCACCTAATAAAGAAGTAGTGGCACCTGTTGTACAACAATCTGCACCAGCAGCGGCTCCTGTAGCACCAGCTACTCCTGCTCCAGCAAAAGCTGAAGAAGCACCAGCTGCAGCACCAGTAAATAACGACCCATCGTTACATAAAATTGTATCTCCGATGGTCGGTACTTTTTATCAATCTCCAAACCCGGATTCACCAGCTTACGTTAAAGTGGGGGACAAAGTTGGTAATGAAACAATCGTATGTATCGTAGAAGCTATGAAACTATTCAACGAAATTGAAGCAGAAGTTCAAGGGGAAATCGTTGAAGTACTTGTTAAAGACGGTGAATTAGTAGAATACGGACAACCATTATTCCTTGTAAAAGCTGAGTAAGGAGTGCACAATATGAAAAAAGTTTTAATTGCAAACCGCGGCGAAATCGCTGTGCGTATCATTCGTGCTTGTAAAGAGTTAGGCATTCAATCTGTTGCCGTATATTCAGAAGCAGACGCAGACGCATTACATGTGAAATTAGCAGACGAAGCATATTGCATCGGACCAAAGCTATCAAAAGATTCATATCTTAGCTTCCCGGCTTTACTGAGCGTAGCAGAAAAAACAGGTGCAGACGGTATCCATCCAGGTTACGGTTTCGTATCTGAAAACGCTGACTTCGCTGAAGCTTGTGAAAACGCAGGCATTAAGTTCATTGGACCTTCATCAGATTCAATTAAAATTATGGGTATTAAAGATGTTGCACGTACAACAATGGAAGCAGCAGGTGTTCCGCTTGTTCCGGGTACTGGCATTGTTCCAGATATCGAAACAGGTAAAGAATGGGCTGCTAAAATTGGGTACCCAGTTATCATTAAAGCAACTGCTGGTGGTGGCGGTAAAGGTATCCGTGTAGCACGTACAGAAGAAGACCTTGTAAAAGGCATTGAAATTACGCAAAAAGAGGCTGCTGCAGCATTCGGTAACCCTGGCGTTTATTTAGAAAAATTCATCGAGTATTTCCGTCACTGTGAAATCCAAGTATTAGCGGATGGCTATGGTAACGTTGTACATTTAGGTGAACGTGACTGTACAGTTCAACGTCGTATGCAGAAATTAGTAGAGGAAGCTCCGTCTCCAGCGCTATCTTCAGAGCGTCGTGCTGAGATGGGTGCGGCTGCCGTTAAAGCTGCACAAGCTTGTAACTATGAAGGTGCTGGAACTATCGAGTTTATTTATGACTATAGAGAAGATAAATTCTACTTCATGGAAATGAATACTCGTATCCAAGTAGAACACCCAGTAACTGAAATGATTTCTGGTGTTGATCTTGTACAACAACAATTAAAAATTGCATCTGGTGAAAAACTTCCTTTCACTCAAGATGATATTCAATTAAATGGATGGGCAATTGAATGCCGTATTAACGCAGAAAATGCTTATAAAAACTTCATGCCATCAGCTGGTACTGTAGATACTTATGTAACTCCAGGTGGCTACGGTGTACGTATTGACTCTGCAGTATATGCTGGTTATACAATCCCACCATACTATGATTCTATGGTTGCAAAACTAATTGTTCATGCAGACACACGTGAAGAAGCGATTGCGAAAATGAATCGTGCGCTTAGCGAATTCGAAGTATCTGGTCCTGGGATCAATACAACAATTCCATTCCACCAAGCATTGATGAACAATGACGTTTTCAAATCAGCGCAATTCAATACGAAGTTCCTAGAAGAGAATGATGTTTTGGGGACAAGCAAGTAAGCCGTATCAACGGTTTAACCATCTCGGCTAATAGTCGGGAAGCTTGCGAAATAGTTGTGCGATATTTGCCAGCGGAATAGTTGGCGGAATAGAATTAGGAATAAAACAAAACGGAATATCCGATTTTTAGACCCTTTAACGAAACCGATTCGTTAGGGGGTCTTTTTTTGTGCGTAAAAATAGTCAGCGTACAGGGATTTTTGACTTAGAAAATATGAATTCGATTGAACTAAAAACGATTAATCCTAAAAACGAAAATAATGAGCCGCTAATATCAGCGCCGACAATTATGATTGATGTTAATTCAGTTTGTTTAAAAGGTAATCGTATAAGTGCGTATTCGGCGCTAATCATCGTTAATGAACAAATGCGTTTATCGGGCATACGCAAACAAACGATTAAAGAATACGACTACAATTTTAGGCGGTTATTAACGAACATGAATGTCGAATATTTAGATGAAATAACAGCGGAAACACTATTCGGATTTATTTCATCATTAGGCGATGTAAATGACATTACAAAGCAAAGTAAATTACGTGTGATAAAAGCGATATTAAATCGTATATTCGATAACGGTTGGATTGAAAGGCGTTTTCGGAAGGATATAAAAATTAAAGTCGACGGGAAAATCAAACCACCAGCTAATGAGAATAATTTAGCGATACGTCTTTCGTTATTAAATATGAGTAACTTTATTATTTTTCACGATGCAGTAGCTATTTAACAATTGTTTAAAGCAAATGATTAATGTGGCTAAATACATGAGGGGAAGAAAGGTGTTGAGTTAATTGTGAAAGAGTAAATGCGTCTGTCGGGCGTTCGTAAGGTGACAATAGGGGGTGTGAAACATCACAATAGGACTGATGTATAATGAGTAGTCGTCATTAGTACAAGTCCTTAGAGTGATGTTTGTGTGCTATTGTTTGGATTGACGAAAAGTTATCATAACCCGCTACTTAAATCGCTATTATAAAATGAAAAAAACTATACGTGGAAATGATATCATAGGAAAGTATTGTGATTGATGGTGCTTTTAAAGAGATCAACCGTTACTTCGAAGCGAGTCGATTTCGTCTAAAGTTACTTTAATAATCATTTTTCTTTTATAAAAAAGAAACCTGTTCCATTTTCTTATGTTACAAATCCTTCTTTAACAACGGAATTTTTTTCACCATTTTTTGTTCCTCTGCTGTGATTACAGTGGTTTTGAAGCATATTATTTGTATATGTTATAATCAAATTGATGGAGAAGTGTACACTATCGGTGCTATATCGTTAAAAGAGATAGGGGGCAGATGATGAATAACGAATATTTCGTAGGTTGGGGTACATTGGCGTTGATAAATGCTGCACTTGCACAAGGGAAGAATAGAACGGGGCTAAATTGGTTTTTACTTTCTCTTGTATTAGGTCCGATTGCAACACTAATTTTGTTATTTGTTGAAAAGAGACAGTAACACTACATATTCATAATTGATTAAATAATAAAGCGAGAAGCGTTGAAATGTAGATTTCGCATATTCAATTATTTGGGTTTTAAATAAATGTAAGTCGATTTTAGATCGGCTTATTTAATAGTGTCATAACTTAAACCTTCTAACTTTTATTAGTTAGGAGGTTTTTTATGTCGAAAAAACGGAGAACAGAGATAAGTCTTTTCTAAGAGCTTGCTACCGTTGTTATAACCCTAAGCTTATCGTATTGCCTGTAGCCAAACGTCAATCTCATTTGCTACGCAATTCCCATTCCTTTACCAATTAATGATTTTCTATGTTACAATGTTTTATAGATGGAATTTTCAGTTATTTAAGGAGTGGGTTAAACGGCAATGAAAAAATTGTTATTTTTAGCACTTTTGTCAGTGTTTCTTTTAACAGCGTGTAATTCACCAACGTTAAGTATTAGTGAAATTGAGATTGTTCCAGATAAAGTGCAAGAGGTAATTGATGAAAAATATACACTTCAAAAAATCAATGTAGTAGATAAGGATATTTCTTATGTCGTTTTTCGGTCAAAAGGAACGGTTACATCAGACCTTGAAACGCAGGGTAATACATTAATAATAAAGTTAGACGTTACGAATCAACAGGATAATGCAATAAAACAACATGTTTATAAATTAACATTAGATCCGAACCTTGATACGATTGATATTCACATCAATGGTAAATCTACTTCTATTGATAATGTAGCAGGGATAAAAGAAGGCAATTAATGACTTTTCAACAGCCATCACACAAAAAATAAAGAGCCGTTTACAAATAATGAATAGGGTGATTGTATGGAGGGTTTTGAACTTTCATTTAAAAATAAAGCAGTACGAGTTTGGCTTTGTACGATGCTACCTGCAATTATTTTAACTATTGTCCTTACTATTGTTTTGCCCAATGAGCAAAGTAGATATGTTTCATGAGCTTTATCACTAGTTACAATCTTATACTTTGTCTGGTTTGTGATTGATTTTAAAAAGAAACGCAAATAAAATGGCGAAGAAATCTTCAACATCTTCGCTTTTTATTTTTATCGATAAACTTTGTTAATTTATCGACATAAACATGATCCAAATAAATTAAAGCGTCTTTACGAAGCCAAACTTTCCTTTTTATAGTATAATAAGCGTAAGTACAGCATTTGTTTGTGATGTGTAAGGGAAAGGATGATATTTGTATGGCAGAGAAAGTAGGACAATCTTTCGTACAACCAACACCTTCTGGTAAAGAAGAACTTGGGAAAATTGAAGTAGCAGCGGAAGTAATCGAGGTTGTTGCTGGAATCGCAGTGAATGAGGTAGAAGGGGTCGCTGCAACTCGCGGTAATATTGCTACGGGCGTAGTTGAACGCTTCGGTAAAAAAGTTCACAATAAAGGCATTAAATCGGGTGTTACTGAAACTGGTGAGATTGCCATTGATGTATTTTGCTCTGTAAAATACGGCTATACAATCCCAAAAGTGGCGAAGGAAGTTCAAACTCAAATTCGCCAAGCGATTTTTAATATGACTGCACTTGATACAGCTGAAGTGAATGTCCATATTACTGGCATTCTCTTTGAAAAAGAAGAAGTAGCTGTGCAAGAATAAAAAGAAGGGTTGCCTTTTACAGGGCAATCCTTCTTTTTTACGTTTTTCACGGAAATTGTTCAGCAGTGATTAGTATAGCTACTTTATTATATTTCTATATGCTTTGGCTTTCTCCAGAACAAAGCAAGGATAACGCCGAGTGTTAAAACAATTGTTGCAAAGTAATACGGATAGTTCAAATTGATATCGAATAGTACCCCACCTAAAATAGGGCCGAATATATTTCCTAGACTTGTAAACATGGAGTTCATGCCACCAACGAATCCTTGTTCATTACCAGCAATTTTAGATAAATAAGAGGTAACGGCAGGACGAATTAAATCGAAGCCGACGAAAATAAAGAATGTGACAAATAATATTGCGAAATAGTGGCTTACGAATGTCATAGCAAATGTTAAAACAGCAGATAGGACAAGTGAATAACGGATAAGATTAATCTCGCCCATTTTCTTTGTCAGCCAATCGAATAATACTAGCTGAGCAAGAGCCCCAACTACTCCGCTTCCCGTAATAATAATCGCTATATCTGAAGGCGTAAATGCGAATTTATGATCCACAAATAGACTAAATAATGATTCAAATGCAGCTAAACCAAATGATAGTACAAAAATAAGCACGAATGGAATGAGGTATAATGGGCTGAAAATACGCTTCACACTGCCTAAAATTGATGGTGCAGACTGTTCATCATCATCAGCACGTGTCGGTTCTTTTAGTAAAATAAATGACAAGAGCGCTGCTATAAATCCAAGTATACCAGCAGCATAAAATGGTATGCGCGTTCCGAATTCAGCCAAAAATCCACCGATACCAGGTCCGATAATGAAGCCAGTACTAATCGCTGCACTCATATAACCCAAAGCCTTTGGACGTTGTGACAAGGTTGTAATATCAGCGATATATGCAGTTACCGCAGGCATGATGAAAGCAGCACTGATACCACCTAACATACGAGAGATAAAGAGTATTTCAATTGAGCGTCCAAGACCAAATAACAGCTCTGAAAAACCGAATATAAATAGACCCGCAACGATCATAATTTTACGGCCAATGTTATCCACCATTTTACCAGAAATCGGTGAGACGATAAGTTGAGTGATAGCAAATGCGGCCACCATATAACCAACGACAGAGCCTGAAATTTTCAGCTCATTCATGAGTGTTGGTAGCACAGGTATTACTAAACCAATACCTAAAAAGGCAATGAATAAATTCGATAATAAAATACTTAAGGTTAAAAGTTGTTTCTTATTCATACTGTTCTCCTTCAATCTTTCACGATACATGAATCAAAATCTACTAGAATATTTCCACGTAATACAATAAACCCTATAGTAACTATAGGGTCAAAAGATTTGTTTTAACTTCTTTCAGCCGGTTCCGGACGCAATTACCTATACTTAATTAATTTTTATAGTGTGGAAGTATTCGTTCGCGGTTATACAAAGTGTTTTATATTTCTTTTATGCTCCGATGTTAATGTAGCCTGCATAGTTATTTCTCTAAGTTTATTCATAAAATGCCTTTACTAGTAAGAGCTAAAGAAGTTTCATATCGCATCGAAACGAATTTTATGTTTACAATTATCGCAGTAAAATAGGTGCGATTTGCGTTCTTTGAATTGTTTATACTGTTCCTCGCCTTCATATAACTTGAAAGTTCTTTTGCAGCTTATACATGTAACTTCATATTGCATAATGAACACCTCAAAAGATGATAATTAATTTCCTTAATTATAACATTCTTGGTATATAAATAATAAAGGTTGATTTTAAATTTCAATATATTTCTTAGTAAAGTTAATTGCAGGGTGTTAACTTAAGCAAAAACTTGCTTGAAAAAGGTATCAGATTATTTAAAACTTGCTTGAATTCGTGTTTCTCTTACGAATTTATGCTATTATAAACCTTAATGCCACTTAAGAAGGAGAGCTTTACATGAAACGACATGAAGCACGCGAAAAAGCGTTGCAAGTTTTGTTTCAGCTAGACAATACCGATCTAACAGTAGAAGAAGCAATGGGTCATATTAAAGGCCAACCAACAAACGTCTTCTATGAAAAGATTGTTACTGGAACAGTTGAACATTTGGAGGAAATCGATGCTGCTTTAGAACAGCATCTTGAAAAGTGGTCGCTTGCCCGTTTACCTAAAATTGAAAGAACGGTTTTACGTCTAGCTGTATATGAGATTTTATACATGCCAGAAACACCAAAAAGAGTAGTACTTAATGAAGCAATCGAGTTATGCAAAACATTTGGCGACGATGGTTCGTCTAAATTTGTTAATGGCGTACTTTCTAAATTTACAGAACAATAACATGTGTTGAATTGGAAGGAGTAACTAAGGTCTATGTCAAGTGCAATTATTAATGGTAAAGAAATTGGTCAAGAAATTCGTAATTCAGTAGCAGAGCGAGTAACGCGTTTAAAAGAGCAAGGATTAACACCAGGCTTAGCGGTTGTTTTAGTAGGAGACAACCAAGCCTCCGCTACATATGTGAGAAATAAGCAAAAATCTTGTGAAGCCATCGGTATGTTTTCAGAGCTAATCAAACTACCAGAAGAAACTACACAAGAATCATTATTAGCACAAATTGAATTATTAAATAATCGTGAAGATATTCATGGTATTTTAGTACAATTACCACTCCCAAAACATATTGATGAGGATATTGTTATTGCCACAATTGCTGTTGAAAAAGACGTTGATGGCTTCTCACCGGTAAGTGTTGGGAAAATGATGCTTGGCCAAGAAACATTTTTGCCTTGTACACCGTTTGGCGTAATGAAGCTTCTTGAATTTTCAGGAATCGAAATAGCAGGAAAGCATGCGGTCATCGTAGGGCGTAGTCATATCGTTGGGAAACCAATGGGACAACTTCTACTACAAAAGGATGCAACTGTGACATATACGCATTCCAAAACACCAAATTTACCTTCGTTCACTAAACAAGCAGATATTTTAATTGCGGCAGTTGGACGTGCGAACTTTATTACAAAAGAGCATGTTAAAGAAGGCGCAGTTGTTATAGATGTTGGAATCAATCGTGATGAAAACAACAAGCTTTGTGGTGACGTAAACTTCAATGAGGTTGATGGAATTGCGTCTCATATAACACCTGTACCAGGCGGTGTAGGACCAATGACAATTACGATGTTACTATTCAACACAGTTCAAGCTGCAGAAAATAAGCTTGAACATATAGTTAAGCTATAAATTTTGAATGACTCTTTATAAAAAGCTATCTCAATATTAAATTGAGGTAGCTTTTTTTGTATGATTAAGTATTTCGAGAACTTTTACGTTGTTTTTAACGTCTAATATAACGTTTGGGTCATACATATGAATAGGGAGGTTTTTATGGAAAACATAGATTTAATACTGATTATCAAACATATTATTATCGGTCTTGTCCAAGGATTTACTGAGCCAATTCCTGTATCATCAAGCGGTCATGTTATGATTGCAAGTGAAATTCTTGGTCTTGGTGAGCAAGGATTTACTTTTGCTATTTTAACGAACACAGCTTCTTTACTAGCTATTGTCTATATTTATCGAGAGGATATTATCCGACTCATCACAAATTTTTTCCTTTATCTTAAAACGGGAGAGAATCGTTATAAAGCGGATTTCCGTTTTTCCATATTTATTGTGATCGGTTCTATTCCAGCGGGCATTTTAGGTGTTTTATTAAGTGATGTTATTGCGGATAATGTTAGTATGACAACGATTGCGCTTATGCTATTTGTGACAGGTATTGCCCTATGGCTAATCCGTAATATGCGTGGTACGAAAAGAGATGCGGATTTGACTGCAAAAGACGCCATCATCGTAGGTCTTGGTCAAGCTGTAGCATTAACACCTGGTATTAGTCGTTCAGGAGCAACGATTATTTCAGCCATTGCAGTTGGTATGAAACAGGAAACCGCTTTACGATTTTCCTTCATGCTTTATATTCCTGTAAGTCTTGGTGGGGTTGTCCTTGGGATTTCTGATTTTTTAGATGAGCCAAATAAAAGTGCATTAGCAATTCCTTATGCTGCGACATTTATAGCGACATTATTTATGACTTATTTTGCAATGCGTTGGTTTATGGGAATCATGAAAAGTGGGAAGCTTAGCTACTTTACATATTATTGCTTTTTTGTAGGTACGCTCCTTTTAATATTTTATTAATTTAAAAGCCTCATAACTTTAATTAGTTGTGAGGCTTTCTTGTTTGTTGAGAAAATAAAATGGTAGGTATTCGACTTCTATCCATCATTTCGACGATTCTATTCGTCGCTCCAGCAGATCAATCCGTCGTCCAAGCTGCATTTTCCACCTCGCTCCGTCTTCTTACCGTCATTCTGGCGTTTCAATCCGCCATTCTCGTAGCTCAATCTGCCACTTCGCCTCTTCTATCTGCTCTCCCAGCAAAGCACTCAGTCAAAACGCAACTCCACCGCACATTTCGTCGAAAAAACATACTTTATCTAATACGAGGTCTTAAGATATGTTATAGTAAGGTTTTCAATTCTATGAAAGACGGTCGTTTTTTCAAGCGAAACTGCATTTTGGCACGTCAGGCACAATAAAAAATGTTATGATAGGTGTAGTTTTGTGAAAAACTTGATTTTAGTAAAGGAGCCGGAAAAATGACATCTGCTTCTTATTTAACTGTAAAAGCATTAACAAAATATATTAAACGGAAATTTGATGCTGATCCGCATTTACGTGAAGTCTATGTAAAGGGAGAGCTATCCAATGTCAAGATTCATCAATCGGGGCATATTTACTTTACATTAAAAGATGATGGAGCACGGATTGCGGCTACAATGTTTAAATCAGCGGCCGGAAAGTTGGCGTTTGAACCTAAGGAAGGTATGCAAGTATTTATTCGTGGGGATGTAAACGTTTACGAAGGCTACGGTACATATCAACTATATGTACAGGAAATGCAACCAGATGGAATCGGTAGCTTGTTTGTTGCCTTTAACCAGCTGAAAGAGCAGTTACAAAAAGAAGGGCTTTTTAAACCTGAGTGGAAACAACCAATTCCGAGATTCCCTGAAAAAATCGGTGTTTTAACGTCTACAACAGGTGCAGCCATTCGAGATATCTGTACAACATTAAAGAGACGCTATCCACTTGCTGAAATTTTTATTTATCCTACCCTTGTACAAGGAGCACAAGCAGCGCCAAATATTGTTCGCAATATTGAGAGTGCAAATATGGATGCGAGTTGCGATGTACTGATTGTTGGGCGGGGCGGTGGATCGATTGAGGATTTATGGGCATTTAATGAGGAAGTTGTTGCAAGAGCGATTTTTGAAAGTCGTATCCCTATTATTAGTGCAGTAGGTCATGAAACAGATACAACTATAGCGGATTATGTAGCTGATTTGCGTGCACCAACACCAACAGCAGCGGCTGAGATGGCTGTACCTGATCAACAGGATTTATTTCAGCGGGTACTTACACAAAAATCACAGCTCCACCAAATTGTAAGAGCGCAACTTATTGCAGAACGGCAACGTCTAAATAAGCTCCAACAGTCTTATCCGCTGTCAATGCCAGAACGTCTATATCGACCATTTACGGAAAGGTTAGCACAACTTGAGTCGGGATTGCAAAAAGCAATGCAGGTCGATTTAATGAAGAAAACAGCGCAGTTTCAACAATTACGTAGTGCAGTAGAGCAGCACTCACCGAAAAAAGCATTAGCTTTCCATCAACGAGAGCTAGAAGCACATGTCCAACAATTAACTCGTGCTACAACGCATTATGTAACGAAGCAAAAACAACAATTTGAGGCAACCGTCAGAACTTTAGAAGCATTGAATCCGCTTGCCATTTTAACAAGGGGCTTTACGGTAGCTTATAAAGATCAACAAATGTTGAAATCAGCAGCTGATGTTAAGCCACAGGATCAATTAACACTTTCTTTCCATGATGGAAAGGTAATTGCTGATGTGGTAAAGATCTTGCCTAAAAATGAGGGGGAATAATTGTGGCAGAGAAACAACAAACTTTCGCAGAAGCAATGACGGCACTAGAGGAAATTGTCCGTCAGCTAGAGCAAGGTGATGTGCCGCTAGAAAATGCGATTGATTTATATAAACAAGGCATGGAGCTTTCGCAATTTTGCCATAGCAAGCTACAAAATGCTGAAGAGCAGTTAATTTCAATTGTCCAAGAGACAGGTGAAACGACAGCATTTGATCCACTAAAGGGAGAGAACTAAGAAATGAACGAGCAATTAAAGCATTTTATTGAAAGCAACATACCACAAGTTGAAGCTGAAATGTTTGCACTAGTTGAGAAAATTGACGCACCAGCCAATTTAAAAGAGTCAATGCTTTATTCATTAAAAGCTGGAGGTAAACGTATTCGCCCTCTTTTCGTTTTGGCTGTTCTTGAACTATACAAACAAAATTTAAAGCATGGTTTAACTGTAGGATCAGTCATTGAAATCATCCATACGTATTCGTTAATCCATGATGATTTACCAAGTATGGATAATGACGATTTCCGTCGAGGTAAGCCGACAAACCATAAAGTTTATGGCGATGCATTAGCGACGCTTGCGGGTGATGCATTGAATACACTTGCGTTTGGCATTTTAGCACGCATGGATGTATCAGCAGAAAAACGTATTGAACTTGTCAGTCTGTTAAGTGAAGCAGCTGGTGCAGAAGGTATGGTTGGGGGTCAAGTACTCGATATAGAAGGTGAAAAGCGTCAGCTGAACATAGCTGAGCTTGAGCATGTCCATATTAATAAAACGGGTGCTTTATTACGATTTAGTATTGAAGCGGGAGCGGTGTTAGCTGATGTATCGCAAAAAGAGCGCGAAACTTTAAAAGAATATGCGCATCATATCGGCCTTGCCTTCCAAATTCAAGACGATATTTTAGATATTGAGGGAACTACAGAAGAACTAGGGAAAACTGCAGGTAAAGATGTAGCAAGTGATAAAAGCACATACCCAGCTCTGCTAACTTTAGATGGGGCAAAGGAAAAGCTTGCTGAGCATTATCAGCATGCCAATAACGCACTAGATAAATTGCAAGTGGATGCCAGCTTATTACGTGATTTTGCAGCCTATATTGTTCATCGTAAAAACTAGGATAAAAACGAGGCGTTAAAGGCATAGAGTATGCTAGAATAGGTGAGGGCGTTTGCCAATGTGCAAACAATAAAGTGTTCGTACTTTTAGCATATTGATAACACTGTTATAATGGTGGAAACACAATTACGGTGAATAATTTATTGAAAAGGTGTGTGAGAAAGGTGGATTTAAATAAGATAACTAGTCCAGCCTTTTTAAAAAACTTAGATAAGAAGGAGCTTGAGCGACTTGCGCAAGAAATTCGTGCCTTCTTAATTGAAAAATGTTCTGTCACAGGTGGTCATATCGGGCCGAACCTAGGTGTTGTGGAGCTAACGATTATGCTCCATAAAATGTTTGACAGTCCACAAGATAAGTTTTTATGGGATGTTGGCCACCAAGCTTACGTGCACAAAATTTTGACAGGTCGTGCAAGTCAATTTGATACATTACGTCAGTTCAAAGGACTTTGTGGTTTTCCAAAGCATGTGGAGAGTGAACATGATGAGTGGGAGACGGGGCATAGCTCGACATCTTTGTCAGCAGCTATGGGTATGGCAGCAGCACGTGATATTAAAAATGAAAAGAACTTCGTGATACCAATTATTGGTGATGGAGCTTTAACAGGTGGTATGGCACTAGAGGCATTAAACCATATCGGTCATGCTGAAACGAATATGATTGTCATTTTAAACGATAATGAAATGTCGATCGCTCCAAATGTCGGGGCGTTACACAATGTACTGGGACGTCTTCGTACAGCCAAGGAATATTCAAAAGCAAAAGAAGAACTGGAATCACTTATGAATAAGATTCCTGTTCTAGGCGGTAAGCTTGCTTCAACTGCTGAACGCTTAAAGGATAGCTTAAAATATTTAGTGGTATCAGGTGTGTTCTTTGAGGAGTTAGGCTTTAAATATCTAGGACCGATTGATGGACATGATTTCGAAGCTCTTGAGGCAACTTTATCACAAGCTAAAAAAGTAAAAGGTCCAGTGCTCGTTCATGTGATTACGAAAAAGGGCAAAGGTTATAAACCAGCTGAAGATGATACAATCGGTAATTGGCATGGGACAGGTCCATATAAAATTGAAAACGGTGCCTTTGTAAAATCAGAGGCGAAAGGTCCAGCTTGGAGTAGTTTGGTTGCAGAGACTGTTCGTAAAATTGCTCATGAGGATAAACGAATTGTCACAATTACACCTGCAATGCCGGTGGGCTCGAAACTACAAGATATCCAAAAGGATTTCCCAGAGCGTTTCTTTGATGTGGGGATTGCCGAGCAACATGCAGCCACGATGGCAGCAGGTCTAGCGACCCAAAAAATGAAACCATTTTTAGCCATTTACTCAACATTCCTTCAACGTGCCTATGATCAAGTACTACATGATATCGCACGTCCAAATTTAAATGTCTTTATAGGAATTGACCGCGCAGGCTTAGTTGGCGCAGACGGTGAAACCCATCAAGGCGTATTTGATATTGCATTCCTTCGTCATATTCCAAATATGACAATTATGATGCCAAAAGATGAAAATGAAGGTCAACATATGGTGAAAACAGCCATTGAATATGATGGCGGTCCAATTGCGTTACGTTATCCACGAGGTAATGGGATAGGCGTTCCGTTAGACGATGAGCTTAAGACGTTACCAATTGGTAGCTGGGAAGTGTTGCGTGAAGGTAAGGATGCTACGATCTTAACCTTTGGTACGACGATTCCAATGGCAATGAAAGCAGCCGGTATTTTAGCACAGCAAGGTGTAGAGATAGAAGTAGTCAATGCTCGTTTCATTAAACCAATGGATGAGGATATGCTTCATCGTATATTATCAAGCCGTAAACCAATATTAACGATTGAAGAGGCGGTTCTACAAGGTGGTTTTGGTAGTGGTGTATTAGAATTTGCCCATGACCATGGCTATTTAAGTGCACTGATCGATCGTATGGGTATACCGGATCATTTTATTGAGCATGGAAATGTAGACCAGCTTCTCGCTGAAATTCATATGACGGCTGAAGATACAGTGGCACGAATGCATGTGTTACTTCAACAAAAACAGCAAGTAGGTTTGAATAAATAATGACAAAACATCCAAAAGAACGTGTAGACATTTTACTTGTAGAGCGTGGGCTTTGCGAAACGCGAGAAAAAGCAAAGCGCTCTATTATGGCAGGGCTTGTTTTTTCTAATGAAATTCGCATCGATAAGGCGGGGGAAAAAATCGCTATTGATGCACCGCTACAAGTAAAAGGCTCTGATTTAAAATATGTTAGCCGTGGTGGCTTGAAGCTAGAAAAAGCGCTACAAATTTTTGATATGTCTGTAGAGGGGAAGCTAATGCTAGATATTGGCTCCTCTACAGGAGGATTTACCGATTGTGCATTACAAAATGGTGCAAGACATTGCTATGCACTGGACGTTGGTTCCAACCAACTAGCGTGGAAAATCCGTTCTGATGAACGTGTAACTGTCATGGAAAAAACAAATTTCCGTTATACGACAGCGCCAGATTTAACAGAGGGCTTACCAGAGTTTGCAACAATTGATGTCAGCTTTATTTCATTATCACTTATTTTACCGGTCTTAAAAACGTTGTTAATGCCAGGTGGCGATGTAATGGCACTTGTAAAGCCTCAGTTTGAAGCTGGGAAAGAGAATGTCGGGAAAAAAGGTATTGTTCGTGATAAAAAAGTACATTTAGAAGTTTTAGAAAAGACAGCTGCAATGGCGACAGAGGTTGGCTTTGTCGTTAAGGATGCTTCGTTTTCGCCAATTACAGGAGGCGAGGGGAACATTGAATTTTTATTCCATTTAGTGAATCCTATTGGTGATGAAGATGTCTCTTCATATACAGCTTTTAATACACTCGTTGAAGAAGCGCATAGTGCACTAAAATAACACGTGCTCGTTTACAGAGCCGTGTTTTTTCTTGTGCTTTTATGCTTAAAATGGTAGTGTAAATATACAATTATTCAACTATTTATAAGAGGTGACCGAGATGAACAAAGGACAACGACATATACGAATTCGGGACATTATTGCCAATCATGAAATCGAAACACAAGATGATTTAGTCGATTTTTTAAAAGATGCAGGCTATAATGTGACACAAGCAACAGTATCACGTGATATTAAAGAACTTCATCTTGTTAAAGTACCTTTACAAGATGGACGCTATAAATATAGCCTACCCGCAGACCAACGATTCAATCCTATACAAAAATTACATCGTGCATTAGCTGATGCTTTTGTCAGCATTGACGGAGCATCACACTTTTTAGTTATGAAGGCTCTTCCTGGTAATGCCAATGCTATTGCATCATTACTTGACCATTTAGATTGGCCTGAAATTTTAGGGACTATTTCTGGAGACGATACTATTTTAATTATTTGTCGTAATGAAGATGAGCGTGAAAATACTAAAAATCGCTTATTAGAAATGCTATAAAATAACAGGGTAATTTGATACAGAGGTGACATTTTGTGTTAAGAGAGCTAAGTATAAGAAACTTTGCCATTATCGAGGATTTAACTGTTAGTTTTTCAGGTGGTTTGACTGTTTTAACAGGTGAAACAGGAGCAGGAAAATCCATTATTATCGATGCAGTGCATTTACTTGCTGGCGGACGAGGAAATACCGAATTTATTCGTCATGGAGCTAAAAAGGCAGAATTAGGTGGTTTATTTCAAATTTCAAGTTCTGGGCATCCTGTTCATAAGAAACTTGAAGAGGCAGGCATTGAAATTGAAGAAGATACCATTATTTTACGCCGTGATTTAAATGATTCTGGAAAAAGTGTTTGTCGAGTAAACGGTAAACTTGTGCCATTATCTGTTTTACGTGATATTGGGGCTAGCCTTATCGATATTCATGGTCAGCATGAAAATCAAGAATTAATGGATGAGAAGCAGCATATCTCTTTACTTGATCATTTTGCCGAGGAACAACTTACACCAATTCAAGAGGCATACAGTTCTCAATATGATGAATATCGTTCACTAAAAAAAGAATTAGCTTCGATTTCGATTGATGAGCAGTTAATGGCGCAACGTATTGATTTGTATCAATTCCAAATGAAAGAGCTGGAGGATGCCAATTTAAAGCTTGGCGAGGAAGATGAGCTTCTTGATGAACGCCGTCGTCTAATGAATTTCAATAAAATTTTTGAACGCTCCAGTGCAGCTTATGAAGCCATTCAAGGTGAATCGAAAGGCCTTGACTGGATTGGTAATGCAATGGGAGCCTTAGAGGATGCTGCTACTATTGACGAACAATTTAAAGAGGCATCCGAATCTGTTACTACTGCATTTTATGCGTTACAAGATGCTGCGTATCAGGTTAAAAATGTGTTGGACGAATTAGAATTTGATCCCGCTCGCTTAAATGAGGTTGAGCAACGTTTAGCGTTATTACAAAATTTGAAGCGCAAATATGGCTCAACAGTTGAAGAGATTTTAGCGTATTACGATAAAATTAAAACAGAGCTAAATGAACTTTTAAATCGAGACGAAATTTTGCAAGTGAAAGAAAGAAAAGTGCTGGAAATGGAAACGGTACTTGATGAGCTTGCTGCAGAACTTTCTACTGTTCGAAAAGAAGCTGCACAAAATTTAAGTGAAGCTATTATGGCCGAACTGCGTGAATTACATATGGAAAAAGCAAAATTTATTGTTAATTTTGATGAATTACCTTTCTTTGATGCAAACGGAAAAGACCAAGTAATTTTTTATATTTCTACGAATGTAGGCGAGCCGCCAAAATCTTTGCCGAAAATTGCTTCTGGTGGAGAATTATCGCGTATGATGCTTGCGTTAAAGACGATTTTCTCATCGTCAAATGGCATCACATCTATTATTTTTGATGAGGTAGATACAGGTGTAAGTGGTCGCGTAGCGCAAGCAATCGCAGAAAAAATTGCAGCAGTATCCATTAACTCTCAAGTTTTATGTATTTCGCATTTACCACAAGTAGCTGCGATGGCTGATCATCATTATTTTATTAAAAAAGAAGTCGAGCATGATCGAACATTTACGTCATTGCTGGAAATAGATACGAATGCTCGTATCGAAGAAGTCAGTCGCATGATATCTGGAGCGGAAATTACAGATTTAACTTTGCAGCACGCAACAGAGCTCTTAAAAATGGCGAATGAACGGAAAAAACAAATGAGATAGCAAAAGAATCCAGAAACAGCTCGTTGTTTCTGGGTTTTTTCTTTTAGCGCAAATATTTACCGCTTATAAGAACGCCACAACAACACATAGTATAAAGACAAAAATAAAAAGGAGGTGTCGTATGTATCGTCGTTGGCGTCAATTTGTCATTTTGCCTATGCTCATCGTTTTATTATTCATGCCCGTAAAGGCTTTTGCCGCAAAAAAGCTAATTCCGATGGGCGAAGCAATTGGTATTCAACTTCAGCTATCACATGTATTTGTAGCACATGATGTGCTATTAGCTTCCAATCAGTGGATGAAAGGAGGCGCTGTAATTGAAAAAATAAATGATATTACAGTAAAAACACTTGCAGATGCCAAAAAAGCTGTTGCTCGACAAGGACAACAGAAATGGACGATAAAAAATGAAGGAAAAGAAGTGACACTTGAGTTACAGGAGCAAGAAGCTGAACATGTTATTTCCTTTTTAAAAGATGAAACAGATGGAGTAGGAACATTGACATACATTGATCCAGAGACAAAAAATTACGGTGCGTTAGGCCACCAAATCGTTGATTCAACCTTACAAGAAGCCCCTAATTTCCATGCTGGCTCCATTTTTTTAGCTTCGATTCAACAAATTCGTAAAAGTATACCTGGCCAACCTGGCTATAAAATATCCTCCATTGAAAAACATCAGGATCGATTAGGAAGTATAGATAAAAATACAGTTTATGGGATTTTTGGCCGTTGGGAAGACGGTTATCAACAAAGTTTGCCTAAAGCAATTGAAATTATGCATGAAAAGGATATAAAAGCAGGAAACGCAGAAATCTATACGGCGATCAAGGGCAGTAAGGTGGAAACTTTTTCAATTGAAATTACAAAGGTTGAAAATGAACGCCTTGAATTCATAGTCACTGACAAAAAGCTCATTGAAAAAACAGGTGGTATTTTGCAGGGAATGAGTGGCAGTCCTATCATTCAAGACGGTCGTTTTGTAGGTGCGGTTACGCATATGTTTGTGGAGGAGCCGAAAAAAGGAGCAGCAATAACTGTAGCGGAAATGTTAAAAAAATCATCTTAAACGAAGGAGCTGCCAAAAGGTGGCTCCATTCTTTCATGAAAATATATTGTTCACCATGTATTTCGTTTATTTATGAAGCGATTAGCGATACTTAAAAAAAACTGTAGTTTTATCTCCATTTTTTCACTAAAATAAATGGTATAAGCATTCGAAGCTTTGTCAGTTATTTATCATAACTTGTCGATATTAAAAGAAAGTATCGGACTACATACTCATTTTTGGAAATTGAAAAGGTTTTTAAAACAAAAATGTCGAAAATTCCACAGTGTGCAAAAAATGCATTGGGGTAGGTAACGGGATATTCGAAACACAGTTCAGAAGGAGGAATTTTAAATGACAAAGGTTAAAGTAGCGATTGCAGATGATAATCGTGAGTTATTAAAAACGATGGAGCAGTATTTTCAAGGACATCCAGAAATTGAAATCATTGCAACTGCTTCAAATGGGAAAGTTTGTTTACAAATGCTTGAGGAATTCACACCAGATATTTTGCTGCTAGATATTATTATGCCACATCTTGATGGGTTAGCTGTTTTAGAGTCGATGTATCAAAATGAACAAATGTCATCAATTCAAGTTATAATGTTAACTGCATTTGGTCAAGAAGATGTGATGAAACAAGCTGTAGACTTAGGTGCATCCTATTTCATGCTAAAGCCATTTGAGTTTGATCAATTGGTTCAAAAAATCTTACATTGTGCTGGACAGAAAGCAACACTTCCTAAAAAGACAAGTGTTTTACAACCGACGGCACCTCAAAAATTAAATCAACATCAATTAGATAGCACGATTACGGCCATTATTAAAGAAATTGGCGTTCCTGCACATATAAAAGGTTACTCTTATTTGAGAGAAGCTATTCAGATGGTATTCGAAGATATCGAGTTATTAGGATCTGTGACGAAAATTTTATATCCAGAAATTGCTAAAAAATTCAATACAACGCCATCAAGAGTTGAACGTGCGATTCGTCATGCCATTGAAGTCGCATGGAATCGTGGCAATTATGAATCGATTTCGTCGATGTTTGGTTATACGGTACATCATTTAAAATCTAAACCGACAAATAGCGAATTCATTGCCATGATCGCTGACAAGATTCGTATTGATATGATGGCGAGTTAAGGTTAAAGCCACAAAAGATTACAGGACTTATTTAGAGAGAATTCATTGAATTTATACCGATTAATTACTGAGATCATATAACTAATGTTAATTAATTGAATTAAACTATGAAACACATTCATTTATGGGGAAAATCCCGTTCATGGAGGTGTTTTTTTTTGACTATTTTCGATATTGAAATAGACCGTTTTATGCTAGATTGTGTGGTAAAAGGACTAGCAAATGCAAAGGTCCAGTTTCTTATTGTCTTTATTAGTCAGCATGAGGTCATGTTAGCTAATTAGTGGAAACCTAGTAACACCAATTGCGACTAAACTTGACAGGTTATGACTCCCCACCATACAAACGTCTAGTATATCGCTAGAAGCCTCCTTGTTGGCCTGAATGAATGGTGCTGCCGAACATAAAGGGCAGGAGTGGAAGGTCTGAGTTGCTATGGCTACGCGGGATATACAAAACATTTTCGTTGTTGCTGAGTACTACATAACTAGTAGAATAAGCATTTGTAACAAAATATTGTAATGATTAAAATATAGAAGTGGTTTGTTAAAGCATGTTCTTTAATGAATTTTATAGTAAAATATTATAAAGATAGTCAAAAATGGTAAAATAAGCTTTATAAATTTAATTAAAGAGGTGGTTAAATTGCCATTTAGGAATATTTTAATTGTTGATGACCATATAGAAATTATACAATTGATGACTGATTTTCTAGAAATGGAAAATTACAAAGTTTATAGTGCTAAAAATGCTGAAGAGGCAGAAATACTGTTACGTCAAATGACAATAGATTGTATTATTTTAGACATTATGCTGCCTGGAACTGATGGCTTTACACTTTGCAAGAGAATCCGAAAAGAATCAGAAGTTCCTATTTTATTTTTAAGTGCCAATCATCAAACCGATGCAGATAAAATTAGAGGTCTCATGCTTGGAGCTGATGATTATATTGTCAAAACGGCAAGTCCAAGTGAAATCGTGGCAAGGGTCAAGGCAGTTGAAAGAAGAATAGCTATACATTCTCGGAAGGCTATAGATGTGCAGAGGGTTTTATCTATCGATCAACTTAAATTAAACTTAGACACGAGGTCAGTGAGGGTAGGACAACAAGCAGTAGAGCTAACGACAATCGAGTTTGATTTATTATATTATTTTATGGAAAATGAGGGGATTGTGCTAACCTATGAGCAAATTATAGATAGGATATGGAATGACGATGTAACTGGGTTTCACAATGTGCGAGTCCATGTTGCAAAATTAAGAGAGAAGATAGCTCCTTTTGATACAATTCCCAAGATAAAAACAATTAGATCCGTTGGTTACCAGTTATATAAGGGAATGAGAGGATAAAAGATGCCAAAAATTAGTTTTAAGGCGTTTATTGCGTTAAGCCTAATTATTATTGTTTTCACGCCAATCCTTCTAGCTAAAACAGTTACACGCCTAACAGACGTGTATTCATCTAAAGAAAGTCAAATATTCGATTTGGACTTGTGGGTGCAAGACAATATAGTGAATGCAGATAAGACACAGTTCGATAATGAAGAATGGAAAAGTCAATTAAAAAAGAAAGCCGAAGCTGATATGCTTGATTTGTTCATTATTTTTGCAAATGATGAGTTGCTTTATACTGAAGGAATGAAGGAAAATACTCAGCTTCATGAAGAGGGCCAAGCCCTTTCAGAAAATCTCGAAAGAAAATCTAATTTAAATCTAGTTCCTTATAATGTTTATTCAGATGATTCATTCGTTGCAACGGTATATATTAGCTATCCTATACCTGCAGAAGAACAAATTCAAAGTACGAATTACGATTTTGTCTTTTATATGGGTGCATTTTCTCTAGTCTCGATTCTCTATATAGTATTTCTACAAGTAAATTTAATGAAGCCATTGCGTGCTATAAATAAATCTTCACAGCTTATATCGAATGGTACATATAGCATAGATTTGCCAGCCTCCAACATTAAAGAAATGAGCTACACGACTCATACCTTTATTGAAATGACAAAAAAACTCAAATTATCGAAGGAAACGAACGAAAGACTAGAAGATGAAAGAAAGCTCTTTGTGTCTTCCATTGTTCATGATTTAAGGACGCCTATTTTTTCATTGCGAGGTTATTTGGAAGGCCTAATAAAAGGAATTTTTAAAAATGAACAAAAGAAAATGCAATATTTAGAAATGAGTATGAAACAAGCAAATCACCTGAATGAATTGGTCACGTCTTTGGCCAATTATGCAAATATTGAAGGACAAATTAAACTCGAAAAAATAACGGAATTTCAAGTTAATGATCTGGTACATGATTTAAAGCAGATGTTGTTTTTTAACCTTTCAGAGAAAAAACTTACGCTAGAAGTAAATAATCGAACAAGTCAGCCCATTGCTGGTGATTATGTATTGCTAAAAAGAGCATTTGAAAATGTACTTATCAATTGTATTCGCCATAGTCCACCAACAGAGAAAATAGAAGTATTCATTAGAGAAAGGGAGAGTTTTATAGAAACTATTATTTTAGATAATGGAAAGGGATTTGTGGAAAAGGATCTTGCACACCTATTTAAACCTTTATATAAAGGAGATGAAGAAAAGTTTAGTGCTGATCGAATGGGATTAGGTTTAACTATTGCACAGGTTATTATTCAGAAGCATAAAGGAACAATTCAAGCCGCAAATGATGAGGAAAAAGGGGCAAAGATTGTTATAAAGATTCCTAAAAATATCATCGAATAAAATGATCAGAAAACATAAAAATGAAGGAAATCGCTTCCTTCGTTTTTTTTTTTGGATTGTTTTTTTCAAAACAGTGAAAGGGAGTATATAGGTATACCTAGTTGTTACTGTATAGAAGGATGATATTTCTTGATAAAGTCTTGATAATAGCTCGATAGAAAATTGATTTACCTTGGCTATAATTCTTACAAGAATAAGAAGGAGGAGATTAAAAATGTCAGTTCTTAGCGTGAGAGGTCTCTCTAAGACATATGGTCAAGGTCATAGTCAAGTAAAGGCATTAAATCATATTGAATTAGAAATTGAAAAAGGCGAATTTGTCGCAATAATGGGAACAAGTGGTTCTGGAAAATCAACCCTTTTAAATATGATATCTGGGCTAGATACTTATGATCATGGAGAAGTTCTGATAAGCGGTGAAAATATAAAGGGGTATTCAGATTACGAATTGACTCGTTTACGTAGAGAAAAAATAGGATTTATTTTTCAATTATTTAATTTAATTCCTGTATTGTCCGTTCTAGAGAATGTTACCCTCCCAGCAATGCTAACTGTAAAGAATAAGAAAGAATTAGATGAAAAAGCGATTGACTTGTTGCATTTAGTCGGTCTAGGTTCTTTTATACAATCTAAACCTAATCTATTATCTGGCGGTCAACAACAAAGAGTAGCGATAGTGAGGGCACTTATAAATGACCCGGAATTAATTCTAGCAGACGAACCTACAGGTAGCCTGGATTCAAAAACCTCTAAAGCCATGATGAGTATTCTACGTAACTTTTGTGAGAAACTGGGACATACGTTAATTGTAGTAACACATGATGCAAATGTAGCTGCTTATGCTAATAGAGTTATTTTCATGCATGACGGTAAAATCTGCGATACGCTAAATTTAAAAAACTCAAACTTGAAGGATAATGAAGTAGTTAGGATCATTGCATCTAAGATTGAGGAACTAAGCTTATGAGATTATTTATTAAAGCAGCTATTAATTCATTATTCAACCATACGGCCAGAAACGCATTCTTAGTTTTAGGTATTTCTCTAGGTGTTGCTCTAATTGTAATTGTGCAAATAATATTAGCTAGTTTACAAGAATCAAATGAACAGACAATCAAAAATTTGCATGGTGATTTTGACATAGTAGTTGGTTATCAAGATAGTCATAAGTCACTTACTAAATCAGAGATTGATGCGATAGAGACGATAGAGGGGGTGGAGAAAATAAGTCCCTTCCTATACCCATACTTAAACAAAGAAGAAGAGTATGATATGTGGAGCGAACCAACTTACATTGGTTTTAACAATGATGAGCTAGCTTATGAATATCCGTTTGTATCAATAAAATCTGGTAATTTCCCTAAAGCAGAAGAAGCTTTAATTTCTCCCACATATGCTAAATTAAATAATTTGCAAATTGGCTCGAAGATAAAAATGAATTTTCCACCACAAGGGAAAAGAGAGGTTACGGTATCGGGAATTAGTGAAGAGCATGAAGCATTAACGAATATGGTCATTCTCGACTTTCATTGGCTTCAAGAAGTTACTTTAAACGATGGAATAACAACCGCATTGATTATTAAGTTAGATGATATTAAAAAGAAATCGGATGTTGTTCAAGAATTGAGAGAGCTTAACCAGGATTTTTTTATTGATAATCGATTAGAGATTGATAATGAACGTAATAATATTGGAGGGCTTGGACCATTTGTTAAGGGGCTTAATATTGCCATTTACCTAATAAGTGCATTGATACTTATTAGCACAATGAGAATGTCCATTCAGGAAAAACAAAAAGAACTTGCAACGCTACGCCTATTAGGTTTTGGGAAAAAACACATTATGTTTTTAGTTTTAATTGAAACGATGATAGTAGGATCAGTTTCTTTAGCAGTGGGAATCCTTGTTGGTATTCTAGTCCCTTTTCTTACATTTGATGTATTTTTAGGGCTATTGAATATTCCAAATGCCGGTATTGTATTACCATACCACGATATATTATTTAGTTTGGGGATTTTTACAGTAGTCATTTTTTTATCTTCACTCATTCCTGGCTATATAGCAAGTCTTTCTCCACCAATTGTTGTTTATAGAGGTGTGAAAAGCACACAATGTATTACAAAAAGGTATTTCATGATTAGTTTGTTGTATGCAGTATTCACAACTATATTATTTGCCCTTAATCTATGGCAGTGGCAATCAAGGTTTATATTTGTTATTAACGCAGTTTCGTTTATAGCGTTGATATTTATAACAATCCCTCTAATGTTTGTGTTATTTGAAAAAGGAATAAGTCTATTAGATCGAAAAATAAAGGTTAGAGCAGAAGGCTTATTAGCTACGAAAAATTTACTAAGGCAATTAGGTAGAAATGTACAAATCTCTATTATTTTCACTTTAGGTGTTATCATCACTATTATAGGAATGGTGGTATTAACAAGTGTTAAAGCGACCACGACTGAAACAATCATGGATACTTACACAAATGATTTAAAATTAGTGTCTGTGGGATCAGAAAGAGAAGAGGGATTTCCTTTTTCATTCTATGACCTTGTCAGTGAGAGCCCTAATATAGAAGCGCATTTTTACACAAATGTAAAGCTGTTTGATACGATGAATCTCCCTTCAAAACAAGGTGAAGTGATACTAGCTCTTAGTGGGACTGATTTACAATACAGCTTAGATAAAAATGAGGTTAAGGTAAAGGACGGTATTCATCTAGAAGAAGAGTTGAGTCCTAACGGTGTTATGATAACAGAGTCTACTTCAAAGAAATTAGGATATCATTTAGGCGATGTAATAGAAGCTGATATCTCTGAAAATATGAATGAGGTGGATAAAAAAGAATTTATCATAGAAGGTATTATAACCAATTCAGAGCACATGAGTGACGACTACAAAGTATTCACTACTAAAAAAAATATGGAAGATATGTTTCAGATTCATACTCTTCATAGCGTAGAGATGAATATAACATCAGATATAGACCAACAAGAAACATTGAAAGAAGTTCAATCACTGATCCAACAACCGCAGTATGCTAATACTATTCTATATAATAAAGCAGAAGAATTGAAGGACTTAGAAGAACAATTGTTGCAACGCTTTTTCATTTTATTTCTAGCTGTAGGATTAATAATTATATTTACCATCATCGGGTTAATGAATAGTACAGCCAGTAGTATTAAGGAAAGAATCCAAGAATTAAGTATGCTACGTGTACTTGGTTATACAAAAAAACGGGTATTTTCGTTACTATTGCTTGAAGGAGCTCTTTTAACAGGAACAGTTGGAATATTTGCAGTAGGGTTATCGATGATTTCCACGTACTGTTTGCTTCAAAGTTTAAATGCTACTACATTTCCGTCAATGCCTTTACTTCTGGGAGGTATAATTGTACTTTCTCCATTAATAGGTATGGGAGCAGTTGTATTTCCCGCTCTGTGGGCAACGAGACAAGACGTAATGAAGGGATTACGTTAGAAAACCGCCATGATTGCAGTCAAAAATCGCATCGAAATGATGGCGGGCTAAGGTTAGAGCTACAAAGGATTACAGGACTTATTTAGAGAGAATTCATTGAATTTATACCGATTAATTACTGAGATCATATAACTAATGTTAATTAATTGAATTAAACTATGAAACACATTCATTTATGGCAAAAATCCCGTTCATGGAGGTGTTTTTTTTTGACTGTTTTCGATATTGAAATATACCGTTTTATGCTAGGGAATATTAGTGAATATGTAGTTGTGGAGTTAAATTACTCTAGTGGAAATTGAGGATTATTTAGGATAGTTGTTGATGGATAAGAACAATCTCAGTTGGAGAAAATATTTGTGAACTAAAAAAATGTTCAAATTATAAGGATTGGGAGGACTAAATATGTCATCTGAAATGGAAGATATACATCGTACTGGTAGAGACATTAATGACGTAATAGTACACTTTGGTGGGCAAGCTGAGAGTGTTTTTAGTTCATTGGCTGAACAAGGTCGAGTTTCAATACAAAAGAAAGCAGACGAATTAGCTGCGCAGTATCTTGAAGGTAATCCTAACCCAGACTATTATGATTGTGTTCAAATTGTAGCAGAGGGAGTTTTTACAGCAGGAAACGAAATCAAGGCTAGCAGTGGTTCTTGGGGAGAATCAGTAGATGCAGCACTTGATGCTGGTGTTGGAACTCCAGCGGCAAAAATAGCTTGTAAAAGAATAACGATGTCTCATTAATTTTTGAAAAAGCATAGGCGTAAAAAGCTTATGCTTTTTGATATTTATAATTTCTATTATCCTCTCCCAAAATATAAAAAAGAAGAATCGATTTCTCAATCCTTTCGATAGCGAATTATAATATAAAACTTTTGAAGGGTTTAAAGAATGTTAAACTGGAGCGAAAAATCAAAGTTATGCCCGAAGATAATAAATTAAAATAGTTTATCCGTTTTTTCGACGTTACGAAATTCGATCAATACTGCGACTGGGTTAAAGCTCGATTAATCTTTGATACTGGAGCTAGGAGAGGGTAATTGTTGGGAGTTGTAGCATCTGATATAGATTTGCGGCGCAATGCATTGTTATTACGCAAAAAAGTCTGGAAAACAGCGCTTTGTTTATTATTCGCAGAAAACAGAAATCATCTTAAATCGTGATACTGGATTTGATCCATCAGCAGATTTAGGGAAAGAAATTCTTAACATGTTTTGTGGGGCTTTATTTGTGCCTCACCAAAGACCTTGAAGTCATTTGAACTAACTTTAACGCTCTTTAAAAATTACTTTAAGCATGAACTCAGAATTACAGATGCCTACTTGTTATTATATAGCTATGTGATAGGGATAGAGGTAGCTTAAAAAGGACTTGTGTGTAATTTTAAGCGCAAGTCCTAGATAGGTGTGTGATGGTTATTGTTTCTATTGTTGATAAGGGAATAATAGTCTTGTTAACGTTTTAATTTTTCATGATTTCTTCCAATAATATGGTTTGCGTTTGAGTTAGTAGAGGAATGTAAATGTGTGACAGATGAGAATTACCTTGGACATTTTCATTATAAATCTCTATTATCAAAAGAATTTTTACATTCTTTCTCACTATATTTTGTCTCACCCTCAAATAGGTCAGTAACACCATCCGCTGAAAGTACGTCTTTTTCACAAAATTGCTGAACTTGTTTTCCATTTTTAGTTATTCCATAATAATAGGTTGTATTCGGCTCATCTTTAAAAATAACCATATAGTGTCCGTGATAAAAGTCTTTATTTATTAAGTACTTTGGCTCAACATAATGTGATTTTTCAATTTTTTCGTCTGTATAGCCCTTCTCTTCCAAATATTCCGGAACATACTTATTAGCGATGTATTTTGTATATGGATTACCATTGCTTAGTACATAAATAAAACCTGTTGGAATAGCAATGAATTAGGATGCTAATTGTAATATATATCTTTTTTTTCTTCATTTTACGTCACCCTACTTTATTAACAATAATCATTTTACGTACAAGTCCTTGATGAGCTGTATGATAGGCTTTGTTTTGCTTATTGAAAAATGAAATACCCCTATTATTTCGAGTAAAATTAAGCTATAAACCATTTGATCAATTTATCCACCAAAACAGCATTTAGTGTAATTTTATACTATTTTGGTATTTAGTCAATTGAGAATTGCTACTTATTCGCAGTTTTAAATAATATCGTTTAACGGAGTTGGGTTGAATTTATGGAAAAATAATCTCATATTCTAAATGAAGGATGGACATTTGGAGGGGGAGTAAAGATGGGGTTATTTGATGGGATAATAGGTAATGCAAGTGAAGTTAATCTAGAAAAGTTAAAGGAAGAAGTTAAAGGCTTATTAACACCTAATGAAACGATTAAGAATGCTTACAAAATAATAAGAGACACGTTTATTTTTACGGATAAAAGACTTATCTTAATCGATAAACAAGGAGTGACCGGAAAGAAAACACAATACCATTCAATTCCATATAAAAGTATTCTTCATTTTTCAGTTGAAACGGCAGGGACATTTGATTTAGATGCAGAGTTGAAAATTTGGGTTTCAGGTAATGAATTACCGATACAGAAAAGCTTTAATAAATCAACTAACATATATAAAATTCAAAGTGTATTGGCGGAACATGTATTAGGAAAGTAATAAATTAAACGATCAACAATGCTGTTGATCGTCTATAACTTATTTCAGCGTGTGTCCATACACCCGCTGAAATAGAGGAGCTGAGTCTAAGAACGCCACGTACTGTGGCGATTTATCTGTGCGAAAGCGAAGCAACAGCAACAGCAACAGCAACAGCAACAGCAACAGCAACAGCAACAGCAACAGCAACAGCAATAACAACAACAACACACGACAGAGTGATCAACATCGGATTGGCCAAAGCCTATTCCGGACACAATAATACCGAGGTATAATTGATTTGGGGTGATAACAGATGAAAACCGTAAACATACAGCTTGACGAAAAAAACTCGTTAGAAATAACGCAGATAGAAGATAATTTATTTGAAGTGCGGCTTGGAATGAATGGAAGCATTAACGTTTACTATATGATACGTGAGCAACTTTTGAATTTTGATCAATTAGGTGCTCATTTGCGCATTGGGTCTATTCTGGAGAAAGATTAAGAGCCATCATTCGACTCTGTATAAATGGTTTCCGAGGGATATTTATTTAGTATTGAAGGCCTAAGTAAGATTATGAAAATTATGACAGATATATTATCTGATTTTTACGTTAGTTGAAGATTTAATAAATTTCCTGATTGTTAATAGTGAAATTTATACAATTTGGACAGTGAGAATTTGAGAACTGATTATAATATTACTTTTGTATAGTATAAATCACCTAATTATCATATTAAAATGAAAATATTGGATGTGAATATTACTTATAAAGTATGTGTATCTTCTTTCTGAGTAGTGACAATTGTCTCTAAACAAATGTAAATAGATTGTATATACTTACAGTTAGAGGGAAGGAGGAGGTAGCTTGATTCTAGTTCGAAATGATAAATTCGAAATAACGGAAGAAAATGGCAAGGTATATATGCTTACTTACAGTGCCGGGTTTCCATTAAAAGAATTTGATAGTATTTTACGAAGTCATCCCCGACTCAAATTATCAAATTTTTCAATACTAAAAAATGTCTTAGCAACTGAAAGCACAAGCCCTATTGAAATTGGACGCTGGCTTCCAAATGTTGAAGCTGAAGTTGCAAGAGATAAAATGTCTGCCTCAATATTTATCTATGAAACACATGACTATATTCTAAAGAATAAAGAGAAATTAACGGAACAAATTTTGGAAACTATCAAAAACGAAGGAATTGTTAACGGCATATTAGATTTTGATATTTCTAACATTGAGACAGGAAAAGCATTTTTAATTGCTCAAGGTACACAACCAATAGCAGGAACAGATGCACAAATTACATACTTACCTAAGCCAGAGAGAAAGCCAGTAATTCGTGAAGATGGCAAAGCTGATTATTATGACATGAACTTTATTTCTGAAATATCCGAAGGTTCGTGGTTAGGCGAGAAAATCCCTGCGACATTAGGTAAACCAGGGGAAAATGTACTAGGTGAAATGATGGCTGCAGTACCGGGTCGTGATTTTCATATACGATATGATAAAAAATCGGCTTATGAAGTGGAAGAGGATGGGAAGACTGTCATCCGTTCAAAAATAGCTGGTGTATTAGATGATGTCAAAGGCATGATCGGTGTTAATAGACATTTGCCAATTAATGGAGACGTTGGCGTTGAAACAGGGAATCTCGAATTTAATGGCTCGTTAAGTATTAGAGGAACAGTTACATCAGGCTATACAGTCATTGCTACTGGAGATATTTCTATCGAGGGTGCCGAAGGTGTAAGCGGTGCCAAACTGATTAAATCCCTTGAAGGCGACGTCTATATTCGCGGAGGGATTTTTGGTCTAGGGTCAACGCTTGTAGAGGCAGGAGGCAATATTTTCGTTAAACATGTTAATGAAGCAAATCTTGTTGCAGCTGACAGCATTCATATAGGATCTTATGCATTGGGATCCCAGCTCACTGCCCATTCTATCTTTGTGGACGAACGAAAAGGAAAAATTATTGGCGGTCGTGCAGTAGCCAAAAATACAATCGTTACGGCCATCTCAGGAAATCGTTTAGAGCGTCGAACTGATTTAATTATCGAAAGCGTCAATAAACAAGAAAGCTATTCTATTATGCAAGAGAAGGCGGGGAAGCTTAAGCAACTGCAATCAGAAATCGCTGAGCACGAGGGAAAAATTAAAAGCTTACTGCCACTCCTGAACCAATTGTCTAAGGAGCAAATAGCTACATTTGAGGGTACAAAACAAATTTTAACAAAATTGAAAGCGGATGCAGTGACCATTGATCGTGAGGTTAAACTCATAATGGATGAAATGCGTCATGCTGGAAAAGAGGAGATTATTGTTACGAAGGAAGCGCATCCTGGTACCTATATTCAAATTGGCAAAAAATCATCCTTATTAAGTAAGATTAAAAAGGGTAAATTTCTTATTGAATTTGGTGAGTTAAATGCTTAGTGAATCTTTTATTCCTGTATTTGCACATCGTGGGGCATCAGCGTATGCACTTGAAAATACTTTGAAGTCTTTTGAAAAGGCATTAGAGCTAGGGGCAGATGGAATTGAATTAGATATCCAGCTTTCAAAAGAGGGCATTCCAGTAGTGTTTCATGATCCACAGCTATCAAGATTAGTAGGCATCAATAAGCTTGTGAACGAATGTACGAAAGAGGAGCTAATAAGCTTTAAACTTGGGAAGCCGTGGAGACGATTATTTTCAACGTACAAAATTCCGACGTTTGAAGTTGTTTTAGCATGGGCAAATTCTCAACAGCTCCCACTTAATATTGAATTAAAATCAACACTCCTTGATAATAAAAGCGCACTTATACAAATGCTACATGGGCTTACTTTGCCTGTTGGCAGTCATTTTTCATCGTTTCACTATGAGCTTTTAGAGATTGTGAAACAATATAAGCCAGACTATGAAACAGCACTTATAGCAACTAAAAAAATAAAATGGGATTTGCTTCGTGATTACAAAGCAATTGATAGTGTTCATATGCATAAAAGGTATTATAAACCAAGATATTTAGAGGCTTGTGTAGCGAGTGATAAAGCATGTCGTTTTTATGCAATTGATGGGAATGAAGCATTTTTAACAAATCCCCATCCTTCTGTAATTGGTTGGATTTCTGATTTTCCAGATAAAGTGATTAAGCGACAACAACGTTAATCAATGTCACCTCGGTAAAATTGTTGCTGTCGCTTCGCTTTCGCACAGATAAACAATGTTGCTGTCGCTCTGCTTTCGCTACAGATAAACAGTGTAGCTGAAGATTTTGAATGAAGATAAAAATAGCTATCCAATAAGTTTGTTGAGACTTATTAGGATAGCTATTTTTATTTTTTCTGGAAGCGCGGAGCCACTTTTCCATTTTTCCGATCGCGGTGAAGTAAAAAACCTGCGAAAAAGCCAAAGCCTATAACAAAAAGAATAATGCCAACGACAAATTGTAGCCATAAAAATGGGAAAGGTGAAATGAGCTTACCAAATAATGTATCACGCATAAATTTAATGCCACCTGCAGCCATAAGACCGGGAATAAGCATTACTATAAATGCAGCAAAACGAGCCATGCATGTCCCTCCTTATTCCTAAGTTTAATTGTACCTGTGGATATTGGAATGTCAAGAAACGTTATAAAACTATGGAACTGATGAACTCAAAAACAAGTAAGACAAAACGTGATGATTGTAACTGAATCTTTAGAAAATTCTTACTTAAACAAGAAAATGTAATAATAGTTGCTAAATTGTGAAATTGTCAGTATTGTAAAATTAAATGGAGCAATATTATCCATTGTTAAACAATTTTAAATTTTTTCAGCAGGTGTCCAAATACCTGGTGAAAGAATTTAAAGCCTCCGGCGGATGTCACAGAATCGGAAAACAATTCAATATAGGATGTTAGCCTAATATCATCGCATCCATGCGAAAACGGCTAACTGACCTGCGTCGGTAAAAACGCCACGTCCTGTGGCATTACCGAAATGACCGACATCGTGTCGGCCCTCGTGCAGGCCTATACACAAAGCCGATTCCGGACGCAGTTATGCCGAGGCATAATTGATACACTAATTATACTGAATTGGAATGGGCATTTGGGGATGCACTTTCCAAAGCAAAGGGGCGAGTTTTCATGGAAATCTTCAAGTATATGGAAAAGTATGATTATGAACAATTGGTATTTTGCCAAGATGAAGCATCAGGGTTAAAAGCGATTATCGCTATCCATGACACAACACTTGGACCAGCATTAGGCGGGGCACGTATGTGGACATATGCATCAGAAGAAAATGCAATAGAGGATGCATTGCGTTTAGCAAGAGGGATGACCTATAAAAATGCTGCAGCTGGTTTAAACCTTGGCGGTGGAAAAACGGTTATTATCGGTGACCCATTTAAAGATAAAAATGAAGAAATGTTCCGTGCACTAGGACGTTTTATCCAAGGGCTTAATGGTCGCTATATTACGGCAGAAGATGTAGGTACAACAGTAACAGATATGGATTTAATGCATGAGGAAACAAATTATGTAACGGGAATTTCCCCTGCTTTTGGTTCATCAGGAAATCCTTCACCAGTAACTGCATACGGCGTTTACCTTGGGATGAAAGCGGCAGCAAAAGAAGCATTTGGATCTGACTCATTAGAGGGACGTACTATTTCTGTACAAGGTTTAGGAAACGTAGCCTACAAGCTTTGCGAATATTTACATAATGAAGGTGCAAAACTTGTTGTTACAGACATTAATCAAGCGGCAATTGATCGCGTTGTGAATGATTTTGATGCGACTGCTGTAGCACCGGAGGAAATCTATTCACAGGAAGTTGATATTTTCGCACCTTGTGCATTAGGGGCGATTTTAAATGATGAAACGATTCCGCAACTAAAAGCAAAGGTTATCGCAGGTTCTGCCAATAACCAACTACAAGATTCTCGACATGGTGATTATTTACATGAATTAGAAATAGTCTATGCACCTGATTATGTAATTAATGCTGGTGGAGTAATAAATGTAGCTGATGAATTATATGGATATAACCGTGAACGTGCAATGAAACGTGTCGAAGGCATTTACGATAGTCTTGAAAAAATCTTCGCGATTTCTAAACGTGATGGTATACCGACGTATGTAGCAGCTAATCGTTTGGCAGAAGAACGTATCGCTCGAGTATCAAAGTCTCGTAGCCAATTCTTAAAAAATGAAAAAAATATTTTACACGGTCGTTAATAACCGCTTATTCGTTGAAAGAAGTCGCATTGTCGACTTCTTCTAACTTTATCGTAAATTAATAGATTACATGAATGATTAGCATTTGTCTCACAAGGGGGAATCTATATGGCTCAAAACTATGATGTTGTCATTTTAGGCGGAGGTACAGGGGGCTATGTAGCTGCAATTCGAGCTGCACAGTTGGGCTTAAAAACAGCTATTGTCGAACGTGAACGACTAGGTGGAACATGCTTGCATAAAGGCTGTATACCAAGTAAGGCCTTACTTCGAAGTGCTGAAGTGTATCGTATGGCAAATAAAACTGCGGCAGAATATGGTGTTCATATTGAAGGGGTTACATTGCAATTCGACAAAGTGCAAGAAAGGAAGCAAGCTATTGTTGAGCAATTGAGCCAAGGTGTGAATACACTGATGAAAAAGGGTAAAATAGACGTTTATCAGGGAATAGGGCGAATTTTAGGTCCATCTATTTTCTCACCGATGCCTGGCACTATTTCAGTTGAAATGAGTAATGGCGATGAAAATGAAATGCTAGTTCCGACAAATGTTGTCATTGCCACAGGATCAAAGCCAAGAGGAATGGCGGGACTAACGGTTGATGGTAAATATGTGATGAACTCTGATCATGCATTGGAAATGGAAGAACTGCCAAAGTCGTTGTTAATTGTTGGCGGAGGAGTTATTGGAATTGAATGGGCCTCGATGCTTTGCGATTTTGGGGTTTACGTAACGGTCATTGAATATGGGCCATCCATTTTACCTGCAGAGGATGCAGATGTTGTAAAAGAAGTAACAAAGCAACTTGAAAAAAGAGGCGTCCGCATTGTGACGAACGCTCGCTTAGATTCGGGATCATTTAAAATCGAAAATGATAACGTTTTCATTTCTGCAAAAGTAAATGATAAGGATGAATTATTTGAGGCAGATAAATTATTGCTTTGTGTTGGACGTGAAGCCAATACACAAGGTATTGGTTTAGAAAATACAGAAATAGAAGTAGAAAATGGATTTATCAAAGTCAATGATTCGTATCAAACGAAGGAATCACATATGTATGCCATAGGGGATGTTATCGGTGGCTTACAATTAGCGCATGTTGCCTCACACGAAGGGGTGTCTGCTATTGAGCATATTGCAACGGGTAAAACAGAGGGACTTGATGTTCTAAATGTTCCGAAATGTGTTTATTCTTACCCTGAGGTCGCAAGTATTGGCTTAACAGAAAGGGATGCACAAGAGCAAGGTTATTCAATGAAGGTTGGTAAGTTTCCGTTCAAGGCGATTGGAAAAGCACTAGTTAATGGAGAGACAGATGGTTTTGTAAAAATTGTTGCTGATGAAGAAACGAATGATATTTTGGGTATTCATATGGTAGGACCACATGTGACAGATTTAATTGGAGAAGCATCGCTTGCTAAATTATTGGATGCAACGCCTTGGGAAATAAGTCAGGCCATTCATCCACATCCGTCATTGAATGAGGTGCTAGCGGAATCGGCGTTAGCGGTGGATCATCGCGCCATTCATTTTTAAGATTCACAGTTTTTGTAACTAAAGTCTAGGGTCAAAACAAAAATCTGTTCTTGATTAACAGGTAGATTGATAATAGTGCTCATAAAGAGGAAGGTGACGTCGTTCGTGGAAAACGTCCTTTCTGGAGTGGAATGTGCAATCAAGTACATATTTTGATGAAGAGCCATAATTACTTTAGTTATCTGTATCCAGAAAGGTGTTTTTGTAGCGAAAGCGAAACGTTCGAAAGGGGTGTTCGTATGCAAGGTGTTCAAATTAAGCATGAGGATTTAGGGTTAACAAATGAAGATGTGCTTGCAATATTCGAAACGATGTTAATGGCAAGAAGACTAGATGAACGAATGTGGTTATTAAATCGTTCTGGTAAAATTCCGTTTGTTATTTCTTGTCAGGGCCAGGAGGCGGCGCAAGTAGGGGCAGCCTTTGCTCTTGATCATAACAAAGATTATATTGCACCTTATTATCGTGATATGGGTGTTGTTTTACATTTTGGTATGACACCGAGAGAATTGATGTTATCTGCATTTGCTAAAGCAGAGGATCCGAACTCGGGTGGGCGCCAAATGCCAGGTCATTTTGGACATAAGAAAAATCGTATTTTAACAGGTTCTTCGCCAGTTACGACACAAGTTCCGCACGCGGTGGGTGTAGCTTTAGCAGGGCGCCTACAAAAGGAAGATTTTATTACTTTCGTTACACTCGGTGAAGGTTCATCTAACCAAGGTGATTTCCATGAAGGTGCGAACTTTGCAGGAGTGCATAAGCTTCCAGTAATTATAATGGTAGAAAATAATCAATATGCAATTTCTGTGCCAGTTGAACGTCAATTAGGCTGTGCGAAAGTATCGGATCGCGGTATTGGCTATGGTATGCCAGGTGTTACAGTTGATGGAAAATGTCCGTTACAAGTATATAAGGTTGTGAAAGAAGCGGCTGATCGTGCTCGTAGAGGTGAAGGTCCAAGTTTAATAGAGACAGTGACGTATCGCTTAACGGCCCATTCTTCGGATGACGATGATCGTCAATATCGAACTGCTGAGGATATAGCTGAAGGAAAGGCAAAGGATCCAATTTTGTTATTTGAAAAGTATCTAATGGATACTGGTGTTATGACGGAAAAACTTCGTGTTGAAATAGAAGAACGTGTCATGGCAGAGGTGAATGAAGCAACAGATTATGCAGAAGCTGCTCCGTATGCACCACCAGAGCATGCTATGAAATACGTATATGCACCAGTGGACGGAGGTGACGTGTAATGGCAGTAATGTCCTATATTGATGCGATTACGTTAGCGATGAAGGAAGAGATGGAACGTGATGAGCGTGTTTTCATTTTAGGAGAGGACGTTGGTCGTAAAGGTGGGGTTTTCAAAGCGACAGCAGGTCTTTACGATCAATTTGGTGAAGATCGGGTACTTGACACACCTCTTGCAGAGAGTGCTATTGCAGGTGTTGGTATTGGTGCTGCGATGTATGGAATGCGTCCAATTGCCGAAATGCAATTCGCTGACTTCATCATGCCTGCAGTTAACCAAATTGTTTCTGAGGCAGCAAAAATCCGCTATCGTTCAAACAATGATTGGTCTTGCCCGATGGTTATACGTGCACCATTTGGTGGAGGTATTCACGGAGCACTTTACCATTCGCAATCTGTAGAGGCACTTTTTGCAGGAACACCAGGGTTGAAAATTGTTATACCTTCAACACCGTATGATGCTAAAGGCTTATTAAAAGCAGCGATCCGCGATGAAGATCCAGTGCTATTTTTTGAGCATAAGCGTGCATATCGTCTTATTAAAGGCGAAGTCCCAGTAGACGATTACACATTGCCGATTGGTAAGGCAGATGTTAAGCGAGAAGGGGAAGACGTTACTGTTATTACGTATGGTTTAGCTGTCCATTTTGCATTACAAGCTGCAGAGCGTCTAGCAGCAGATGGTATTTCAGCGCATATTCTTGACTTACGCACGGTTTATCCGCTTGATAAAGAAGCAATCATTGAGGCCGCAAGTAAAACAGGTAAAGTTTTACTAGTTACTGAGGATAATAAAGAAGGCAGCATTATGAGTGAAGTTGCAGCAATCATTGCAGAGCATTGTTTATTTGAACTCGATGCACCAATTCAACGTCTTGCAGGACCTGATGTTCCGGCAATGCCGTACGCACCGACGATGGAAAAATATTTTATGATCAACCCTGATAAAGTAGAGCGTGCGATGCGAGAACTTGCCGCATTCTAATATAAATGGATCTATTTCTGTTATCCACTCATGTGGTGATAGAAGCTTTTAAAAGAAAGTTAATGAATATTACAGGTATTTTAAGACTCTTCATCGAAAGTTCGGGATGACATTTCTTAAAACGTTATGTCGTGTATATAAGTTGATTGGAGTTGAGACTGGGTTACTCCTCCTAGGGGTATTGGACGCCCCTAGGAGAGCGTCAAGTCGGTACGGAAATCAACCCCACTTTATGGTGAAGAGTATATTATAAAATATGATAGTAATTTGATAGATACAATTACACCTAGGCATAATTGATGGGGGGAATAGATGATGGCTATTCAAAATATTACAATGCCACAGCTCGGCGAAAGTGTAACAGAAGGTACGATTGAAAAATGGCTTGTCAAACCAGGTGATACAGTAAAAAAATATGATCCACTAGCAGAAGTTGTTACAGATAAAGTAAATGCAGAAATCCCATCTTCTTTTGAAGGAGTCATATCAGAGCTTCTTGCAGAGGAAGGGCAAACGTTACCGGTTGGTGCAGTCGTTTGTTCCGTTGAAATAGCAGGTGACAGTGAGTTACCTCCACCACCTCCAGCTAAAAAATCAGCGGTAAGTACGGCAATTTTAAATGCAGGTGTACAAAAGAAACAGGAAACTCAGCAACCACCTCCAGCTACAAGAGAATTACAAAAAACAGTTCGTCAGGATAAAGTACGTTATTCACCAGCTGTTCTTCGACTTGCACAAGAGTATGAAATTGCCCTTGATCAAATCACAGGTACTGGTGAAGGTGGACGTATTACAAGAAAAGACCTAATGAAACTGATTGAAACAGGGAATGTGCCAACGCCTTTAGTGGAAACATCACCTGTAGTCGATGAAAAAGTTCCGCAATCAGCACCGGATACAACACATGCAGCACAAGAGAATACGAAAGCGGTCACACCTACACAACCAATGCAAGCAGGCGATATAGAAATTCCAGTAACGAAGGTGCGCCGTGCGATCGCCAATAATATGGTACGAAGCGTTCATGAAGTGCCACATGCATGGATGATGATGGAAGTGGACGTCACAGATCTAGTAGCATATCGTGATAGCATAAAGGCTGAGTTTAAGCAAAAAGAAGGATTTAATATTACGTATTTTGCTTTCTTTGTAAAAGCTGTGGCTCAAGCTCTAAAGGAATTCCCGATGATGAACTCTATGTGGGCAGAGGACAAAATTATTCAAAAGCATGACATCAATATATCCATTGCAGTCGCAACAGATGATGCGTTATTTGTTCCTGTTATAAAACACGCTGATGAAAAATCGATTAAAGGCATTGCGAAGGAAATTCATGAGCTTGCAGGGAAAGTTCGCGCCGGAAAATTATCGATGGATGATATAAAGGGTGGTACATTTACGGTTAATAATACGGGTGCATTCGGCTCTGTTCAGTCGATGGGCATCATTAATTACCCACAAGCGGCCATCCTCCAGGTGGAAAGTATTGTGAAAAAACCAGTTATTTTACCTGGTGGAATGTTCGCAGCACGAGATATTGTGAATTTATGTTTATCTTTAGATCATCGAGTTCTTGACGGACTTGTTTGTGGTAAATTCTTAAAAAGAGTTAAAGAAATACTCGAAAATACAAATAAATCTTCAACGTCAGTCTACTGATGACTTGTCGGAAGCCTGTTATATAACGGTTTCCGATTTTTTTTTGCTTTGCGAGTCGCAATTTGTCATGTAGAATAACAAATAGAAACTACTAAGGGGGGAAGCTGATTAAGCGTCCGCATGTCAAACAACATGAAAAATATTGAATTTGAAAAGCCGTCCTATTCAGAATGGCAAGATGCAGCAATCAAGGCTTTAAAAGGGAAACCATTCGAGTCTCTTTTAACGAAAACGAGTGAAGGTATTACATTAGAACCTCTTTACACCCAAGAAAGTTTAGTAGCAAAACTTGGAGAAGAACTTGATAAACAAGTTGCTACGATCCGTTCCCTACAAAATAACGAAGCATTTCGAGTGGCACAGCAAATATATGCTGAAACAAGCGATGCGTTTTTCGCACAGCTTGATGATAGCTTAGCTCGAGGCAATGAAGTAGTAACAATTGATAGCCGTGTGAATTTTGAATGGACTGAAGAAGTAGTGGCACAATTAGCGACTTATTTCTCTGAATATTCGTTTAAAATGTCGGTTGAAAATTCAAATGACCCATTATTAGCAGTATTCGACAAAATAGCAGATAATCAGCGAGAAGCTGTAAAAGGCTTCATCGTATCTAAAAATCCTATATCTTTAAATAATTTCCCGAACGTGCGCTCAGTCGGTGCGGACACAACGGTTTATCATAATGAAGGCGCAAACGCAGTGCAAGAGTTAGCTTATGCACTTGCATTAGCCGCAAAATACGCAAATCAAGAAGAAAGCTTTGAAGCGTTCGCGAAGAAGTTTTATGTATCATTTGCAGTGGATACACAGTTCTTTACAGAGATTGCCAAACTCCGTGCTTTTAAAGTACTTTGGAAAGCGTTCTCATCTGCATATGGAGTATCTAATTGCATAAAAATTCCAACGATTGCTGAAACATCGTTAAGAAGCTTCTCGAAGCTAGATGTTTATGTAAACTTATTACGTTCGGCAAATGAAACTCTTTCTGGCTTAATTGGTGGTGCGGATGTCTTTACAGTTCACCCTCATGATGCATTAACGAAACCAACAGATCAATCGGTTCGTATTGCACGAAATGTATCTTTAATCTTAAAAGAAGAAACAAATGTTTTAAAAGTTATAGATCCAGCTGGTGGCTCTTACTTTATTGAGTCATTAACAGCAGATTTTGTGAAAGAAGCTTGGACATTATTTTTAGAAATTGAAGCAGCTGGAGGTATCGACGCTTACACTGCATTTGGAAAGCTTGCGGAAGAACTAGAAAAATCCTACCAAGCTCGTATTAAAGCGGTACAAACACGTAAGCAATCATTGATCGGTACAAATATTTATGCTAATCCAGCAGATGTGCTTGAAAGCGCAACAAACCCAGCTTTTGCAGAAATTAAGCGCATTGCTAAACCTTTTGAACATTTACGTGCGGAAATGACAGCAGCAAATGTAACAACAGGAATCTTAGCATTAGGTACACTAAAAAGCTCAAAACCACGTGCTGACTTCGTGTCAGGTTTCTTAAACACAGTAGGGCTTGTGCCAGAAAAAAGCGAACCAGTTGCTACAGCAGAAGAAGCATTAGCTTGGTTAAACACTACAGAAGCAACATATGTGGTGATTGCAGGTAATGATGACGATACAAAAGAATTAATACCAGCCATTTTAGCTGGCAAACGAGCAAACATAATTGTTGACGTTGCAGGTAAATTTATAGACGAAGAAGAAGCTTGGTTAGCAAATGGCTTAAACGGCTTTATTTTCGCAGGACAGAACATCATTGAAAAATTAAATTCAGTGTTCGCTAGCATGAAGGAGGTCCAACGATGAGCAAGCCAAATTTTAGTGCAGTTGAAATCGAAAAAGTTTTAGCAGCAGAAGCGCCTCAAGCGTCAGAAGAAAAATTCATGACTAATGAAGGTATCGAAATTAAAGATATATACACAAAAGAAGATATTAAAGAGGCAAAGCATTTAAATGATGTTGCAGGTATTGCGCCTAATACACGCGGTCCATACCCTACTATGTATGTAGCTCGTCCTTGGACTGTTCGCCAATATGCTGGTTTCTCAACAGCTGAAGAATCAAATGCATTCTATAAACGTAATCTAGCAATGGGTCAAAAAGGTCTTTCTGTTGCCTTTGACTTAGCAACTCACCGTGGCTATGACTCAGACCATCCGCGTGTAACAGGGGATGTTGGTAAAGCCGGTGTAGCGATTGACTCTGTAGAAGATATGAAAATCTTATTTGACCAAATTCCTTTGGATCAAATGTCAGTTTCTATGACAATGAATGGTGCTGTATTGCCAGTTCTTGCATTTTATATCGTTGCTGCTGAAGAGCAAGGAGTGACTCCTGACCAATTAGCGGGTACGATTCAAAACGATATTTTAAAAGAATACATGGTTCGTAACACATATATTTATCCACCGGCAATGTCTATGAAAATTATTGCAGATATTTTTGAATATACAGCGAAATATATGCCAAAATTTAACTCTATTTCAATTTCTGGTTACCATATTCAAGAAGCTGGAGCAACAAATGACATTGAACTTGCATATACATTAGCAGATGGACTTGAATATGTTCGTACAGGGCTTAAAGCTGGAATCGATATTGATGCCTTTGCACCACGTTTATCATTCTTCTGGGCAATCGGTATGAACTATTACATGGAAGTTGCAAAAATGCGTGCTGCACGCCGAATTTGGGCACAAATGATGTCAACGTTTAATCCGAAAAACCCGAAAACATTAGCACTTCGTACACACTCACAAACATCTGGATGGTCTTTAACAGAGCAAGATCCATTTAACAATGTGACACGTACATTAATCGAAGCAAATGCGTCATCAATGGGGCATACTCAATCTCTTCATACAAATGCACTTGATGAAGCGATTGCTCTACCAACTGATTTCTCTGCGCGTATTGCACGTAATACGCAGCTGTTCCTACAAGAAGAAACGGCTATGACGAAAGTTATTGACCCATGGGGCGGGTCGTACTATGTGGAAAAATTAACAGACGAGATTACAAAATCTGCATGGGCTTTAATTGAAGAAATCGAAGAGCTTGGCGGTATGGCGAAAGCGATTGAAACAGGTCTTCCAAAAATGAAAGTCGAGGAAGCTGCTGCAAAACGTCAAGCGAAGATCGACTCTAAAACAGAAACGATCGTTGGTGTAAACAAATATCGTTTAGATAAAGAAGAACCTATCGACATTCTTGACATTGATAATACATTAGTTCGTCAAAAACAAATTGAACGTTTAGAAGCTATGAAGGCGGCGCGCGATGAAGCAGAAGTACAAAAACATTTAGCTCGTTTAACAAAAGCGGCGCAAGATGGTGAAGAAAACTTATTAGCGATTGCAGTAGATGCTGCGCGTGCTCGTGCTTCATTAGGAGAAATTTCTGATGCAATCGAAGTTGTTTCAGGTCGCCATAAGGCAGTAATTCGTTCCATCTCTGGTGTTTACTCTGCAAACTTCTCAGATGAAGAGCAAATTGCTGAAGTGAAACAAATGACAGAGGAGTTCCTTGAAAATGAAGGTCGTCGTCCACGTATTTTAGTAGCGAAAATGGGACAAGATGGACATGACCGTGGTGCAAAAGTTGTGGCAACAGGCTATGCAGACTTAGGCTTCGACGTTGATATTTCACCATTATTTATGACACCTGCTGAAGCAGCTCAAATGGCTGTGGAAAACGATGTTCATGTCATTGGTGTTTCTTCATTAGCTGCAGGTCATAAAACATTAGTTCCTGAATTAGTAGCGGAGCTAGAAAAACTGGGCCGTGAAGATATCATTATTATTGTTGGAGGCGTTATTCCGGCACAAGATTATGAATTCCTTTACGAAGCTGGCGCAGTAGCTATTTTTGGACCTGGTACAGTTATTCCTGTATCGGCACAAAAGATTATTGAAGAGATTTACAAACGTTTAGGCTATGAGGAAGTGTCTGAATAATGGACAAAAATAAAGGAATGCCTGAAAGTGCGCTATTTGTTATGGACGGAGTAGAGGCAACTCACGACGGAATGCAATATGGTACACCGAAAAAGTTCCGAAAGAAAAAAGCAGACAATTTAAACATACAGGAGCTTGCACAAGAAGTACGTGCAGGCTCTCGTACACACTTGTCAAAAGCTATTACACTCATTGAAAGTTCAAATGCAACACATAAAGTGCAAGCACAAGAACTTTTACAGGAGCTTCTACCACATACAGGAAACAGTGTCCGGATTGGGATAACAGGCGTGCCTGGTGCAGGAAAGAGTTCGTTCATTGAGGCTTTCGGAACGATGCTTTGTGAGTTGGGGAAAAAAGTGGCAGTCCTTGCAATCGATCCGAGCTCTTCTTTATCGGGAGGAAGTATTTTAGGTGATAAAACTCGAATGGAAGAGCTCGTGAAAAAACCTAATGCTTTTGTTCGTCCCTCTCCATCAGCTGGTACCCTAGGGGGTGTTCATAAAAAGACGCGTGAAACGATGCTTATATGTGAAGCGGCTGGCTATGATGTCATTTTAATAGAAACAGTTGGTGTTGGACAAAGTGAAACGTATGTCCGAGGGATGGTTGATTTCTTCTTGCTGTTAGTTTTAACAGGTGCCGGAGATGAGTTACAAGGCATGAAGAAGGGCATTATGGAGTTAGCGGATTCTATTGTTGTTCATAAGGCTGATGGTGATAATGTTCGTCTGGCTAAAAAAACGGTATCCGAGTACAAGCAAATTTTACATTTCTTACAGCCTGCAACTCCAGGTTGGATGTCCACAGCAATGCCGGTAAGCTCGTGGGAAAAACGTGGTCTCGACAAAGTCTGGGATACAATAGGGGAGTTCAGACAAATCGTTGAGGCAAATAATTACTGGTCAATCAGACGTCAAAATCAGACAAGAGATTGGTTCCAATCGATGATTACCGACCAGTTAATCGATATGTTTTATGGTAATCCAGAACGGAAAGCACAAGTGCAACTTTTAGAACGTCAAATTTTAAATGGACAGTTGACAGTTACACAAGGTGTAGATCGTTTATTTAGCGATGAACAATCACAGAAATAATATCATCTAATATATGAGCAAGTAGGTGCACAAATTCGTCACTAACTGCTATGATAGGAGATGTATGAGCGTCGAATATCTAAAGCTAGTAAGTTTCACTTCTTTCAGCTGAAAAAAGTGAAAGCCACTGGACGCAATTATGTCGAGATATAATTGCTAATGATGACGCGATCTTGAAAGGAGCTATCGCTATATGAATATGGATTACGATTTATTTATGCAAGAAATTTTAAAAACAGCACGTGCAGAAATTGAGGCTGCTGGTTATGAGCAACTTCGCACGCCTGAAGCTGTTGAAGAGGCGTTTGCTCGCCCAGGTACAACATTAGTCATGGTAAACTCAGTATGCGGCTGTGCAGGAGGTATTGCACGTCCATCGGCAGCACAATGCGTACATTACGATAAACGTCCAGATCATCTTGTAACGGTGTTTGCTGGTCAAGATAAAGAAGCAACTGCAGCTGCTCGTTATCACTTCGGTGAAGATCATTTACCATCATCCCCATCATTTGTGTTATTAAAGGATGGACAAGTAGTAGCAGAAGTTGGACGCTATGAAATTGAAGGTCATGACCCAATGTCAGTAGTAACAAACTTACAAGCAAACTTTGAGGAATACTGTGACGAACTTTAATTTTATTCAATTATAGAAAAGCTATTCATTTAGCAGAAAACTCCGCAGGCTATAAAATGTCTGCGGAGTCTTACTACTAAAAAATTCTCCGAATTAGCATCGCTTTCTCCACTGATTTCAGTAGAATTGCATTTAGAATTTTTGTAATATTGGCTAAACGATTAGCTTATAGTTTTCTTTAAATTGAATAAAATAAGTAGAGTACTAAAAGATAGGAGGCAGTCGACTTGAAGAAGTTTTCAATCGGCTATCGTACATTAAAAACGGCATTTGGCGCAGCACTCGCTATTGCCATTGCCCAATACTTTGAATTAGCTTCTTATGCATCTGCTGGTATTCTAACAATATTATGTGTACAGCCAACGAAGAAAAAATCTCTTCATGCTGCTTATACACGATTTGTCGCAAGTATTATCGCAATGTTTTATGCATTTTTGAGCTTTGAGCTATTTTCCTATCATCCACTTGCATTAGCAGGTATGCTACTCATTTTTATACCAACAATCGTGTCATTAAGGGTAGCGGATGGCTTTGTCTCTAGTGCAGTTATTATCATGCATATATATGCAGCTAAAAGCTTTTCATTTGCGCTTGTTTATAATGAATTCGCATTAATGGCAATTGGTTATGGGACGGGAATAGCTATAAATATGTATATGCCAGACATTCAAAAGGAATTAAATTACTATCGAGTTAAAATTGAGGAACTTTACAGTAAGATTTTTTTAGAAATTGCCAACTATTTAAGAGAAGGCGATACATTGTGGGATGGGCAGGAAATTATTGAAGCAATTAAAGTATTGAATAGTGCAAAATCCCTAGCGTTTAAAGATGTTGAAAATCATTTTACGAGACGAGAAAATGACTACTACGTGTATTTTGATATGCGTGAACAGCAGCTGGAAATTATAGATCGAGTTCTGCCTAAAATAACGGCGCTTCCTGTTATAGTACAAGAGGCTGTGATCGTTGCTGATTTTTTACAAGACCTCGGTGAACATGTTCATTCAGGAAATACGGCTAGTCATTTTAGAGAAAAATTAGAGCAAGTAAAGATAGATTTCGCCCAATTACCATTGCCGAAAAATCATGAGCAATTTTTAGCGCAAGCGGCACTTTATCAATTTATTGAGGAAATGGATCGATATTTAGAAATAAAGCAGTCTTTTAAGGGAATAAAGGTAAAGAAAAAGCGCCCGCAGTAATGCGGACGCCTAGCCTTTCATTAAACTATCATCGATAGGCCGAATGCTAGAGTTGAAATTACCATGATCGCGACCATAGTATAAACTACGATTTTTTGAAATTTTTTATTACTCATATGCTCGTTCGCTCCTTCTTTTCTTATAAATAGTTTAGCAAATCTGAAAAATTTCTCAAGTAGTAGAGTTTTGACGAAAAAGTCTGTAAAATAGATTATGTACCATAACAGAAGGAGATGTCACCATGGAGAAAGTAGATCATATTGGGATTGCGGTCCGCAATCTTGATGAACGCATTACATATTATACAGAAACTTTAGGCTTAAAGCTGCTAAAAGTGGAAGAAGTAGAATCTCAACAGGTTCGTGTTGCATTCATAGATGCGGGTAATGTAAAAATTGAGTTATTAGAACCGATGAGTGAAAAAAGTACTATTCATGGATTCATCGAAAAACGTGGAGAAGGTATTCACCATGTAGCTTTCGGTGTAACGGGGATTCGTGAGCGTATGGCTGAGCTTCGTGAAAAAGGCGTACGTCTTTTATCAGAAGAGCCAGGACCAGGTGCTGGTGGTGCAGAGGTTGCTTTCATGCACCCGAAATCATCTTTCGGTGTGTTATATGAGTTATGCGATAAAAGTGGAAAAGGGGATAAGTGATCAGTATGGATATGTTCGACAAAATTAATGAGTTGTATGACCGTAAGACAGTAATTGAACTTGGTGGCGGCTATGAGCGCATCGAGAAGCAACATGATAAAGGCAAATTAACTGCTCGTGAGCGTATTGAATTATTACTAGACGAAGGTACATTTTTCGAGATCAACCCATTCATTACACACCGTACAGTAGACTTCGGCATGGACAAGATGGAAGGTCCTGGCGACGGAGTAGTAACTGGTTTCGGTAAAATTAATGGACGTCCAGTATACTTATTCTCTCAAGACTTCACAGTATTTGGTGGAGCGCTTGGTGAAATGCACGCCAAAAAAATGGCAACAGTAATGGATCTAGCAGCAAAAAATGGTACACCATTTATCGGTATTAATGATTCAGGTGGTGCTCGTATTCAAGAGGGCGTACTTTCACTTGATGGTTATGGTCATATTTTCTATCGTAATGCAATCTACTCTGGGGTAATTCCGCAAATCTCAGTTATCATGGGACCATGTGCTGGTGGGGCGGTATATTCTCCAGCAATTACAGACTTCATTCTAATGGTTGATAAAACATCTCAAATGTTTATTACAGGACCTAAAGTTATCGAAACGGTAACAGGTGAAAAAATTTCTGCTGAAGATTTAGGTGGTTCTAAAGTAAACAACGCTATAAGTGGTAACGCACACTTCCGCGCACCTTCTGAAGAAACAGCGATTGATCAAATTAAGAAACTATTAGGCTACTTACCACAAAATAATAAAGAAAAAGCTCCACGCCAGGCACGTCCAGAGGGTGACGACTATCGTCCAGAAATCGTGGATACGGTACCAATCGAAACAACTCGTCCTTATGATGTTCGTAAAGTAGTCGAGCAAATCGTGGACGAAGGTTCATTTATGGAAGTGCATTCAGAATTTGCAAAAAACGTAGTAGTTGGTTTTGCGCGTATTGCTGGTGAATCAGTTGGTCTTGTATGTAACCAACCTAAAGTATTAGCTGGTGGGTTAGATATTGATTCTTCAGACAAGGCTGCTCGTTTCATTCGTACTTGTGATGCTTACAATATACCAATCATCACATTTGAAGACGTTTCTGGTTTCTTCCCAGGCGTTAAACAAGAGCATGGTGGTATTATCCGTCACGGAGCGAAAATTCTTTATGCATACTCAGAAGCAACTGTACCAAAAATTACTGTGATTCTTCGTAAAGCATACGGCGGTGCGTACGTTGCGCTTAACTCTAAATCAATTGGGGCTGATTTAGTATTTGCTTGGCCTAATGCAGAAATTGCTGTTATGGGTGCGGCAGGTGCAGCTAATATTATCTTCGCGCGTGAAATTGCCAAATCAGAAGATCCAGAAGCAACACGTGCAGCGAAAATTGAAGAATATAAAGAAAAATTCGCAAACCCATACGTTGCGGCATCTCGCGGTATGGTAGACGATGTTATCGATCCACGTGATACACGTATTAAACTAATTCAAGGGCTAGATATGTTAGCGAACAAACACGAAACGCGTCCAGAGAAAAAACACGGAAATATTCCTCTATAACAATTGTACAAGCCTAGTATCCATTCGGATTCCTAGGCTTTTCTACTTTAGATAATAAAAAAGTCGTATTGAATAGGAAAATATAGGTTTATTATTGGCTGATAAGAGGATTTTTTTGTTGATATTTTGCTAATGTATGCCCATTTTAACTGATTGTAGCGTAGGGCTACTCGACTCCCGCGGGAAAGCGAGCCAGACGAGACCCTGCACGGAGCGAATGTTTTCTGTGCGAAAGCGAAGCGACAGCAAATGTTTTATCTGTGCGAAAGCGGCAGCAACAACAACAACAACAACAACAACAACAACAACAAAACAGCGGATGAAGCGGCTCGACGATCGCCCGCAGGAAAGCGAGTAGCCTGTAGAGGGAATCAGAGCCTTCTAATTAGAGTGGATAAAAACGGTTAATAAACACGCTAGATAATAATAGATTAATTATTAATAACAGATAATTGAAACATATTTGCATTTCATCCGTACATATATGTATGAGGAGTTGAGATGAATGGAATGGAAACAATTACAAAAAGAGCAAGGAATAATACATGCACAATTAAGAACTGCCAGTAGATTAAGTGAACAAAAGGTTTTAATTGAACAGCAAATCGGGCATGCCCAACAGGAAATTGACAAACATTCTAAAGCACTCAATCAAATTCGTTTGAGACTCGATAAGTTAGAAGGCTTTTCTTTTATGAATATGATTCGTACGTGGACAGGGCAACAAGATGAGCTACGTGTAGAAAAAATTGATAAAGCAGCTATTCTTGAATTAAAAATAAATGAAGCAAAGAAGATGGATGTTGATTTGACACATGATTTGGGGCAAATAAACACCAAGCTTTCTCAAATTAATGAACAAGAGTTACAAGAAGCTTTAAGCCAATTAAATGCTAAAAAGAAAGGCTACTTACAAATCCATGAGCCTGAGCAGGCAAAAAGACTTGAACAATTAGCTCATGAGGAAATGCTTACGAAACAACTACTGATAGAGATAAAGGAAGCAGAAGCGGCTGGTGAAACAGCACTTACTGAGCTTGGACAAGCAGCAGAGTCATTGCATTCCGCTAATGGGTATTCAACTTGGGATACGTTTTTTGGTGGAGGATTCTTTGTTACGCATTTAAAGCATGACGCACTGGATAAGACCGAAAATTATCTTCACAATGCTCAAATTGCGTTACAACGCTTCCATAACGAACTGCTGGATGTACATGATATGTCAACGAAATCATTACAAGTTGATACAGATGGATTTGTGAAATTTGCGGACTATTTCTTTGATGATATTTTTTCAGCTTGGTCTGTCCATTCTAAAATATCCACTGCAAGAGATCAGGTATCTCGTGTACAAGATGATGTACATAATACAATTTTGCGTCTACAGGATAAACATAACAAGGCAGATGATTATTTGCAGTCTCTGCAAAAAGAAAAAGAAGCGATCTTTTAAAACGTAGATGTAAAGTAAACTGTGAAAAGATTTTCCCTTTTTCTAACGGGTTCGGTTGATCGGGAGAAAAAACGCTCAGTAATTTGAGCGTTTTTTTGTGTAAAGTCCTCGTTTGACTGACGAACGTTTTTAAGTATCACCGTAGTAATCTGCAAAATGTAAAAAGCCAAATTTCCTCACGAGAAAGTTTCTTAATTCGCCATGAGTAGCTTTTTCTATTGGAGGATTTGTTAGGGAGTACGCTTTGGCATTTAATTCGGCAAATTTATCTTTATTTACTTCATTATGTTCTTTATCTTCAATAATTCCTGAAGAAATTGCGGCCTTTGGATAACCCATAAAAAATATATGTGTTCTTAATGCCATACTGGGTGTTGAATGCAACAATATAATTACAACCAACAAAGATACAATAATTATAACCTTTTTCTTCAAGTCACCACGCTCCCAAATTAAAGATGAATAATCTATAAAATATTTTAACGTAATTTTCCATTACAAAGTTCATTTAAAAACCTAACTACCAGATAAATAATACTTTTAAATTCTTGGTGATTTACATTTCAATCTATTCGTTTCCTTGAGGTGAGCAGTGTGAATTCATGAACGGTTCTGACCAGTACGTTATGAAGATAACGAAAACTTGATTTGTCATGTTAGTCATCTAACTGTCCATTCTATATTTGTTCAGCCGTTTATATATATGTTAAGTGCTCATTTCCTTTCAATCTGAAACAAGGTGCTTCCATAATTATCAGGATTTTCACCTGTCTATAATTTACGAATCGAATAGAAGTGGGTAATTACAACCATCAATTGAAAAACAATGTAATCGTTTTATTTTCCCAAACGCAGCAGTGTGCTAAAATATAGAAGATAACTATAACGTGGAAAAACACGTAAACTAAGGGAGTCCTACAACATGACAAGTCGTTTAGTAGAAGAGTTTTTTGAGCTCGTACAAATCGATTCAGAAACAAAACATGAAGAAGTGATTGCGCCGATTTTAATCGACAAATTAACAGCGCTTGGTTTTTCAGTAGAACAAGATGATGCACATACACGTAACGGGCATGGAGCAGGTAATATACTTGCTACGCTTAAGGGTTCATTAGACATTGAACCAATTTATTTTACGTCTCATATGGATACAGTTGTCCCAGGTAAAGGGATTAAACCATCTCTTCGTGAAGATGGCTATATCGTTTCAGATGGTACAACTATTTTAGGTGCTGATGACAAAGCTGGTATCGCTGCATTATTTGAAATGGCTAAACGCTTAAAAGAGCAAAATATTGAACATGGTGATATTGAATTTATTATTACAGCTGGTGAGGAAAGTGGACTCGTTGGCGCTAAAGAGTTAGATCCATCTAAAATTAAGGCGAAATATGGCTTTGCTGTCGACAGTGATGGTAAAGTAGGAGGAATTGTCACAGCAGCTCCATTCCAAGCGAAACTTTCCGTTAAAATAATTGGTAAAACAGCGCACGCTGGTGTTGCACCAGAAAAAGGAATTTCAGCGATTACGGTTGCTTCTAAATGTATTGCAAAAATGAAGCTAGGTCGATTAGATGAAGAAACAACAGCAAATATTGGTCGTTTTGAAGGTGGTCAGGCAACAAATATTGTGTGTGATGAAGTAACGATTCTTGCAGAAGCTCGTTCAATCGACAAAGCGAAGTTAGATGCACAGACTCAGCATATGCAGGAGACGTTTGAGCAAGTGGCTGCTTCATTAGGCGCAAAGGCAGAAGTTGAAGTAAAGCTAATGTATCCTGGATTCCGTGTAACAGAATCAGATAAAGTTGTTCAAGTAGCGATCGCAGCTGCACAGAACATCGATCGCACACCAAAGCTAGGTATTTCAGGCGGAGGTTCCGATGCTAATGTTATTGCAGGTTTTGGCATCCCTACAGTCAATCTTTCTGTTGGATACGAGGACATTCATACAACAAATGAAAAAATCCCAGTAGAAGAATTAGAAAAATTAGCAGATTTACTTGTTGAAATCGTAAAAGAATCTGCGAAAAAATAACAACAGAATCGAAGGATGTGACCGCATGGAAAGTGTGAAGGCAGTAGTTTTTGCTTGTGGTACAGAGGAATACGCAGTGCCTGTGGAGCAAGCGATTTCGATTGAAAAGTTAGAGCAAGTAACACCGATTCCTCATTTACCTAATTATCTTCTAGGTTTCACAAGAATTCGTGGCGAGCTTGTGCCAGTGCTTGATTTTGAGCGTATTCTTTATAATCGTTCCTCTGATGCTGCAACAGCACGTATTATTGTGTTGAACACGGATGTTGTGAATTATGGATTACTTGTCACAGAAGCTCGTGAAATTCTTGATTTTGATGAGTCGGTATTAAAACAGATGGGACTAGTAAATTATTCAAAAACACGCTACTTTACAGCTGTGGCAAATCTAGAAAATCGTATGATTACTTACGTTGACCCGAAAATACTTGTGAATTCATTAGAAGGTATACGTGAAATAATTAATTATTTGCACAAAATGCTTGAAAATGAAAAAGAAAACGTAGAGGCTTGAGTTTTTTAAAGCTAAAAATTAATTCAATAATACACATCAAAGTGGATGGTCTAGACAGAATTACAAATATGTGATTCTGTCTCTTTTTTAACTTTTTTCTGCCAGTGTCTTGAAGTTCATCGTCAAAACAATGGTGGTTTCCGTTCCGACGGTTACTGAGGGGGGGGGAGATGTGCCGTGGACTTAGTCTGAGGTCCTCTATCTACAAGACCTCATCATCAGACGATATCTTTCGTAAATAAATAATTAAATAATTATTTTAGGAGGTGTTCGTCACATGGATTCAAAGAAAAAGGAAACGCCAGAAGAAAAAAGAGAAAATTTAAGACAAAGTGAATTAAAAAACAATCCTACGGGTGCTTTAAACGATGGGGTAAATAGGGGAAGTAGTGGGGATTTAAATGGTATGGGTTGGAAATAAATGCTAGTGTTAATTTTAGTGTTATTTATAGGATACATTACATATAAATTGTTTTTCAGTTAAAGGAATATTTATAGATAATCTCTTCTATGTTTATATGTTGATATAGTAAAAATAACCTGTGTTCTTTTTTTAAGTTGAAAGTTGTTAATAAAATTTATGCGTAATACCTACAGACATCTCCGTTTTAACGTCGTATTATGTAAGGGAAGAAAACTACTGTAAAAGGCAAACTTCACCGAAAGGGAAGGACGCAAAGCCGTGAGTCTAAACACTATTTTTAGTGCATGATCGTCAGGTTGCCAGGTTCTGTTCTATGAGCCTCGGCAAATAGAATGGAGATGTGATTATATGGTACGTTCACTATTAAAAACAATTATTGTTTTTATAGTAACAATTGTAAGTGTGCTAGGATTAACAATGGGAAAGGTTGACGCAAAGTCCATGCAAGATAAGGCTACTTGGTTATGGGATACGACAAAGATTGTCGAAGATGAATCAGGGGTACTCTCATTTTTAGAAGGCAAACAAGTAAAGAAATTATATTTACAAATTAATAGTGATATAGCAAGTAACGATTACAAAAGTTTTATCAATAAAGCTACGACAAAAGGTATAAAAGTATATGCGTTGGATGGTTCTGCAAGCTGGGTATCAGCAGATGGCTATAAAATGCAGGATCAGCTGTTTGATTGGATACAATCATATAATGAAAATGCAGCAGTAACAGAGCAATTTTCTGGAGTTCATCTCGATGTGGAGCCTTACTTAAATAGTAGTTGGAGCTCGAACCAAGAAAAAACGATTGAATCCTATCAAGCGCTCCTCACTAGAGCCAAAGGGAGTACTGAGCAATTACAATTGCCTTTAGAAGCAGATATGCCATTTTGGTTTGACGAAGTCTCATATAATAACCAATTTGGTCAAGGTTTATTAGCGGACTGGGTCATTGACCAAGTGGAAAGTGTTTCAATAATGGCTTATCGAGATGCTGCTAAAGATATTATTAAAATTGTTGAACATGAAATAGATTATGCCAAAAAAGTAAACAAATCGATTGTTATTGGTGTGGAAACAGGAGCCTCTGATGAAGGAAAAAATATTACCTTCTATGATGATGGAGAAGCCTATATGAATAAACAGTTAGCACAAGTTCATAAACAGTATGCCAATAAAACAAGCTATAATGGTTTTGCCATTCATCATGTTGATAGTTGGATGAATATGAAGCCGTAAAAAATCCTCTCCAGCGATAAGTTGGAGAGGATTTTCTTTGGTATTATGAAAGTCGGCTGCTATAGTCTTCAAATTTAAATTTACGAATGACTTTAATGCCTTCTTCATCGTTATAAGAAACGATGGATGGAAGGTTTACACCATTAAACATATGATTTTTCACCATTGAGTAATGCGCCATATCTGTAAATACTAGACGATCGCCTGGTTGTAAAGGTTGTTCAAATGAATAATCGCCAATTACATCACCTGCAAGACAAGTAAGCCCGCCTAAGCGATATGTGTGAGCTAGTTCATTTGGGTGACCTGAACCGATAATCATTGGACGGTATGGCATTTCTAGAACATCTGGCATATGGCAAGTTGCCGATGTATCTAAAATTGCTAAGTCCATACCGTTTTTCTGTATATCAAGGACAGTTGCTACTAAATAACCTGTATTAAGTGCAACAGCTTCACCTGGCTCTAAATATACGAGAAGGTTATACTTGTCTTGAATGTAATTAATGATATTTACAAGCTTTTCTACATCATAATCCTCACGAGTAATATGGTGCCCCCCACCAAAGTTTAACCATTTCATTTGATGTAAGACATCATCAAATTTTTCTTCGACAACTTGTATAATACGCTCTAACGTATCTGAGTTTTGCTCACACATCGCATGGAAGTGTAAGCCATCAATACCGTCAAGCTGTGACTTGTCGAAGTTGGCTAAAGTTGTGCCAAGACGAGAATTCGTGTAGCAAGGGTCGTAAAGTGCTGTTTCAATTTCAGAGTACTCAGGATTGATACGAATACCACATTCAATTGTTTTACCAGCAGATTTTACTTTGTCCTTATACTGGTTCCATTGGTTAAATGAATTAAACACAATATGATCAACATAGCCAAGTAGTTCGTCCATTTCATGCTCCACGTAAGCTGGTGCATAAACGTGAACTTCTTTGCCCATTTTTTCATAGCCAAGTTGCGCTTCAAATAATGAGCTAGACGTAATCCCTGCTAAATATTCACCCACTAAAGGGAATGTTGAATGCATAGAAAACCCTTTTAAGGCAAGTAAAATACGGCAGCCTGTTCGATCTTGAATCGATTTTAAAAGTTCTAGATTTTTTGTTAATAATCGTTCATCCACTACGTAAGAAGGGGACGGAACTTTTGAGAAATCAATTGGCTTCATCGATTTAATTCCTTTGCATCTAACTCTAGGTCAAGTAATTCTGGGTTATGGCTTTCTTGCCATGGTAGACCCCATGTATTTAGTGCATCCATGAATGGATCGGGATTGAAATCTTCGACATTCCAAACGCCAGGTTTACGCCATTGACCGTTCATCACAAGCATTGCACCAATCATTGCTGGTACACCAGTTGTATAGGAAATTGCCTGTGAACCAACTTCGTTATAGCATTCTTCGTGGTCACATACATTGTACACATAATAAGTTTTTTCCTTACCATCTTTTAGACCGCGAATAATACAACCGATGTTAGTTTTTCCTTTTGTACGTGGTCCAAGTGATGCTGGATCAGGTAGTACAGCTTTAAGGAAGTGAATTGGTTGAATCATTTTCCCTTCAAATTCGATAGGCTCGATAGAAGTCATACCAACATTCTCTAATACTTTTAAGTGAGTTAAGTATTTTTCAGAGAATGTCATCCAGAAACGGATTTGCTTTAAGCCTTTAATGTTTTTAGCAAGTGATTCTAGTTCTTCGTGGTATAAAAGGTAAATATCTTTTGGTCCGATTTCTGGTAAGTTATAAACCTCTTTTTTCTCAAGTGGTGCAGTTTCAACCCACTCACCTTCTTTCCAGTAACGACCATTCGCTGTAATTTCACGAATGTTGATTTCTGGGTTGAAGTTTGTTGCGAAATGGTAACCGTGATCACCAGCATTTGCATCCACAATATCAATGTAGTGGATTTCATCAAATTCGTGTTTTTGTGCATGAGCTGTGAAAACGCCCGTTACGCCTGGGTCAAAACCGCTACCAAGTAAAGCAGTTAAGCCAGCTTTTTCGAACTTCTCTTTATAAGCCCATTGCCATTTATATTCAAATTTTGCCGTTTCAGGTGGCTCGTAGTTTGCAGTATCCACATAGTGTACACCCGTCGCTAAGCAAGCATCCATAATCGTTAAGTCTTGATAAGGTAGTGCCACATTAATAACAACTTCTGGTCCAAAGGCTTTAATAAGCTCAATAACCTCTTCCGTATTGTCTGCGTCTACCTGTGCAGTATGAATCTTTGTTTTTCCGCCGTCTAGTTTTTCTTTTAGAGCGTCACATTTTGAAACAGTTCTACTTGCGATACAAATCTCCTCAAATACGTCCGAATTTTGAACACACTTGTGTACCACAACACTGGCTACTCCGCCAGCTCCTATAATCAATGCTTTACCCAATTGTCTACCCCCAAGTTCAAATAAGTATTGTCAAACAAGCTGATTATACAGAAAATTGAATCACTACTCAATCATTCTTTTTGAATTTTCCACAAAATTTTTTATTTTTCAACAATAATTAGTCGTATTCAGAGGGGAAAACCACAAAAAAAGAAGCTTTTCATGAAAAAAATCCCTAAACTACTAACGTAGAAAAGGGGAAATTTGTTTATTATAAATCACCCGACTTATTTAGAAAAAGGATTCGAAATTTGTTGTTTTTCATCCCCCCATAAATAAAAAAAGATTAGTAGTGATGTGCTTAAGAACCCCATCACAAGGGCGTATGTGCTGAGGGCCACATCCACTTGACTTTGCATAGCATAAATGAAAATAGCTCCTAGTGTTAACAGATTTCCGATAATAAGCGATACAAAATGCAATCGTCTATTCAAAGTAAGCCCTCCTATTTACAGTTTACATGCCCTCAAAAATGAAAACATACTTCAATTATCTCATAATTCAGAACTTTATCAAACCCTTTTTTATTTTGAGGCTTATCACTAAAACGTAGGGTTGATTTCTGTTCCGACTGGGCGCTTTATTGTTGCTGTCGCTTCGCTTTCGCACGTTCCTCTATTGCTGATCCCCGATGAGTGCCCAAGTATTAACGAAGATTAACTTCTAGTAGTATGGTCTTTCTATAAAGGTAGTGCTAAACAATTGAGAGAATTATATAAAAATTATTGCTATTTAGTTTGTTTTAGATTTAAAGATGGTAAAATACTTATAAGATTTTTCTTTTGTGAAGGTGAGGATTTATATAGTGATTAACCAATTTGATGAGCAAGTTCAACAAATCAATGAATTATTTATAAATGGTCATGTGAAAGAAAGCTATCAATTAGCCAAAGCACTTATAGCTAATAGTGCGTTTTCAGAACATGAATCATGTTCAACCATTCAACAGCACGTCGCATTGTTGGAAGCGAACGGTTATGCAAATATGCCTATTCCTACTGCTGAAAAAATGAAGCAAAGTGTTGAACGAACAGATGGCTCTTATCTAGAGCGTGATGTACTCGCTACATACATAGGAAGTGAGGATGAAAAGCAATTTGGTAAAATAGTAGATGAATTGTTGGCTGGATCGGCCGAGGCACAAGCGAATGCTTACTATACAATGGCCGAATATTTTGCTCTTGCTAAGGAGCATGACAAAGCACTTGTGCAATATGCGGAAGCGATAAAACTACAACCAAATAAAGCTCTTTACTGGGGAGCTTTCGCACAGTTTTTGAACCGCAATGAAGGCAGTCCGTACTTGGCACTACGTCTTATTGAAGAGGCAATTCAACTAGATAGTATGAACCCTCGCTGGTACTATATTCAAGGGAATATTTTTTTACAGCTTGTCGCAGCTACAAAAAATTTAAGCTATTTACCTGCTCTAGAAGAAGCTTGGGAAAAGGCTAAGAAACGTTGCTCAAATAAACAGGTTTCATTAAAAGTGGACATTGCGAAATCCAATGATGTGCTGTCGCAATGGAAAAAACTAATGCTATAATACGGATGAGAAGAGAAGTTCCTAAAAGTTGCATGATTAAAAAATAGATTTATTGAAGTAAAGGTACAATTCAAGCCTGTTCGGTGGATTTACTGTAACGGGTGGGGAAATGATTATTAAATATCAATAGAAATAGCGTAATTAGATAATAAACAAGGTAGAGATTGATCATGAAACCTTTGCCTTGTTTATTATTATTTAATTAATTAAATCATATCAAATATATCTTTTGATGAAAGTCCAGCTCTTTGTTCAGCAGTATTTTGGTTAAAATAGCACTCGGTTTTTATCGATTACCGACATCTTATTATTATGTTCGAAAGCTTTCTGAATATTTTAAAGCAAGCTGCGTTCGGGAAGTTACTTGAAATTTTCGATACAGATTTTGCAGATGCTTCTTTACTGTATTTTCACTGACATATAAAAACCTAGCAATTTCAGCATTTTTAAAGCCCTTACATAAATATATTAACAACTCTTTTTCACGTTGTGTAATTTGCAATGACTCGCCTGGCTGAACATATTGATGTAATAAATAAACATTTTCAATCATCCGCTTTACATATGATAGCTTTTGACTATCCTGTGCTGTAAATGGTAGTTCCCCTTCTTTTCGTAAAAAGCCAATAGCCGCTGTTGGCTTTTGCTGATTATACAGATACATAACCATTTCATCGATAAAATCATTTTTTTGTAAAAAGCGCTCAACATAATATCGCTTTTTCTTCTTCGATATTGCTTCATTTCGTTGCATTAATTGAATATCGGGTTGGTTTTGCATATTCACTGGGTGTAAAGGATCAAAATATTTAAATTCATGTAAATAATTTTGTATCGTATATGTTTCTACATTGAAACAGACAGGCTGTTCATTTAATTCACCATCTGCTACTTCCCAAAATATAGTATGTTCATATTGAAAACATTCACTCAATACTTGCAACATATTCAATTTAAAGTCTCCACTTGTTTGTTGCATATTCATATTCGAAATTCTAAACGTTGTTTCTAATAAAAACTCCACCTCTTTTTGCTCATACAAAATAATTCCTCCTTTTCTCTATTAGATTCATATATTCTTGTTCGAAACAAATTATCCTTTTGGGTAATATCAATTATTATTATTTCAATTTAAGATGAATTTGTAAGTCAAAATTTTTAACGAGGTGATCAGATGAATTTACAGGAATACGCATCATATGACGGTCTTGGATTAGCGGAGTTAGTAAAAACAAAGCAAGTGACACCACAAGAACTTACAAAATTAGCGCTACAAGGTATTGAAAAAGTTAACCCTTCGATTAATGCCGTTGCCAGTGTTTTAGAGGAACATGCTGACAAAGCGATTTCAACTTTAAATGATAATCAACCATTCGCAGGCGTCCCATTTTTAATTAAAGAAGTTGTGCTTCATGCGGAAGGTGTGCCACATAGTATGGGCAGTCGTGTTGCTGAAAATGCTGTAATGTCTGTCGATAGCGAATTAATGAAACGTTTTAAAAACGCTGGTTTTGTGTTAAGCGGTACAACCACAACACCAGAGTTTGGCTATAATGCTGCAACAGAAGCTGTCATTTATGGTCCAACACGTAACCCATGGAATCTAGAACATAGCCCTGGTGGTTCAAGTGGCGGTGCAGCTGCTTCAGTCGCAAGTGGTATCGTTCCAATCGCGCATGGTAATGATGGAGGCGGATCCATTCGTATTCCTGCATCATGTAGTGGTATCGTTGGCTTAAAGCCTTCACGTGGTCGCGTGCCAATGGGGCCTTATAATAGTGAGGCATTAAATGGTCTAGCAATTGAATTTGCACAAACAAAAACCATTCGTGATACCGCTACATTACTGGACCAAGTAGCTGGGCCAGACTTAGGATGCTACTCGATTATTCAAAGCCCAGAAATGCCTTACAGTCAAGCGATTCAGCAAAAGGTACGTCCACTGAAAATCGCCTGGACAACAGAAACAAATTCTGGTGCATTCGTTGATCCGGAATGTATCGAGGCCGTACATAAGGCCGTAAAATTATTAGAAGAATTAGGACATGAAGTAGTCGAAGCTCGACCAGTTTACGAAGAAGCACCATTTTCACGCGCAACGGTAAATATTTGGACAGCGAATATTTATAAAATGATTGTGGGGGCAGCAGAATTAACAGGTAAAACTCCATCACGCGATACTATTGAAGCAGCCATTTGGCAATGCTATGAATATGGGAAAAACTTAAAAGCTAGCGCACTTTTAGAAGCAATTAATACGAATGCACTCGTATCACGTCAAGTAGCGACATTTTTTGAAGATTATGATGTTCTTTTAAGTCCAACAATTGGCACATTACCAGCGAAAATTGGCGAGCTAAATGCAAATAATCCTAATATCTCGGCAATTGAATGGACAGAGCAGATTTTCACATACGCGCCGTTTACCAATTTGTTTAACGCAACAGGACAACCATCATTATCATTACCACTCGCAATGAGTGCGTCTGGCTTACCAATCGGGCTGCAATTTACAGGACGCTTCGCCGATGAGTTAACCCTTTTACAGCTTGGAAAACAATTAGAAGAATCAGCTCCATGGAAAGATCGAAAACCACCCGTACATGTGGGTGCAGAAGTTGTGGGAATTGCAACAACATAAAAAAGTAGGTACAAGATTTTTTCTTGTACCTACTTTTTGCAACTTTACAGACATGGCACGATGCTCCATTTAAATAACGTTCTTAATAGTTCCTGAACTAACTTATACCGTTCTCCGTACTATGTTTATATGCGATTATTTTTTTATATTTCATTATAACAATAGTGAATCAGTTTGAATTTTCAAAAACCAAATTTTCTTTCGGATGTAACCTGTGGAAGTTCGGGTGATACATTTGTACAGAATGTTAAGAAATCACCAAAAGTTACCGTAGTTGGACGCCCTACAATGGGAATTATGGACTACTTTAATGTCGTAACTGTAGATTATGATGATTACGAATTTGTTTATAGCATTTCTAAAATGCATGAAAAATATCATTACAATGATACAGGCGTAAAGCCACATATCTATATACCTTGGACACCACAACATTTACATGAAGATATTGATCTCAATTATGTTTTACGTTTATGTCATCAAAATCAAGAAAAATCACTTTAAGGAGATTGCGATATGTGGTACATAATAAAAAGAATTTACCCAACCGAATTAAAGGAAGTTGCCCATTTTATTGCACAGCTAAATATCGAAGAACAACATAACATTGGGTATTGTGGTCAAAATGAACAAGAACTATTGAGTACATTACAGGAAGATTTTATCGATGGTGAATTTACATATAGCTGCTTACGATAATGAACATATACAAGCACTTATTGGATTAGATATAGACGGCGATTCAACTGAAGTGTGGGGACCATTTTCTATAAATGAAGATGTAACGATCCAAGAGAAATTACTTTGCACATTGCAGCAGATATATCCACAAATTTCGAACTTTTATTTCTTCATTAATGAACTGAATACTCGACAATTAGCATTTCTGGAGCAAATAAACGCCAATAAAACAGGTGAGCATTTATTACTTGGAGTTTCGAAAGATTCTTTTGAAAATGTAGTTGCTATTACTAGTCGTTATTATAAAACATCGGACTATGAGCAATTTAAAAAGATTCATTCTTAACGGGGCAATTTAGTTGAATAAGCATAACTCTTGTATTTAGTTATTATTCCATATGTTGTATAATTTTAGATAGTAATATTTAACTTTAGTATTTCTAATAAATGATTTCGGGAGGGAAAACTTGTTATATTTAGCTGTATTAATTGGCATCATTTCAATTGTAATTACGGATAAGCTTACGCAAGCTTTTAAATTATCAAGCATTTGGGGGCCATTTGGTCAAATTTGTGCATCACTTGTAATAATAATGGTTGGCAAACTTGAAGTTAGTTATATTAATCTAGGTAATCACTTTGAATTAGGATATTTGACGATTCCGTTTACTTTATTATTTCTAGTAGGTTTTACAAATGTAATGAATATAGAAAAAATGCAAAATCCTTCAATATTGCTATTGCCATTCATTTCTTTAGTTTGTTTCTCAATGTCTGCTTTCATCATAGGCCATTCATTTGTTTTAATAACGGGAATTTGTGCCAGTTTAACAATTATGTTTATTCTGCTATACGGCTATTTTTCAGGTAATGCATTTGTAGGAAGAACTCTTACTACGTCAATAGGCTTCGTAATAGCAGTACTTTCAATATCCCTTATTAAAATATCTATTATAACAATTTATATTCCGATATTTACTTTAGCAATACCATTCACTTTATATTATTTTATTAAAGATAAATTTACGAGTATACAATCAATTAAAGTTAGCACTTTAACAGCTATTTTATTTGGTGTATTAATGTTCATAGTTCCTTTTCATTTAATGTGGTATCTCGTTGTTGGGTTAACGATTATTTTGATTATCACGCAATTTTCACGTAAATATCGCTTTATTTAGAAACTAAAGTTCTTTTTCAACTAACGGCGCAGTTTATTTTAAGAAAGAGTAACTAATTCCTATTCGATGCTGTTTGAACCAATGATTTTATGAAAAATTAAATAATTTATGTTCAGCTAAAGGTTCCATAATAGTTGAAGCACGAAGCAAAGAAATGGAGTAATTATTTTGGGGAATTATATAAAAAAAATGAGAGAACTTATTGGGACTAGACCTCTCATGGTGGCTGGGTCAACTGTTGTTGTTTTTAATGTGATGAGAGAAATCCTACTTCAACAACGTTCCGATAATAATAAATGGGGGGTTCCCTGGTGGGGCTATGGAATACGGAGAAAGTTTAGAAGAAACCGCTATAAGAGAATTATACGAAGAGACTGGTTTAAAGGCAAAAGACTTAAGATTTATTGATATTTTATCTGGAGAAAAAGAATACCATAAATATCCAAATGGAGATGAGATATTTGGTGTAACCGCTGTTTACACTACATCAAATATTAGTGGAATATTATCAATAAATGATAATGAGAGTTTAAATATTAAATTTTTTCCTTTGGATGATTTACCTTCGAACTTGGTGGAGAAAGCACGTTATATAATTCAAAAACACTTATTATAATCTTGAATCTTCTTTAACTATCTGGGTGCTTTAATTAAAGATCATCGAGTTGCTTATGCAGCCCTTTTTTCTTATTGTACTAAAGGAGCAATTTAGTTGAAGAAAAAACTAAGTTATAATTGAGTTTAATTGTATTAGGTTAGGGTATTGGCAGGTTAGTCCAATAAGGAAATCTATTTTTATAATGAATTTAATATTAGTTTCGGTGAACCGTATCATAAGTAAGTGCGGTTTTTGAAAAGAACCACCTAGAACGTTGGAGTGACAGCATTTTAGGTGGTTTTCATTTATCCAAATTCAATAATGTCAGTTTTAATAAATGAGGGTAGTAACTTTTGTACATCTTCTAATGTTGAAAAGCGATTTTCGTTTGAAAAAATATCTGTACCTTTGAAGTCATGACTAAATAAAAAAGCAGTTGTTGGTTCGTTAAAATGAATGCAAATGGTCTCCTCTATCGAAGCATCTATCCCATCTGTACGTTTCGCGTCCCAAATTCTGCTTTCTAACATAAAAGTGCTTTTTCGATTTGACCAAATAGAGCTCATATTATAATTATGCTGCCAAATCATGATAGGAATTAGGCGCATTAGTTCTTGATGATTTATGACAGTAATCATTAAATAAGTGCTCTTTTTTGATTGATAAAATACTTCAAATGGTAGCTGTGCATCATGTAATTCTTGTTTTAACTCTTCAATAATATTTCTATCACTCTGCTCGAATAAATAATAAAGTGGAAATGTGGCTAAGCTTTCTGTAAATAGAGCAAGTTGTTCGTCTGTATAGTCTGGATAATACATTTCGCCAATATTAATGGCATATTGAATGCCTTCATTTATAAAAAAGTAATAGCCTCCAGTTGTAGGTGCATTTTCATAATACTTTTTGGGTAAAAAGCCAATCTCTAAATTCATTACAATCACATCCTTAGATTACAGTATAAATCTGATTGGAAAAAACCGCACTTATACATATTATGGTGAACCGTATCATAAATAAGTGCGGTTTTTAGAGGAGTATCATTCACGAATGATGCTCTTTAATTTTGTTTTAGAACCATTTTTAAAAATAAATTACAATTACTGTCAATGAACTGTGACCTATTTTGTTGAAATAACTATTTGAAGCAGCTAATTTATCTTTAAATAGATTAGCTATTAACCTACATTAAAAGTGGATTGTTCTTCTTGGTTAGCCTTAATAGGCTTTCTATCCTCATAAACTCTTTCTTACTCTTTCTATAAAATAAAGAGGGTAGAATCCGATATTATTTTTGAACAGCTCTTATTAGAGATATTAATAATATGATTTTGAAGGAGAGAACGATGTTTAAAAGATTTAATATTGTTTTAATAGCTTTCCTTACAACGACTTTTTTGTTTACATCTCATAATACTGCTAGTGCTAACGACACTATTAAAGTATTTGTAAACACTAAAGAAGTAGTATTGGATCAAAAACCTATAATAAAAAATGATCGAACTCTTGTACCACTTCGATTTGTATCTGAATATTTAGGGAATGGTGTGAAATGGGATTCGAAAAAGAAAGTAGTCACTATTGTTTACTCTATCGAAAACACTAACTACACTGTTGTTTTACCAATTGGTCAAAAAACGGCTACTATAACTTCAAGTTCTTATTTGAATAGCCACGGTGTAGAAGAAGTAGAACATATTCAATCAGATGCACCTAGTCAGATTATTAATGGAAGAACTGTAGTCCCTTTAAGATTTATTGGGGAATTGCTTGGAATAGATGTCCGTTGGGATTACCAAAACACAGATATATATATTTCTAGTATAGGTGTGAACTTGATCCCATCTGATTTTGAAAAGGATGTTTATGATAAAGAATTGCGTAAGGTGAGAGATTTTGGTAAACCTACAGTCAATTATGAAAAATTTCTAGCTCTTGATGCTGATCATTTTAACTCAATCGATCTTGATTATCTTTTTGCTAAAAAGCCTAGTGTTGACATATTTGGGGCTCCAGAATCATTCCGTGATGGCATCAATGAAATTATAATATCAGGGCCCATTAAAACAAATTATTTAAATATGATGATCTATAAAGGAAAGGACCTACCGATTTTAAGTTACCCAGATGTTACAGCCGAAAGTACGGCTACTATTAAAGAAGGCATGACCTATGATGAAGTAGTCAATATATTGGGTGGTCCTGGAGTATTATCAGGTAAAGGTACTCTTCGAGAGGAATACAAATGGGTATCGTCCACAGAGAAGGGCGAAGCATATTTCACATTTGTTAAAAGGAACAATTCTCTTTATGTTACGCCATCTCCATACAGATCATATTCTTGGGAAAAATTTTATTGAGTTTGACAATTAATTGAGTTTCCTCTAAAACAAAAAGGAGTCGACCTATATCATCTGCGGTCGACTCCGTTGGCTGGGACTTAGAACTCTTATAACAAGCGAAGCTATGACACTAGGATTAGGGGGGCTAACTATGATTCTTGGTCTGGATAATTCAAAAGGAGAAAGCCAGGTTCAAGCATTCTTAGATAAAGGCAAACCATTTCGTAAAAGTTTTAAGCAGGAAACAGGAGAAGGTACATACTGCTCGGACAAGGATTAAAGGTCCATTTTGCATTAGACAAAACAAATACTGGAAAGTGTACTGAACGTTTATTCCTATTAGAAAACCGTTCGTTTTATAAAGACCTATATTTGAATAACATCAAAAGCAAGGAGGCAAGCTCCTCAGCCACCACAAGCGATTTTGTTCGAGCTTGCTCAGAGACAAGGCGTTGGAGTCTGGAAAAAGAATCACTTGTAGAAAGTAATCCTCATGCAATAGATTTTATTATTTCTTAAAGCATTAAAAAGCGTAAAAGCTTATGCCCTTACGCTTTTTGTATGAATAATTATTTACTTTCTTTTGTTGATGTATCTGCATCTTTAGTCGTTGTATTTGTTTCAGTTGGTGTTTCAGCAGCAGCAAAAAACTCATCTAACGTAGTTTTTAAATCTTCATCTTTAATCTTGATATCAGCATCTTTCATCATTTTCGCTACTTTTGTTAATAGCGTTGAAGGTTCCGCTTTTGCTAGCTTTAATTGCTTTTCAAGCTCGGCTTTTTTATCTTCGTATGATTCTTTAATCTCACGCTTGTCCGTCACTTCGATGATATGATAGCCAAAGCTAGATTTAATTGGATCGCTGATAACATTTTTTTTCAATGCGAAAGCGCCTTTTAAAAACTGTTGATCCATATTAGTTGCTTTGTTAAACCAACCTAAATCCCCACCAGTTGTTTGTGCTGCTTCTTCGATAGAATACTCTTTTGCAACTTCTGCAAAATCTTTTCCAGATACAAGTTCCGCTTTCACCTTTTTAGCAGTCTCTTCATTTTCTACTACTATATGACGAGCTTGGATTTCATTTTTGATATTTTCGTATTTAGCTTTAATTTCATCTTCTGTTACTTCCACATCTTCAGCTAATGCCTTTTCTTTTAATAAGTTAAGTTCTATGAGTTTTTTGTACGAAGATTCTGTATCTCCTTGTTGTGCAATGAGGGTTTCGAAATTATCGCCATATTGCTTTTTGTCAGCTTCTAATTGAGCGTTTACTTCATCTTCTGTCACTTCATATTTCGTTGATAGTACTTTTTTAATCATTAGAAATTGAAATGCTTGATTTCCCGAAGATGCTTTCATTTCTTCATATAAATCATTTTGAGTGATATCTCCAACTTTAGAAGTAGCGATTACTTTGTCATTAGTTGCTGAATCATTACTACAAGCGCCTAATGCAAGAACTGATGCTGCAAGTGTGAATGTTAATACTGTTTTTTTCATGGAATTCTCTCCTAACTTCTTGTTGTTGCAGTTGTATAACAAAAACCTAGCTAATTATACTTCAGGACAACCGTTTAAAATTACCAATCATTATACGATTTTCCATCCAAAAAGGTTTCTTATAAAAGATATTTTAAGGTTATTTTAAGATTAGGGGATAGGGAAAGTTCAAAAGTTTAATAGCAGAGGAATCTTGATGAATGAGAATACTGACTGGATGGCAACACATTGACAAAAAGGCATGTGTCAGGGACTGATGCTACTAAAGGAACAACACTATTTCCATCGCTAATTATTCCAGTGAAGTGAATCCTACAATTAACATCGAGACAGATACAATATGTTTCTAGAGTTCTCGTCTGTTTATTGACATGATGGGGATTTTATTTGGTTCGTTGCCTACAATGGATTAAAATTGTAGGCATTTATTTATTTGATTTTCTACATAATGAACTGACTTGTTGTCTATTGTAAATCATATGCCAAAAGTAAAAAAATAATCAAAACAATGCCAAGATTTATAGGCAAATTCAATTGAAATCAATATAACAATTTTAAATACATTGGGTATTAAAACCAAGTTGCTTGAGAGGGTTGCTATTACTGTGTTGGCAAATATACCGTTAAGAAATAGGCGAAGATATACTTAAAATCACAAAATTTTATATAATTCCAGGCTACTTGTAATCGTTTATTAGTCCTTCATCCATTATAACTTCTACCATATTTGAAGACCCCATCTTAAGTTTAGGTCTACGCTTTGAGCTCGGTGTACTATAAAGCTCCACCAAAAATTACTTAAAAGCATCAAAAAAGTGAACAGCAATCGGAATAGGTCTCCCAATACCATCATACAAATAATTTATAAAATAATAGCATAGAGATGAATAAATATTAGTATAATGTTCTATTTATGTATTTTTATGCTATAATACAACTATAAACGGACGTATGAAACATATTCTATTGCATGAAAGAAGTGTTGATTTGAGTTTATATGTAGCGTATGTGTTGGTAGGACTTGCGATTGCCATGCCTGTTGGAGCCATTACAGTAGAAATGACAAAGCAAGGACTAAAAAATGGGTTTATGCACGGTTGGGCTGTCGGACTTGGTGGTATGACAATTGATATTGTATTGGTTTTTGCATTATATATGGGACTAGCTACCATTTTAGCAATGCCTATCATTCAAATCCCTATGTGGATTATAGGGGCTGGATTTTTATTCCTTTTAGGACTGGATTCTATCAAAAATGCTGATCATGATATTACGCTTGCAGGAGAGAAAGTGACAAAATCATTTTTTACTTCTTATCGTAATGGTTTACTAGTTGCAATTTCGCCTGGAAATCTAGTATTCTGGGTAAATGTTTTTGGTGTTGTATTAGCTAAATCATATGGGCAAGGGGAGTCATCGAACTTTCTAGTGATTGCTGCAGGTGTTTTAAGTGGCATATTGTTACATGATATAAGCTTGATGGCCATTGTTTCGGTTACCAGAAAAGCGATGAGTCGTAAAGTCATTAAGTCACTTACAATGGTAGCGGGCGTATTATTAATTGGATTTGCTGGATATTTTATTTATGAATTTATACAAGCTATAAAGAGCTATATATGAGAAAAGTGCGATCCCAAAAGATCGCGCTTTTTATTTTTCCTGCATTCATGGTTAGTAATCTTTGTAAATGCATGGATGCAAGCTAAATTTCCTCTGCTAATGAAAAGTTCAGCATATGTAAATTTTATGTATGGATTCGTAGTCTTTGGGGTCTACGGTGCGAAATAAATCCGGATTTATTAAACCTTCCTATGATTGCTTTCTTTGAAAAACTGTAAGATATAAAATCATGCAGAGAATAAGGATTGTCCCAATAAATTGAAAACCTCCAAAGGTAATTTTAAGCCAAAGCACACTTGTTATAACAGCTGTTAGGGGCTCCAGACTACCAAGTAAACTAGTCTCTTTAGGGGATAAATAATTCAAACTAGCAATATAAAACCAAAATGCTAGCATTGTCCCAAAAATAACGATAAACAAAAAATAAGCGATAGTCGACAATGCCCAGTTTGACACGTCAATTTGCCATGGCTGATGGAAGAGGCTCATTACAATCCCGCCAATAATCATTGACCAGCCTACGACTAACAATGAGTGAAATTGCTGTAAAAGTGGGACTGCATATAACGTATAAAAAGCAGCCGAAAGACCAGATAAAATCCCCCAAAACACGGCCATCGCTGGTACAGAAAGTGTAGACAACGAGCCATTTGTTAGTAATAAAAAAGTACCAACAAGTGTAAAAGTTACAGCGATTCCATCCTGCCTTGTCAATTGACTGTGCTTCGTTATTAAATAATAGGCCATAATAAAAAGTGGTGCTAAATATTGCAATAAAGTCGCAACAGCCGAGTTACCTATAGCAATCGACATCATATAAGTATATTGAACCGCCAGCATTCCTAATAAACTAAATAAAATTTGTCTAAAAGCATTTTGCTTTGTACGCCACATCACAAAAATAGACTCTTTGCGATGTGTAAGTTTATAGGCAGTAATGAGCAATAGGCCAGCTAAAAGAAGACGACTGGAAACGAGCCAGCCAACCTCTATATTTTCCTGCTGAAAAAGTTTTTGAGCGACGGTACCACCAATACCCCAAAAACTTGCTCCTAGAATGACAAGCATAAAACCAAGTGTACGATTTTTCTGTGCTGATTGATTCAACTTAAAACATCTCCTAAACTATCAATATAAAGAAATTATAAAAAATATTTAACGTAAAAAATATCGATTTAAAGGGTTAATAATATCAATATATTGAGGTGAGCTAAGTAGTGGTGTTAACACATATTAAAATTGCAAAGGATTTACAAGAACTTACGTTACATGGGACGAAGGAATTTCCAGTTGCACTATATGAGACGGTTTTGCGATTAGATCGTTTAGATTTTTTACCGTTACATTGGCATAAGGAAATTCAATTTGTCAAAGTGAAAAGTGGTCGTGTGGAATATCGTGTAGGAGCAGATGTTTTTGTACTTGAGGCGGGGGAGGGACTATTTGTCAATGCATCAGGCTTACATGAAGCAAAGCCTTTTGAAGTAGAACAGGCTACAATCTTGTGTATTAACTTGGACCCGTTGCTATTAGGCGGACATAAGGAAAGTATTTTTGCCATTAAATATGTACTACCTTATATAACGAACAATAGACTGCCTTATGTCAAGCTTTCTGGCCAATTGGCGCAAAAAGTAGACATCGTGGCTAAATTACTACAAGAACAAGCCATTTTTTATGAGCTAAAGGTATGGAGAGAGCTATTAGTCATTTGGGAAACTATTTTGTCACAATCAATGCTAACAGAAGAAATACTGGATCCAGCAATTATTGTCCAGCATGAACGAGCGAAGGATATGCTTGATTATTTACATACTCATTATCAAGAAAAGATATCTTTAGAAAGTTTAGCTGCACATGTTTTTTTAAGTCGTGCAGAATGTAGTCGCTTTTTCAAAAAAATGATCGGCATGACACCATTCACATATTTACTACACTATCGTCTTCGTAAAAGTATGGAGCTATTACGTGATAGTGAGCAATCCATCACTACAATTGCTACAACTACAGGCTTCAGTACAGTAAGTTACTATATTGAAAAATTTAAAAAATATACAGGATCCTCCCCACATGTTTATCGTAAACAGTTTTTTGATAAAGGATAGTATTGAAGTGGAATAGAATCGAATACTCGCTTTTGCAATGAATCGCTTGATCTTAGCGATTATTGGAATAAACTGTGCTGTTTATCGTTGGGCCTATTGACAATAAAAACCATATATAATAAAGTAAAGTTAATAGTAAAGATACCTTTACTATTAACTTTACTTAAAGGAATGAGTGAGTTATGGCAAAGGATGAAGAACTTATCTATAAGCTTGTGGAGGAAATAAATGAAGCTATTTATTCGATGGATAGTCATTTCATAAAGCTACATCAAAATTTAATAAGTGATGAACTATCCCCTAAACAAATAATTCTTTTAGATTTTATTAAAAAAAATAACCAAGTGACGATTGGACAAATTGCAAGTTATATGAATATAACGTCTAGTGCTGTCGGACAGCTGGTTAGTAAACTTGAAGAGCAGCAATATGTGTCTCGGAGCATTAATCCGGAAAACCGACGAGAAATATTTGTAAGTCTCGATACATCAGGCATTAAGTATTTTGAAAGAGAAGAAGATATAAAACGATTTATTATTTCTAGATATTATTCAAAGCTTGAGTTAAGTGAGATTGTGCAATTAAAAGAGGTTGTTCAAAAGCTTAATCAAATTGTACTAAAGGAAGGAATTATACATGAAATAAATGATATTTTGAAAAAGGGAGAGATTTGACATGGTTGCAGTAAAGAAAAAGCAAAATCTATGGCTAGCATTTTTGTTAGTCTTACTTGCTAGCAATTACACGCTTTATAACACTGGTTTCGGTTTATCGATTTTGCCTTCTGAAACAAATGGAGTTGTTATTGGCTCATTAATTGATTTTGTTCTTGTTATGCCTGTTTTATTTCTGCTGTATAAAGGAAAGTTTTCTATAAAACAAGCGATTATTTTAGCAGCGGCTGGTTGTATTGTAGCGCGTTTTATTATTCCAATAGAACATTTGCAACCATTTGTTGCAGTGACTTGGACTGGTTTTGCGATTGAAGGTACGCTTATATTATTTGAAATTTTACTAGTTGCAACGCTTGTTCGCTATATGCCGAGAATTTTAGCGGATGTACGTTCAACTTCTTTACCAGATTTGTTCTCATTTCCCAAAGCAGTTGAAAAACATGCACCGAAGCATCCTATTATCCAAGTGTTTTGCGCAGATTTTGTAGTATTTTACTACGCTTTTGCAAGTTGGAAGAGAAAAGAGCAACCTGGTTTAACCTTGCATAAAAATTCGAGCTACATTGCCTTTATCATCATGCTTATCCATGGAATCGCCATTGAAACAATAGGGATTCATTGGTGGCTACATGAAAAATCACTTGTTCTTTCTATTCTATTGCTTATTATAAATGTATACTCTGTACTATTTTTTGTAGCGGATATGCAGGCTATTCGTTTAAATCCTGTTTATGTAACATCTGATAAACTGTATTTGTCATTAGGATTGATGAAACGAGCAGAAATTCGCTTCGATCAGATTGAAGAGCTTGTTGAGGATAAGGAGCAGTTGGAACGAAAATTAGCTAAAGATACAATTGATTTTATAGCACGTGATTTTGAAGCGGTATATCCACAGTTTATATTGAAAATGAAGGAGCCTGTGGAAGTGACTTTTATGCTGGGGATTAAAAAACGTTATAACAAAGTAGCCATTAAAGCTGACCAAGCACAGGAATTTAGAAAAATGCTTCTACAAGGAATGGAAGATAATAGATAATAAACAACAGGTGCTAGCAAACTAAGCTGGCACCTGTTTAATTTGGACAATCAAAAAATAGGGGAAGATATTTGTTAAAATACATACCATTTATATAAAAGTCGGGACGGAAATCAACCTCACGTTTTGAGCTCTAAATTACAAAAATAATAATAAAAATAATAAGGATACACAATAACGGCAGATCGACAAATCCCCTAAGTAATCGCCTGCTAGCTACATGAATTTGTTCATTGGATACTTGAAAGATTGACCAAATTTTGTGCTCTAAAATTTGCTGGATTATCGATTGCATCAATGACCGTAAAGTAAAATAAAGAATTCCAAGCATAATCATTTTCGCCCATATTGGCACAATAATGATGAGCCCAATACCACTCAATAAAAAACGAAGATAGCCAAAGAGATATTGTTTTTGGCGAAGCATCGTTTTGCATACTAATTCCTCTATTAAATAATCGGAACGTCGAAACATACGCTTAGAATTTTTCCATAGTAGGCGAGGCTTTTTTAATTTCGGTACTAGCTGACTTCGAAGCTCAGGAGCAATTTGGAATAAAAGACTTTGCCATTTATAAAATGCTACTTGATCAAGCTCCACCTGTTGATCAAAAAACTTAGTGCTAAAGACATAATGTTTATTATAATAGCTTGTGCAATAAACAAGAAGAATTAGATAAATAAGTGAAGTAATAATAATAGGTACATACAAAAAGCAAACTGTACCGAGAATGCACATAAAAATGTTGCTTATTAGTTGCTGCCATTTACGAAGTTTTAATTGAAAAAGTAACTTCATAAAATTAGTCGTAAATAGTAGCAATAGTAAAGAAAGCAATTCTAATATCGTTATATGGTGAACGATTATAAAGATGGGCGCTAATAAAGCAAGGCCAGTACCTAGTAAAATTAGGTGCTTACTTAACGTCCAATGAAGGCCAGCTCGTTTTAAGCGTATCATTTGTTTTCGGTTTTGGATTAAAAAAAGACGATCGGCTCGTTGCAAATAAGTACGAATAGTTCCGATACGTGTAATAATAAATAACAGTACGATAAACAAAACTAGCGGTATATGTACGATCCAAGATGTACTTATATTTAAGATAAAGTCTTTATAAAGGAAAAAGCCAATGACTAGAGCAGGCACAACAACATATAAGGCGACTGTCCAATCGATAACGCTTGCCAGTATCTTAACATTTTGGGAGCGCTCTAATTTTCTTCGGTGCTGCAATATATTAGTCATGGCGATTTTCCTCAAGCAATATGTCGAAAATATCAAGAAGAGACGCTTCGTCCTGTTTCACCGTTAAACGTAACGATGTGAGTGTACCTTGCTGTAAAATTCGCCCGTGATCAATCAAGATGAAACGATCGCATATTTTCTCTGCTGTATCGAGTGCATGTGTACTCATTAAAATGGTGGCTCCTTGCGCTTTTAATTCTTCTAAAATCGTTAAGAGCTTACGCATTGCCTGTGGATCTAAACCCATAAATGGTTCATCTAAAATATAGGTAGAATGCTTATCAAGAAATGCTAAAATAAGCATCACTTTTTGCTGCATCCCTTTAGAAAACGTTGTTGGATAATCGTGTAGCTTATGGTCCAAATGGAAAATTTCGAGTAAATCTTTCGCGCGATTTGTCAAAGAATCTTCTTTACCAGTAACACGCAAATAAAAATCTATATGCTCCCACAAAGTAAAATACTCATACAAAATTGGTCTTTCAGGTACGTAGCCGTAAGTTTCTATTGTTATTTGACCATCTACTATTGGCAGTACACCCATTATTGCTTGCAATGTTGTACTCTTTCCTGCCCCATTGGAACCGATTAATCCAACGAGCTCACCACTATTTACTTGAAATTGAATGTTTGAAATAATGGCTTCATCTTCTACATAGCCACCTTTATGTATGTTAATATCTATTGTCATTCACTTCCTCTCTTTGTTTATTTACGAACGAAAGAGGGGAATGTTTCAATTTTTTACATATTACTTCTTTGGGAATATAACGTATGAGATGCTAGTTGCGGCATCGATCGCAAGTACAATACCCCAATATTTCATTATTTGAAATAGGGGAGAGGTATCAGAATTTGAACCAACGAAAAGAGACATGGCATACAATAATCCAGCACCAATTATAAAGGCACCAATATGCTGACTAAGCATTTTCATTTCCTGCTTCCCTTTTTTTACTCCAGTTAATGGCTCATTTTTTTGACCAGATTTCAAAAACCATTTTTGAAATTTTTCATCGGCTCATGTAATCATTGTTTTACCAAAAGCTATAGAGACACCAAAATAAATCGCCGCTATTCCGTGAGATATAGATGCAGGAGTACCAGCTTTTAAATCCATAGCAGTAAGGATAACAAGTAACAAATCAATAACAGGTGTTAGTGCAAAAAAGAAAATGCTCAGTTTCGGCATTTTAAAAACATATCTGCAAATAAGCCCAATAATAATAACAATCCAAAAGGCAATTTCCGCAGTAATAATCCATGCAATCATAAAAAACCTCCAAACTTATTCAATATATTTTTGTTGAAAAATACCACACATTCTTAAGTAATACAAACTTATTTATGCCGAAAATAGTGAACAATGGGGAAAGAAAGGTGACTATTGCAAATGGAGACCATTTAAATGCGTTTTTCGATGGTCTTTAGCTTCATGGCGTAATGGGCTTTGTACCGATGGATAAGGGGGAAATCCTAGAAAAGGAATTAGAGCAAATTATGAAAAAATAGTCCCTTGCAATTGCTCACCTACTTAATCTAGGTGGGCAATTGCATTTATAACGTCCTCACTCACTGCATCCCAAAAATGTTGCTGCACAACATCACAATACATATATAGGTCTTTATGTTGGACATGCTCATATAGCTCGGAAATTGCTTCTTTATGAAAAAGAAGTCGATGATTTAATGCCTCCCGTTCTTCCTCAATACAAAAGGATTTATACACATCTGCGAGACGTTCGAGTTTTGCTAACTTTTGTTTAGTTTCCTCGTATTGTGTTTGATGAAAGCGTCCTACTGCTGTAGTCATCGAGATCTTTGCTCGATGCTCGTTATTTAATGTGCGCAATTCTTCCTGACGAATAGCTACTCGATACCAAAACTCATAGCGAATAGGTAAGTCTTTTAGCTCGTATGTGAGCAAGGATTTTAAAATAAAACTAACTTGCTCAAAAGTATCTACAATCTTCTCTGACTCTTTAAAAATACCAAACATACAGCCACCCCCGTTTTGTTTAATACTACGAACGAAGAGTAAAATCCTTTAAATTTTTGATAATATTCGGAAAAGTCAATGAAGCAAAAAAATATCCCAAAGATTATTAGAAATCTAGCTATAATACAAGCTCGAATTGTTGAAAAAACAAATAGAAATTCACATTTTCTCAGATGGTGCATGGAGTGTAAGTGAGTAGGGGAACGAAGCTAATGGTATCACGTCCTGTGAAATGCTTAGTCTTAGTGACCAACGTCTTGTTGTTGCTGACGCTTCGCTTTCGCACAGAAAACATGTGTTTCCCAAAGCGACATTTCGGACTCCTCAAAAAAAGCGCCCGAAACAAAAGTAATTCCACGTTATGGTGATGCGCCTTCTAATTAATAAAAACAGACAAAATGATTAATTGACCATCTACAAAAATATATATTCATTCGCACTAGTTTTTACCTAGGTTAGAATCTAGTGTTTTTTATTGAAGAAAAAAAGTTGTTGAGTTATCACAAAATTCCCTATTTTTCGTAAAGAAATAGACTGTTTTTGAGAAATAGCATTTACAAAATAAAATTAAATGTGTTAACTTAAAATTTGTAAACAGTTAACTTAAAAAGAGGGGGTAGGTTAACGATGCAACATTTTTGGGTTGTAGGGACAGATACAGACGTCGGTAAAACGATTGTCACTACATTGCTAATGCGTCAATTACAAATGCATGATCTACAAGTCACGCCTTATAAGCCTGTGCAAACTGGCGAAATTTGTGAGAATGGGTATTGCTATTACTACGATACAGCAATGTATGCAAAGTATTCATTACAAAGCCTAAAGCAAGAAAATTTAAATGGTTATTCGTTTAAGGAAGCTGCATCACCACATTTTGCTGCACAGCTGGAGGGTCAGCAAATTAATGTGGAGTATTTATTACAGCAAATTCAGTTGTTACAGCAAGCATACGATGTTGTGATTTGTGAGGGAGCAGGGGGACTTTTTGTTCCGATAGATACATATGGAGAACAGACACTGCTTGATGTCATCGTTCGAAGTAAGCTTCCAGTCGTTCTTGTCACACGAACAACACTTGGAACAATTAACCACACATTGCTTACTCTTGAGGCATTACGTGCTCGTAATATTGATGTTCTTGGCCTTGTATTTAATGGAGATACAGGCAGTCAGATGGAACAAGATAATGTAAAAATGATTTTACAACGTCATGATTTGCCATATGCGACGATTCCAAAGCTTCGGGATATTTCACAGATTGTTGACTTCTCTATTTCACACACATCTTTGGTTGAAAGGTTGGTCAAATATGAAACAATCTTTAACTGAATTGCAGACGAGAGATTTACAGCATGTTTGGCATCCTTGCTCACAAATGAAGGACTATGAGCAATATCCGCCTATTGTTATTAAAAAAGGACAAGGTGTATGGCTGTACGATGAACATAATAATCGCTATTTAGACGCCGTATCTTCCTGGTTGGTAAATTTATTTGGACATGCGAATCCACGGATAAGTCAAGCATTAAGCGATCAAGCTTTTACATTGGAGCATACGATCTTTGCGAATTTTTCACATGAACCTGCCATTAAGGTGGCAGAAAAATTAGTTGCCTTAACGCCAGACGATTTAAATAAAGTATTTTTTGCAGACAACGGCTCGTCGGCGATAGAAGTAGCACTCAAAATGAGTTTTCAATATCATATGCAGACGGGAAAAACAATGAAAAAACGCTTTTTAGCTTTAACGGATGCTTATCATGGTGAAACACTTGGTGCCTTATCTGTTGGTGGGGTAGGGCTATATAACGAAGTGTATCAGCCACTATTATTGGATACTGTACGTGCACAAGGACCAGATTGCTTCCGATGTCCTTTTCAAGAGAATCCAGGAAGCTGTCAAGCCCAATGTATACAATTTGTTGAAGACGAGCTTCGTCAGCATCATGAAGAAATTACAGCTGTTATTATTGAGCCACTCATTCAAGCAGCTGCTGGCATGAAAATGTATCCTCCAATATATTTGAAGCGCTTACGAGAACTTTGCACAAAATACGATGTTCATTTTATCGCAGATGAAATTGCAGTAGGTTTCGGACGAACAGGTACATTGTTTGCTTGTGAACAAGCAGGGATTGTTCCAGATTTTATGTGTCTATCAAAAGGTATAACGGGTGGTTATTTGCCACTATCCGCAGTTTTGACGAATGATGATGTATACAACGCTTTTTATGATGATTACGGTACAATGAAAGCTTTTTTACACTCTCATAGCTATTCCGGTAATACACTTGCTTGTCGTGTAGCCCTTGAAGTTTTGACGATATTTGAAGAAGAGCAAGTGATCGACATGATAAAAAACAAAGGTGAACGTATGCGAAAGCTTGCTAAGCAGGCATTTGAAGAGTTGCCGTTTGTTGGTGAATATCGGCAGGTTGGACTAGTTGGCGCTATTGAATTAGTCGCCAATCGTGAAACAAAGGAGCCACTTCCAAGTGAGGAACGTATCGGTTATCAACTATCTAAACGGGCATTAGCAAAAGGCTTACTCATTCGTCCTCTTGGCAATATATTATATTTCATGCCTCCATACATTATATCTGATGACGAAATGGATTTTATGATTGATACAACTAAAGAGACGATCATGCAATTTTTTGAGGAGCGGGAGGGAATAAGTTGTTCAAACGACAATCAACACTGTCACTTGTGATGATTGCGATGTTTGCCGCTTTAACCGCAATCGGGGCATTTATTAAAATACCGCTACCAGTAGTGCCCTTTACATTACAAATTGTTTTTGTTTTTTTAGCAGGTAGCTTGCTCGGTAGTCGTAATGGATTACAAAGTCAGCTCGTCTATATAGGGGTTGGTTTAGTTGGTTTGCCAGTTTTTACACAAGGTGGGGGGATCACCTATGTATTGCAACCGACATTTGGCTTCCTGATTGGCTTTGCACTGGCCGCATTAGTCATTGGTTTCATGATTGAAAGAGTGGATACGCCAACGAAAAAACATTTTATCGGTGCAAATATTGTTGGGCTTATTATTATTTATGGGGTGGCGGTTCCATATTTATATGTAGCATTGAATTTCTGGTTACATGTGAAAGCGAGCTGGTCACATATTTTCGTAGTTGGTTTTTTAAACAGCATTGTGGCTGATTTTTGCTTAGCGATAGCTTCTGCATTTTTGGCCGAGCGTCTTTACAAAGTTTTTCATTCAGCAAGAACAATAACTTCTTTCAGTTGAAGTATCCCACCTATACAGATGTGAGAAGAATGCATATTTAAATTGTTTTTTTAGCGCTTGATCACACATCAGCTGAAAAAGAGGAACTCAGGCTAAGAGCTTCACATCCTGTGAAACCGCCTGAGTGACCAACATCGTGTTGGCCTATAGCCTCCGGCGGATGTCACGGAATCGGAAAGGAGTTCTTTGTGCTTGCACAAAGCCGATTCCAGACGCAATTATGCCGAGGAATAATTGATAAATTATCAAGTAGAGAGGGAGAATGTCTAGATGAATTGGTTACAGTTAGCAGAGGAAGTTATTGCAGGGAAAATCCTTAGTAATGAGGAGGCTCTTGCCATTTTACATAGTGAAGATGATGAGCTCTTGAAGGTGATGGACGGTGCCTTTGCTATTCGTAAGCACTACTATGGAAAAAAAGTAAAATTAAATATGATTATGAATGCTAAGAGCGGTTATTGCCCAGAGGATTGTGGCTATTGTTCTCAGTCATCTAAATCTACAGCACCGATTGAAAAATATCCTTTCATTACGAAAGAGGAAATTTTAGCGGGGGCTAAACGTGCATTTGACAATAAAATCGGTACTTATTGCATCGTGGCAAGTGGTCGTGGGCCGACTCGAAAAGATGTCAATGTAGTTAGTGAAGCCGTTACAGAAATTAAAGAGAAGTATGGCTTAAAAGTTTGTGCTTGTCTTGGCTTATTAAAAGAAGAACAAGCACAGCAATTAAAAGAAGCGGGGGTGGATCGTTACAACCATAACTTAAATACATCTGAACGACATCACTCTTATATTACTACGTCCCATACGTATGAAGATCGTGTGAATACGGTTGAAATTGCGAAAAAGCATGGAATCTCACCTTGCTCAGGGGCCATTATTGGTATGAAGGAAACAAAAGAGGATGTCGTGAATATTGCGCGTGCACTTCATCAATTAGACGCGGATTCCATTCCGGTCAACTTCTTAAATGCGATTGATGGCACGAAACTAGAAGGGACAAAAGAATTAAATCCACGTTATTGCTTAAAAGTTTTAGCGTTGTTCCGTTATTTGAATCCAACAAAGGAAATTCGCATTTCTGGTGGACGAGAAATCAATCTTGGGTCACTTCAACCACTAGGTTTATATGCAGCAAATAGTATCTTTGTTGGGCATTACTTAACAACTGAAGGACAAGAAGCAAACAGTGATTATCGTATGCTTGAGGATTTAGGCTTTGAAATTGAATTATCAGAGAAGCAAGAAGCAGCATTCTGCTAAGTAAAACTTATCCACGCATTAACGGGCAGTAATGAACTGCCCGTAAAAGCCCGATTGGTGAAGACTAATAATCAGTGCGGGATAAGAAACCCCGCTGTTTAAGGATTCACTTTATGAAATAAAATCTACTACTACTTAATTATCATCGAATTTGGAAAGCCGTATGTGCGTCGTGGAAAAGGTGTACATACGGCTTTTCGTATTGAATGTAGGAATGAGGCGGAGCGGTATGAAGATTGTTTTTATGCCTTGGAAAATCCAGTTTTCACAAATTGTTCAATGAAAGCGTTTTGAAATTGAACAGTTTGTGAAGGGCTTCACATAAGGCTTTAATTTTATAAAAAATCGGCGTAAAATAAGAATCAAGTAAGGGATTGTTATAAAACAGTTGGATAAAGTATCACGGTTTTCGGTGGTTGTTATATTACAAAAACAAATTGGAAGGGAGCTTTTATGATGTGGGTTATTACAGTATTTGATAAAAAGGATGTTCGAATTTTTGAATATGCAAATAAAGATGAGGCAACACAGGCTTTAGAGAAATTTAAGAAACATGCCGTTTTAACGTATACAAAATAATTGCATAATTGAACGAAGCAACCCTTTTCGACGCTATAGCGCATGAAGAGGGTTGCTTTTTATTCTTTTAATGAAGGAGAATTGAAATCGCGCTGTACACTAATAAAAGAGCCATCACGATATTAAACGTTTGACGATACTGTAGTAAAATTTTTTGAAAAGCTGAACCAAATAGAGCCCAACTGAATGTGCTCATAATACCGACCATTCCTAAAAATAACGAAAAAAGCAAGTAGCTGACATAGGAAGAATAATAGGGAAGAATATAGGTTGCCACTACTGTAATGCCAAACAAAATACCTTTAGGGTTCACGAATTGTAAGAAGACACCTACTATAAATAAGTTTTGTTTGTTATCCTCTTCCTCAGCATCATCATTCTCTTTGCTCGATAGTATTTTAAAAGCTAAATATAACATATAGCCCACACCAAGAATGGTCAAAGGAATTTCAATCATTGGCATAATATTTGTAAGGAACCTATTAAATAAACTACTCAAGCCCGTAATCGCAAAAAAACCAACCCCAACACCTATACAAAATTGAAGAGTTTTTGCTAATCCATGTTTGTTTGCAAATGCTATTGCCATGATATTGTTAGGACCTGGAGTAAAGCTGGTGATTATTACAAATATTAAAAAAGAAAATAAAGGCATTTGTGGACCCCCTTTGAATTTGTTTGTTATAATGTCTGAAATAAACAATATAACGTCCGTCTTTTTATTATACATAACGGTCGTTATATTGTACATTTTGAAAAGGGGATATTTAATGGAAGAAATTCACCTTATTTTTGCAAGAAATTTAAAAATGATTCGAGAGAAAGAAAAATTAAGTTTGGAGAAAGTTTCTCAATTGTGCGGAGTAAGTAAAACGATGATAGGACAAATTGAAAGGGGAGAGTCCAGTCCAACTCTTACAACTATTTGGAAAATAGCTAATGGATTAAAGGTTTCTTTTACTACGTTAATTAATAACCCTCAGCCTGATACCGAAATTATTGTTAGAGATGATGTTCAACTATTATCTGAAGATGGTGGAAGATATAGAGTGTATCCAATTTTTCCTTTTCAAGAGGATAGCCGCTTTGAAATATACACGGTGGAGATTGAAAGAGAAGGGACATTAAGCGCTGAGGCTCATAAAGATGGCACAGAGGAGTTTATCACGGTTTTTGATGGTGAACTAGTAATCAGAGTCAATAATGACGAATATCGCTTAAAGAGTGGTGACTCCATTCGATTTAAAGCAGATCGTCCACACACCTACTTGAATCCTGGTGATACGTTAACAAAATTAAGTATGACTATCTATTATCCAAACTAAATTTGTAAATGGAAAAACCAAATATATAGATAATTATGGATCATCACCAAAAGTTGTGAATGACATTTGTTAAAACGTATGCCCTATCTTCATTCGGTAAAAGACTCCTACCTTAAAAGGTGGTGGTTAATCGGCACATCGGACGCTCCTAGGAAGCTCTGCTCTGCGCGAAAGCGAAGCGTCAGCAACAAATGTATTATCTGTGCGAAAGCGAAGCGTCAGCAACAAATGTATTATCTGTGCGAAAGCGAAGCGTCAGCAACAAACCGCCAAGCTGAAACAACCACATGCTATGGTGATGATCCATAATAATCGTTTAATTAATAGTAACTACCTATTAGCGTAATAGATAGATAGTTACTAAAGATATTTAAAAAAGTAAGTGTTTCTTATCTATGATTTTTTTAGAAAATAACATTGTTTAATTTTCTAAAGGCTAATAATTAATATAACTCCCTATTATTATTAATCACTTCTGTTCTGTGATAATAATTTTAAAGTTGCCTCATGTAATCTGTCCGCATTTAACGGATTGTATGTGTCCATCGATAAATCAATAGGTTTTTCTTTTAAATAAGCTGAAAGTCCTTGCGAAAACGGCTGTTCTACTAATTGAATAATTGGTAAAATAGCTTCTTCAACCGTTTTTCCTTTAAATTTATACATAATCGCCATGATTGCTTTCAACCTTCGATTATCAAAGGCAACAGATGAACCCTTTGTACGAACAAGCCATGGGTTATACAAAATTGTTCGAATAGATGAATGTGTTTTTGCAAATTTAACTGCTAATAAATCATTTAATCGAATCCCGTTTCGCATCGCTTTAAAACTCTTAACCAAGTTGTTCAATCATGCTCGTAAGGAAATGTATGATGAATGGATGTAAAATAACCTCTTGTACATGAAGAGAGGGAATTGTTTAAAGAAGGCTGCAGTTTAGTGGAATAGACAGTCAATTTCAATTGAGAAAAAAAGCGTGTTTTGATCAAACTTTTTTCAAAACACGCTTTTTTATTTGCTCTTTTAACAAGGTTTATTAAGTTAATTTAATCAAACTTTATTTCAGGGCTACACTATTGACTATTCTACAGGGTATCCGATTTGATAATCGTATAAGGATGTCAAAGATTTAGAGATTACTTGCAATTATCTTAAAGTTTTTGCACCAGAATATTTCTTTAGTACAGGTATAGAAACACTTCCCTTTCCGATGAAATCAATAAGCTTTGTTCCAAACCATTGGCAAATCAGGGCATACATGATCACTTTCCAATCGATCACGACACCAGCAACAAGTAATATCAAACTATTAATCCAAAATAATATGCTTCCGGGAGGTCGTTTTATAAAAGATGATATAATAAGTGCTAAAATATCCATTCCTCCTGAAGAAGCCCCCATTTTAAATAAAATTCCCACACTAAAACCGAATAAAAAGGCTCCAATTACTAAATCGACCCATACATTTCCAATTGGATGATGAATGTGTGGAGAAATTGAATGGATAGTGAAGGCAGCTGCGCCGACACAAAACATCGTCCACACCGCGTTGCTTGTTCCAAGCCACTTGAAGGCTGCAATTACCATCACCGCATTTAATAACCAAATGCTCGTTGCAAATGGCACATCCCATATGTAATTTAATAACACACCTATTCCGGCAGCACCACCGGATGGAATGTAGTGAGGAAATAAGAAAATAGACATAGCTGCTCCTTGAATGGCAGAGGCCAATGTAAGAATGAGTGCTTTAAATAAATGTTGCGACATAACTACTACATCTCCTTGTGTGTATCACAGTATTTCTCTTTTGTTTTACATTATATTAGTTCAATTATTAAGTGAAATATAGATTAGTGATAGTTATAATTAGAAATATTTATGATTAGAAAATGGTCAATACAGATCAAGATGCTAAAGCAGCTATTAAACAAGAAAAAAATATTCAGAATGATTATAAAAGGGTTGAATTGCTAGGAGGGTAATAAGTGATTCTGCTGCAAAGATAAAGTAATATTAATTATTTTGATTAAACTGTTTTGATGTAAGTAAGAATTCTTTAATATTGTGTTTCGTTCTTTCATTACTTCGACTGTATACGACCAAGAATCACTTAAGATAGATGTCGGGATATTTTTAGCCACTCCTTTAAAACGGTCAATCCGCAGCTTCTGAACATATATAATATAGTAGTTTTATTTCTAATAAAGTCGTTTTTAAAAAAACAGTCATGTTATTCAGCTAAAGGGGCTTTACCTGAAAATCATTGAATTGCATAAGCCTTCTTTTGAAAAAGGATATTTATCATCCCAAAGAGAATTTAGATAGAATGAATTTTTATATGGAGGATAGAAAGAATGAATAAATATCTTAATAGAATTTCCCAAGACTTAGTAAATGCAAATTTGGATAATTATTGGTCAGGTTTTGATTCGGTTGCTTACGCACTATATGATAAGAGTTATGTTTATCTTTTCAATCATCCTAGAATGAAAAAAAATCAACAAAATAATTATCAAATTTTAAATTGGGATGAACAATTTATTGGTTGTACACTTATTCTTTATAATGATTATCCAACAGCAATTGTAAATATCGAATTGTGCGAGAATTATGAAAGTTTATATTCTATTCTCGTACACGAATTATTCCACGGTTTTCAATATGTTAAAGGCGAAACGCGGTTTGCGAATGAAATTTTGGGGATCACATATCCGTTAACAAAAGAAAATGTGGAATTACGAAATCAGGAAAGAGCCAATCTTTTTAGTGCGGTGTTAGAAAATAATATTATTAAAAAGAAACTATATCTTAATACTTTCATTGCCCTAAGAGAAAAAAGAGCTGTTATGTTTAATAATAATCTATTATACGAAAACTTAATTGAGACAATTGAAGGACCTGCTTGGTATGTTGAACTAAAGGCTTACTCAGAAAAAACCCCAATAGATTACAAATCAGTTTTAAAAAAATATGGACAAGACCTGAAGGACAAATATGGAACTACTTCTGATATACGCAGGAGTTGTTATAGTTCAGGTTTGTTTATGTGTTTGTTACTAGATGAGTTTTCACCGGGTTGGAAGGAAAGTTTTTGGGGTAAAGAGGAAACATTATACGATATATTTAAACAGCTTTCGGATGATTTTATAAAAATAAGTAATGTAGGAATAAGCTCTGAAACAGAAGAAGTAATTAATTTTGCTATACAAAATAGAAAAAATACATTTGAAAACTTTGAACAACAAAAAGGAATTCATCTATTTGTTGAAGGTGAAATAACTGCTAAATCTTTTGACCCGATGAATATCGTCTCATTAGAAAATAGATTTTTACATAAGAACTTTTTAAAAGTAAGAATTAACAATGAAGACTATCTTGTACAACAACCTGTTATCGCCTATTGTAATCATGGACTTCAACATATAATTAAATTACACCTGATATTAAAGAATAATCCCATTGAAAATGTTGATTCACTTAAGATTGATGGAATCGGAGTAATAAAGGGAAGGTATGAGAAACAGGAAAATGTTTTACATTTATATGTGAATTAGGACCATTTCTTCTACAACGAACGGAGTGCTTTAGTTGAAGAAGATACAAAACCAGAAGTAACAATCTTTGAGGAAACAGTCTTATTTAAAGGTGAGAGAAGGATTTATTTAACGGATAAGATATGTTGAATGAACACGAAAGCAGCTTAGAATATTTCTAGGCTGTTTTTGATCTTTATCCGATATAATCCGTATAAAAAATATCGAGTAAAAAATCAATGGATACAATATGATGTAATTGTTAAGGAGGGAAATGAAATGTTACAAGAATTCAATCAATTAATGGATTACATCGAAAAAAATTTAACGGAAGAAATATCTGGAAAAGAAATATCAGAAATAGTTGGTCTATCTGATTATCATTTTAAAAGGATGTTTTCTTATATGGCAGGAATGTCATTGAATGAGTATATCAAAAACAGGAGATTATCGGTAGCGAATGTTGAATTAATAAACGGTGCGAAGGTTACAGATGTTGCCTACAAATATGGCTATCAATCAATCGAGGGATTTTCAAGAGCCTTTCGTGAATGGTGTGGCTTTTTACCTTCGGAAGTAACGAAAAATAAAATTCAAAAATCATTTCCCAAATTTTCATTCTTTATAGATATTAGGGGGGGAATTTCCATGGAATTCAAAATAGAAAAGAAAGAGAAATTTAATATAGTTGGAGTATCGAAAAGGGTACCAATACAGTTTGAAGGTGTCAATAATGCAATTTTAGAACTAGCCCAGTCCATTACTGAACAACAAAGAAATGAGATGCATCAATTAGCTGATTTATATCCTCATCAAGTTTTGAATGTATCTTATGATTTTGATGATGGTTACTTAGAAGAAAAAGGTTACTTAACTCATATGATTGGTTTTGCAACAACAAAAGAAAATCAATTAGCTGATTTAGAACAACTTTCTATTGAAGAAAGTTTATGGGCGATTTTCCCTAATCAAGGACCATTCCCTGTTACCCTTCAAGAAACGACCGCGAAAATTTATTCGGAGTGGTTGCCATCTTCAGGTTATGAAATAGCCGACCTACCTGGAATTTCTTTTACAAAGCATGATGGTACTTATGAAAATGTATATAGCGAAATATGGATGCCAATAAAGGAAAAAAAGTAAGCGTTAGTTATAACAATGAGGGTATAAGAGTTGTTTTCGAGTAGATGAACTGGTGTTCAGATTACTTCATAAAGAATAAAGGGTCATATGTATAAAACCTCATTTAGAAAGGTCACGGTTAACCGTAACGGGTGTTTTAGTGAAAAAAGGGTACAAAAATTATCTAATACTAAATAAAAAAAATTAAACTCCATTTTAATTAATATTTTTCAGAATGGAGTTTGTATAAATTAGCTAGTTAAAAAAATCTGATTTCAAATCAAGTATTATTCAATAATAGAAAGGCTTAGGAGTTGTTCCTAAGCTTTTTTGAGGTTTAAAATGAAAGAAATGTAATGAATATAGCAGTGGTTTTAAGTATTTAAAAAGATTCTTTTGTTTTCGGTACACCGGAAGTATGTATTAAAGGAATCTATTTTGTATATAGGGATGTTCTTTTTTGATATAATGATTCGCCGTATTAACTATGTATAATATCGATTTCTTAGATAATTGTAAAAAGAGAAGAAAAAATAAAAAAGCAGCTAATGTAACTTTGAATAGAATAGCAACTTTTATATGTAACCTATATTACAAGTGGATTTTTCTTTTTGATTAGCCTTAATAGGCTCTGTCCTCATTTTTTACTATGATGAGAAATAAGAAAAAATGGTGTGAAATTTTCACACCATCTCTTATTAATAACTTTGTTTATTTTTAAACGATTTTTATAAAATGCTACTTAAGCGTTTAATGCCTTCGTGGATGACTTCTGGTGTTGCATTTGTATAATTTAGGCGCATTGTATTCACACCCGTTTTAGATGTGTAGAATGGATCGCCTGGTACGAAGGCAACTTTTTGCTCCATCGCTTTATGGAAGACGTCTAATGATGAAGTTCCATTATTCATTGTAGCCCAAATGAACATTCCTCCATCTGGTCGTGTGTAGTCCACATGTGCTGGGAAAAACTCCTCCATTGCATTTAGCATAGCATCGGCTTGATTTTTATATAACGCTATAATTTTCTGAACGTGCTCCGTATAGTCATTGTTTGCTAAATAATCATAAATGACATATTGAGAGAAAATATTTGTGTGTAAGTCAGTTGCTTGCTTCGCAGTTTCGATATGCTGCATTAATTCTTTATTTTTTGTAATGATAAAACCAAGGCGCATTCCTGGTGTGACTGTTTTAGAGAAAGAACCTAGCAAAATACTATTTTCTAATTTACCAGCGCCAATGTATGGTAGTGGCTCGCCTTGGAAGCGTAACTCTCCATACGGATCATCCTCAATTAACGCTACATCATATTTAGATAGGATTTCGAAAATTTGCTGACGTTTTTCTTTAGAATACGTAAGACCTGTTGGGTTTTGGAAATTTGGAACTGTATACACGAATTTTACATTTGGTTGTTGTAGTGCATTCTCTAATTCTTCTAAGTTTAACCCATCATTTTCGAGTGTTACACCATAAAAGGTTGGCTCACTTAATGTGAAGGCTTGAATAGCACCTAAGTAACCAGGCTCCTCGATGACGATACCATCGCCTTTGTTAATAAGTACTTTCCCAATTAGTTCAAGAGCCTGCTGTGATCCTGTTGTAATCAATACATCGTCAGCATGGACATCTAGTCCGTGTACTCGTCGGTATTTTGCAGCAATGTACTCACGTAAAGGCGCATAACCTTGTGTACCTGAGTATTGGAATAGACGACTACCGTTTTCCGAAATAGCTTTGTTCGCAGATGCCTTTAACGCTTCAACTGGGAAAGAAATTGGATTTGGAAGCCCCCCTGCAAAAGAGATGACATCCTCTGATTCTGTTACTTTCAAAATATTTCGGATGAATGAAGATGGCGTATTTAGTATCTTTTCTGAAAATTCCATGATTTATCGTTCCTTTTTTCTGATTTTTTAAAAATTATATCATTGTCATCATATGCATACAATATTATCATTGTATGCAAGACAATTAAATATTGTATGCAAAAAATGAGAGAGAAGGAGCTTAGCTTAGAATATGCCAGTTAATTCGTTTGAAGAATATCCAATGAGTTGGAAGCCAAATATTAGCGAAAGCTCGGCTCCGTTATATATAGCAATTGCTGAACAGCTGGAGCAAGATATAAAAGATGGAAAATTATCGCCAGGCACGAAGTTACCTCCTCAGCGTGAGCTAGCAGATTTTTTAGATGTTAATTTAAGCACGATAACTAGAGCTTTTAAACTTTGTGGGCAGAAGGGGCTAATTTATGCTTCTATCGGAAGTGGAACATTCGTTTCATCAGATGCAGCGACAAATAAAATATTATTACCGACAAGTAATTCTTCACAGATGATCGAAATGGGCTCTGTGCTGCCAGAAAATCATGCGAATGAGGATATTACACGTTATATGAAAAAGATGATGAATGACCCTAATTTTAGCAAATTATTTCAATACGGACGACCAGAGGGAAATACTTGGCAAACGGAAGCAGCCATGAAGCTTTTGGAAAAGGTCAACTTTCAAACGGATCAATCAGTATTACTTGGGGCAGGGGGACAAAATGCCATTGTTGGCACGTTAGCGGCATTGTTTCAGCCAGGAGATCGAATTGGTACAGATCCCATTACTTATGCAGGTATAAAAACAGCAGCAAATATGCTTGGTATCCAACTAGTAGCAATCCAACAAAGAAACGGAGAAATGACAAGGGAGGGGCTATTATACGCTTGTAAAAATGAGCATATAAAAGGTCTTTATGTTATTCCTGATTTTCATAATCCAACTACCCATACAATGTCGATGGAAACAAGGAAAATGATAGCGGAAGTTGCGAGGCAGAAAGACTTAATCGTTATTGAGGATGCGATTTATAGTTTTCTTAAAGAGAAACCACTAGCCCCACTAGCCTCCTATGCACCAGAGAAGGTCATTTATATTGCCAGTGTTTCTAAAACTATTTCACCAGGCTTACGACTATCCTATATCGTTACACCGCCAACACTACGTAAAAAAATAATGGAAACATTGTATAACATAAATATTTCAGTGTCTTTAATGATGGTGGAGCTTACGGCAAGGATGATTCATGATGGCGTTGCACAATCCATTTTAGAAAAGCACCGTTTGTATGCCAAGCAACAAAATGCCCTTGTCGATCAATATTTAGGGGAATATAACATTTTAGGAGAAGAAGAATGTATTTTCAGATGGCTTATACTTCCCGAAAAATTCACTAGCGTTCAGTTTGAATTGCTAGCAGCAAAAGCGGGTGTGCAAGTGTACGCAGCTGAACGTTTTGCCGTAGGAAATGCGAAGCTAGTAAATGCAGTTCGTTTGGCCATCACTGCACCTGAAAATCAACTTGAACAAGCACTGATCATTTTGAAGGATTTACTTGAAAGTGATGGGGATTATACATTTGTTGATTAAACTAAGAAAGGTTTATAATAAAGTTATGTAAAGAAAAGTGGCGATTCGATAGCGCATACAGGGTAAGCCAAAGTAAATGAGGAGATAGAGTATGAATAAAGGAAGAATCATTTTACATATTGACCTTAATTGCTTCTATGCCTCTGTTGAACAAATTTACGATGCCTCATTAAAAGGGAAGCCTGTAGCAATCGCAGGTAATCCTAAAGAGCGTAGAGGTATTATTATTACTTGTAGCTACGAAGCAAGAGCAAGTGGTGTTTATACAACTATGAATGTCGGAGAGGCGCGCCGAAAGTGCCCAGAGCTAATTGTACTACCACCTAATTTTGAACGATATAGAGCTGCCTCCAAGTCATTTTTTAATTTGTTAAAAGAGTATAGCGACATTCTCCAACCAGTTTCAATCGATGAAGGATATTTGCAACTTCCTATAGTTGAAGGCCAACATGTATTGCAACATGTACAACATATGCAAGATAGAATCTGGAACGAACTGCAACTCCCTTGTTCAATCGGCATTGCACCGAATAAATTTTTAGCGAAAATGGCAAGTGATATGAAAAAACCAATGGGTATTACCGTACTTCGAAAGCGCGATGTTCCCGCAGTATTGTGGCCGTTGAATGTCATTGAGATGCATGGAGTTGGTAAAAGTACAGCGGAGAAATTAGGTAAATTAGGTATCAAAACAATTGGAGAACTAGCTGTAGCTGATGAATATATATTAAAGCAAAACTTTGGCATTAATGGTCTGCGTATGAAGCAAAAGGCCAATGGTGAAGATGATAGACCAGTTGATCCAGAAGCAATATATGATACGAAAAGTGTAGGGAATTCAACAACACTTTCCCGTGATACGACAGATAGAGATGAACTATATAAAGTAATCGCAACACTTTCTGAAAAGGTAGCGGAAAGATTAAAGGCCAAGAAACTTGCTGGAGTTACTGTAAGTATTATGATTCGTTCAGCTGATTGGGAAACATGTACACGAAGTAAGTCTATCAATAACGCAATTCATTCAAAAGAGGAAATCGTTGAGCATGCCTGGTATTTATTTAATAAGCATTGGGACGAAGAACCTGTACGATTACTGGGTGTTACTGTATCGAATGTCAGTGATATTAAAGAAACGACACAACAACTAACGTTATTTAACTTTGAAGAGCATGTAAAAGATGAACCGATCATTAAACTGGTTGATCAAATTGAGCAAAAGTTCGGAAAAGGAACGATTTTGCGAGGTTCAGATATTGCCAAACCAGCTGGGAAATATCAAGCAAATACGAGTTTTAGTAAGGACTTTTGGGACGAACATAAGTAGAAAAAATGATCAAACTTTAAAATCAAACAGAAAACCGTCATTACGATTAACCTTTTTTCGAAATGACGGTTTTCTATTTGTATTTAGATTGAAAGCGGCTTATTTAAGTGGAAATATTATATGTTCGTAGAAATTTCATTTTCCTTTTGTTCATAGTTTTCACGGCGATCTTTGATTTTTTGTAATACACTATCTAGCACATTCCGTTCAGCTAGCGTTTGATATAGGACATTTTGTACCTGTGCGGCTTCCTTGTTTTCTTCTTGATTACTTAGAAATTCACTGAATGTTCCCATATAATCATGATAATCTATATTGGAAAGTGTCTTAGCAGCAACCTGTTTGTGCTCTGTTAACGCAGAAGTAAACTGTTTACGTGCCTCATCTGGTTGGGCAGGTATTAGTTTGATTTTACCTTTTGTATTTGAGTCTCCTGTGAAGTCAAGGAATTGATAATCGAACGCCAATGGTTTAGCAAGGGCGATATGAGCGTGAAGAGCAACAGCATGGTCAGGAAGTTTTTCAGTTATCTCACGAAGGATATCGTTTCCTTTGTCAAGATAACGACTGCCATCGAATGCAAGAACACGGCCGACTTCTTCAGAGAAATAGTCTTGAGCAAGGAATTCCTGATCGTATCCTGTAGGTGGTAAAACCCGAAGTCTTAAGTTATTTGATACGATGTTATGGCCGTTTATTTGCATAGCTACTTGAATGTTATAAAATCCTGGGTCATCAATTAACCAGCCATTTTTCCCTACGGACGCGAAAATAGTTTCGTACAGTGATTCACCAGGCATTATTACCTTATTCTCTTTGTTCCATAAATATTGAACATGAGGTAGTAATCGACGTCCTTGTTTTCCATCTTTTTTAACCATTACAGTCATTCCGTATAAATCGGACAATATATGTTTATTGATTGACTGAGGTTGATTCGAAGTATTTGTTAATTTGATTTCAATAACTGCAGGTTCTAACCATTGGAATATAGACGTTTTACGGTTAACCCTCAATTCAAGATTAAAAGAAGGGTGAATAGAAACGATCGGTTGTTCAAAACCATGATCTACAGCCCAATCAGCATTACCCATTTGTACGAAGCGCTCAGGAGCGTGACGCAAAAACAAAAGCTCTTGATCACTAAAACGATACTCAAAGTTTTTAAAGAACTCCTTACCATTAGTTTTACTATCAAAATTGTAAGGATAATTCATAAAGCTTAGAGCCTTTGGTTCAGGGATAAGGGGGCGCTCTAAAGGTTCCCAAGGATGACCTAGATGTTTTTGCCAAGAGTGCAGAAGATTAAAAGCATGTCCCATCTCATGGCAAGCACACCAAAAACGATTGCGCTGTACATAAGCTTCAGGAGAGGGGTCACCTTTTGGTGAATCTGAAATAAATGAATTATTAAAAATGGCTGTCCCTTGACGATGATTCGGACCTATACTATCAAACATAATGCCGCCCAGACCATGGCCTTCTTCAGCTTCCGAATTGGCAAAGAATGTCCACATGGACCATTGGGGCTTATTTTCAAAGTGTGACCAATATACTTGCATGGCATCATGCATCTCTTGAGTGTTCCACTTTTTATCTTTCCTTGTATAATCTTTGGAAACGATATTATTACCGTCTGATATTTTCACATCAAACCCAGTGCGTTTGAAAACTTCAGAAATTGACAAAGTTTCATCCGGCAAAGATGCTGGCTTGTCTGGATGCGCGTGTGTTTGATATGTTATGAATGGCGTTGTACCTTCTTCAGCATCAAATTCAAATTCCACAGTGTGGAAGTGGGGAGATTGAAACTTGAACGTGCTAGTTCTGTCTGTCTCCCCTCCAATTAGAAATGCGACTTCTGCAGTATGCTGTTCAGGGATTGAACCGCGTGTTACTTGTATTTTTACATTTGTATAAGGAAATGATTGTATGTCGTCTAAGTATTTATTTCGAATATTGCCTGTCCAATTATTTGGTCCATTAGCTGTTAACTTGGCAATCCAATGAATAGTAGAAGACATGTCTGAAATAATAGTCCCGCTTGCTACCATTTGTGGGTAGTATCCATCTACATCGATGCGAAGTTCCTCACTGATTTGCTGTTCACTCCATGCATATAAGCCACTAATTGGTGCGAGGGGAAATTCTCCTAAACTGGAAGGGGTAATGGCTTTTACTAATTCTTTTGTTTCGTTCGTCTTGTTTTGATCCATCTTTATTACCTCCATGTTTATTATTTTTTTCTTTCTTCCTCAATCCCAAGAGCTACAATGTTTCAACAAAAATGCTAAATGTGTTTCAAGTATTATATATGCAACAGAAACTATAAATATGACACTAAAAACACTATAAATTGGTAAAATAAATATAATGTATAAAAATATAGCCCGTAACCATAGTGTGTGGTTGATTTCCGTTCCGACTGGGCGCTTTCCTGGGGGCGTCCGATGAGCCGCTTCGCTTCGCTGCAGGGTCTCATCTGTGACGCTAATCCCCAAGGAGTCGCCCAGTCTCCACTCCAATCAACTTATAATTATGGCATGTAATTTAATAAAATTATCCATTGCTTTAGGTGATGATTCAAAATATGTAAGAATAATCTGTTTATTTCCCGAGAAATACAAGAACAAAGAAAAAAGGTGTGGTAATGCAATATAAGGAGTATGGTGATCTACAGAAGCCACTCATATTGTTGATTCATGGGGATGGTGTTGGAGGGTGGATGTGGGATAAACAAGTCCAATACTTTTCCGAACATCATTGCGTTGTACCAGAATTAATAGATAACGAGGCTAGTAATACCTCTGATTTTTCAATTGAAGATAAGTTTAATAGAAGAAAAAGCCAAAAATAAGCGTGTCATAGTAGTCGGATTTTCACTAGGAGCTCAAATTGCTATTCAAATGGTTAGCTTAACTTCTTCCAGCGAAAGTCTCCTTCTAATGTTTGTTAGTGAATACGGAGTTAAGCTACTTTTCAGTGGGTGACCAAACAATCGCTGAAAGAAGTTAAAGTCTCCGGCGGATGTCACGGAATCGGAAAGGAGTTTTTTGTGCAAGCACAAAGCCGATTGAAACTGTAGGTCTGAAGCACAATGGTCCTGTCGGTGTTGAACTAGAGGACAACCGTTATATTTTAGTCGCGGGTCGTCCCTAAAATATAACGGTTGATAAAGTAGTTCGATATGTAATAATGAAACAGAATTTTGTCATCCGTTTAAATGAGAATATTCATCTAAACCGTAAAAAATCGTTATTTTTTATGCTTGAAAATACAACCAATGACTATATACAATTCCCCTGAAATTCTAAATTTAACAAAATGAATTATTATTTATATTTGAATTATATGTAATAATTTATAATAGAAAGGGAGAGGGTTTTTAGATGCTCAATACATAACAAACATAGAGCAAAGGCAAGCTATACAATTTAGTGTTGAATTGGGTTGTAAGGAGAGAAATCAGCTATCTAAAAAATAGATGCGATAAAATAAATTAAAGGAGTGTTTAGATGTCAGATAAATATAAATATATTTCTGAAATACGAGTATTAGAGAAAGAATTACTGTATGAAACTGAAGAAAGGAACAAGAAAGATATTAAAAAGAAAATTAAAGATTTAAGAGAATACTGTAGAACAGAATATAGCTATTGCGTAGGGAATGAAGATTGGTACACTAAAGTAAGGGATATTTATACTGGAAGTGAATATCTGGATGAAATTCTTAGGCTTTATTATGAAGGTTTTAAATATAAAAAAACTTATATTCCTAAGGATGTTCAGATGCTATTAACGATTTATTCAGCTTACATAGAATATGAAATTGATTCAATGATCGATTATAAGGGTACTATAATCTTGGAAGGTAAAAAAGATAATTTTTTATTTACCAAAGAAAGAGTCAAAAAATTATCAGATTATCGTAAGGCAGCCCTTAAGGTGAGTAAAGTAGGGGAAGAGTTCAAAAATGATACTGAGTCATTTGAGTATTTAGAGAAGGATATTTTGAGATTTGAGGCACACGGCTATTTTGTGCGGGGAGACATTAATAAAGCACTAAAAAAATATGAGGAACTTATAAAAAATGTCAGATTCCAAGATGAGTTATGGCTTTCAGATCTATATTACGATGTAGGGGAGATTTATGAGTCAATTGAAGATTATAAACTTGCTATCAGGTCATATGAAAAAGCTGGATCTGTCTTAGAATCTGGGAATAATGGTCAAAAAGAAGAAGTAAATAAGAAAATTAATGAGATATTAAATAAGGTTGAAAAATAAAGGACTGTATATGGATGCCTACACTTATTTAGACATGTTTAATAGAGGCTTCGTGTTCAAGCAACTTGTTCGCCCCTTATGCCTGAGGTGAACCACCTATCGTTGATTTTAACCTGTTTAAGTTTGAGAATGAGGCGATTTTTAAGCATATGAAAAATAATTTAAAAATGATTACTAATGCAAAGTAAGATATGGGGTTATTTTTATTATGGTTGTAATAATTATACAAAGTTTAAATTCATATGTACTTTTTATAAAAAATCTTGAATTGAATCTTCAAATTTAAAAATTTCGAGTATTGAGTAGTTTCTTTTAGATATGTTTACTCCGTACTCTGGAATGCTTTTTTGTCCAGGTTTGTCATAATTTCTATCAACAAATATTTCATTCGGTACTTCCCATGCTTGAGATGGAATAAGAAAAATATCTGGTAGTTTTCCAACTTCAAATATCAGTAAAGCAAGATAAAGATTTTTATTTGTTATATCAAACTTGCTTTTTTGCATAAACACGTAGCCTGTACCTCTTAGAGATTTCACTTGTATCTCACAGAAACGGTTATTCTTATCTTTCACTACAAAATCTATTCCGTGGTCATCCACTTCCGAAGTATAAACATCGCATCCATGTGAGGCAAACTCCATTTTTGTATAATATTCTGCATATCTCCCCAATTGTTGGGGTTTAAGTTGTGTCCAATTAGTATTTGGCAAAATTTTTCCTCCGAGTTGTTCTGATTTGCAAGTGTTCATATTGTTGGTATCTATATACCAAATAATAACATGCGGTGATAAAATAGTAGTAGATTAATTTGGAAATTACGTTACTAAGAGCTTTTTACAGAGAAGGAGACAGCTATGGAAAAGTATTACTTTAACCTTATGCAATTTTTTGAAGGCTATGTTCGGAATTACAGGAAATTGAATTTATCTAAATTACATAATCGTTCAATGTTTACAAATCGTGAAATTGATTATTTTGCTAATTTGGGAGAAATGTTGGGTTTTGATGCATTTATAGAAGATTCAAAGTTTGATAAATCAAAGGCACGTTCCCGACCAATGGACTTATCATGGTGGAAGTGGGATGCCAGAATAGATGAAGAAAACTTTTTATACCTTGCATTACATTTAGAAAGAGAATTTATATTTAATAAAGATGTAGAGACGATTGAAAAACTCTTTTCTGATACAGAAGAAAGCTATATTCCCCATAATGTCATTGGGATACAGTACATAGAATCAGCAGACAGAATTGATTATTTAAACGACTTAATTCTTCAAAAAAATATGATTCAACAGTCTAATTGTCTAATGGTCTATCGATTTTATGATAGTGGTTTGGATTTAGAACGAGTTTATGCGTATAGCTTTACTCCACAAGGATTGATTAGTGTGAGAAATGCTATATGTAATCAGGATGACTCTGGCTACTGGTATATTTGTTTTGACGAAGACTATGTACCGTTACAAAATAATAAAAGAATCACTAATTCAATTAAGCTTTAAAAAACTTAATGGAAGTTTAGATAGGATGGAGCTACGGGAGAGATTGAGGGAGCAAAACAAAAGGACTTGTGTAAGAGATTTTTTTATAAGCACAAGTCCAATCCTTATTAAACTATCCTTGTTAGGAGAAGAAAATGAATCTTATTCCACAGTTGCGTTTGATTGTTGGAGAGCCAGATTATTGTTGTCTTGTACTTGATTTTGTTGCTTAGCAAAAAAGTTTCGTACTGGGACATTTATATAAAAGAACATGCCTATAAGGAAAATCGAGAAAGCCCACCCTGCGATTTGCTTATATATCAACATGCCGCCATAACCATCAATTCCGTATTTTTGGAGTAGGTATACTGTTAACCCTGCCATAAAAAGTCCTCTGATGATAAAAATTACCTGAATAAATTGAAACCATATAAAGATTCCTTTTTGAAAAAATAATGCTTTGCTGTCCATTCGTGCATAACCTTGCAAATATACAAAATCAACAGCAAAATATAAAGAAAGAGGACGCTTAATTATTAGCGTAACAATATAAAGAAATGTATAAAAGAGACTTAGATATACACCATTCCAAATCATTTGCTCTGCTGAACCTGATAGCAAATTAACCGTCGTACCTAGAGCTAGTGAGCTTAAGATTAATAAGCCCGTAATGTTAAATTGCTTATCTAAAATAAAGCGGTAAATGGTATAGGCAATTCCAGGAATAGTTGAAATCAGCATTGCTGTATAATCACCTAAAGGCTCTCTACAAAAATTCCATATAACATAAGGTAATACTGCATAAAAAATCAACTCTAATAAAATTAATACTTTGCTTGTACGTTGTTTTTTCACGATATTCCCCTCCAGCTCTATTTAGCGTGCACCTTTTTATATTTGTAGAGGTTTAAACTACTTATTTTGCTCAATAGTTGAACAGGCTAAAACATTTTTTTAAAACTAAATTGCTACGTTGTTTTAATGACTGAATAATCAGACGTTTAATTCTAGTATACTACATTTACAAAGAGTATTTTCAACCAAATTCAAATCATAAAACTACTTTGAATAACAGGTTTTTAACGTTACCTATAATTCATATATATAGAGTAAAAGCTAATAGGGGTAGAAATCATTGGACAAACAAAATAGCAGATATAGATGGGTTGTATTTGTTTCCGTATTATTTACTTATTTGTTAATGGCTAGTCAACGAACCGCCCCAGGACTGATTACAGACCAATTGATGAATGATTTTAATGTAACAGCATCAACGATTGGGTTATTGACGAGTATACAATTTTTTGTCTACACGAGTTTGCAAATTCCGATGGGGATTTTAGCTGATCGATTTGGGCCGAATTTTTTTCTAATTATTGGTGCTACTCTTACGGGTTTAGGGACCATTATTTACAGTATGGGTACACATGAATTCGTCCTTTTTTTTGCCAGAATACTAACTGGGGTAGGGGATGCGACCATATGGGTTAACATGGTACTAATTTTGGCCCAATGGTTTCAACCAAAGGAATTTGTTCGATTAATTGGCCTGGCGGGCATGACAGGAAGTCTTGGTTTCTTATTGGCGACAGTACCTTACTCCACGTGGATACTTTTATTTGGTTGGAGGGTAACATTTTTCTCAGTAGGACTACTATTATGTTTGTGTGGCCTTCTCCTTTATTTTGTACTTGTGAAAAAAACAAAACAAATTTATGGGGATGAGCAAGAAGTAGATACAGCAGAAGTGCAACGTGAAAAAACATCCGTTTTACTACGAAGAATATTTTCAAATCCGCAAGCATGGGCTCTATTCTGTTGCCATTTTGGGGTAGTCGGCGGTTATGTAGGGTTTATCAGTTCGTGGGCAGTACCATATGGGATGAATATGTATGATATGACTCGTTCAGATGCCAGCCAACTGATTATGATCGGTCTTATCGGGGCACTTATTGGGGCACCTCTAGCTAGTTGGATTTCAAGTCGGTTAGAAACAATTAAAAAACCGTATATTGTCGTTCATATCATTGTTTTTTTAGGGTGGTTTTCTTTCCTTTTATGCAATGGGCATCCTTCCTTTTTCTTTCTAATTATTATTTTCTTTATCATTGGTTTTGGATATGGGGCAAGTGCATTAACTTTTGCAGCTGTACGTCAATCTTTTAAACTGGAGGAATCAGGAATTGTTTCAGGGATTGCGAATACGGGCGGCTTTCTAAGTGCTGTTTTGCTACCCATCATTTTTGGATATATATTGGATCATTTTCAATCAACTTCAGGAAATCTATTGGATGGCTATTACTATGGTTTTATCACGCCAGTTATTTTCTCCATCGTTGGTTTGATTGGAGTGACTTTATTTAAGGAAAAACGTCAGAGTGTAAATAAGAATAATAAGTAGGGGTAAAGTGCATGGAAGCAAAGCAACCATTCTTTGCTCCTGTTTTTTATTCCTTTACTAACCTGATTTACAGGGTATAGGCTTATCTCCAAAAGTTGTGGATGACATATGTTAAACGTATACCTTGTATATAAGTTGATTGGAGTGCAGGCAGGGCGACTCCTTGGGGATTAGCGTCACAGATGAGACCCTGCAGCGAAGCGAAGCGGCTCATCGGACGCCCCCAGGAAAGCGTCCAGCCGGAACGGAAATCAATCACACGTTTTGGTGAAGAGCCAGGGTATATAAAAACAGTAAGATATTAGGTATAATTATAATTTAAGAAAAGAAAAATTATGATTAGATTAAATCTAGTAAAGAAGGGGGAGAAAACTTAAATTGACAAATAATAATAAAACGGTTATCCGTTCTATGGATATATTAAATTTATTTATCGATCATACTGAACTGACATTTCAAGAAGTAATTGAGTTATCGGGAATCCCTAAAACCTCAGCCTTTCGCATGTTGAAATCTTTTGAGGAAATGGAATTTTTAGAAAAGGGAACTGATGCAAAATATAGGTTAGGTATTCTCTTCCTTAAATTTGGACATCTAGTATCAATGCGCCTAGATGTGCGAAAAATTGCGGAACCAATTATGAATGAGTTACATAATGATGTAAAAGAAGCGATTAATTTAATCGTTCGTGATGGTGACGATGCTGTTTATATCGAGAAAATAGATACGAAGCAAAAAGTTCGACTCTACACAGCAATTGGTAGAAAAAGTCCTCTTTACGCAGGAGCATGCCCTCGTGCTGTATTATCCTTTTTACCGGATGCAGATATAAAGGAATATCTTGAATCGGTAGAACTTAAATCATTTGCAATGGGGACGATTACGGAAAAGGAAAGGCTTTTTGAAACGATTGTGCAGGCTAGAGAACTTGGTTATACAATCAGCCATTCAGAATTAGAAAATTATACATCTGCTGTTGCAGCACCGATTTACGATCATAAAGGAGAAGTCGTTGCGGCAATGAGTATTGCGGGACTAGAAACCAATTATCAAGGGGACAACGTTGAAATCTTCATCTATAAACTTAAGAAGGCTACCGCACAAATTTCTAAACAATTGGGGTATGAACAGCTTTAAAAAATGGGTAGTCTCAAAAGTTATTTGAGATTACCCATTTTGTGTTGGAGTTGCTGTTTTTTAAGAAAATATTATTATCTAAATATGCTATACCCTTTTGAAACGGAGCCCAAATGCTAATTCATTTCGTTTTTTTTCTTGATGAATTAATGCCAATTGAGCTTCTTCCAGAGTGACCTCTTTAAAATAGACTCTACCATTTGCTTGCATTTGCGCTAGTGATGGCAAATCGGCAGCAATCACTTGAGCTATTTTAGGATATCCACCAGTTGTTTGACGATCTGCCATTAAAATAATAGGTCGCCCATTGGAGGGCACTTGAATCGTTCCAAATGTAACCCCTTCGGATAATAATTCAAATGGCTCTTTTAATTGAATAGCTTCTCCTTCTAATCGATAGCCCATTCGATCTGCGTGCGTTGTGATGGTGTAAGGTGTTGAAAGGAATTTTTTTAAACTCTCCTCATCGAAATGCTCATATTCAGAGCCTCTTATAAAGCGGATTGTTTGCGTTTTTTTAAATGTAACAAAGGATGTGTAATCAGCTGACCAAGGAAGGTATGTTGGTTCTTTTTTTAATTGTTCAAAAAGATCCTCTCCTAACTCTGATCGTCTATCTAATTCAAAGACATCATTCTTCAGCAATTTTCTTCCTTGAAATCCTCCAATTCCAGCACGTATGTAGGTACTTTTACTGTTCATCACTTCGGGCACTTGAATTCCGCCACTAAACGATACGTAGGCTCTGCAACCACTAATCGCAGTATTAAATTTTAAAACAGATCCTTTTTGAATTAAAAGTGGTCGCCACATGGGTGCTTCTTTGCCGTCTATTGTAGGTTGCAAATTACCACCTGTAATTGCGATCAGTTCATCTGTTTCAAATAAAAGGGATGTTCCATAAAGTGTCACTTCAAGAGCGCCTTCTCCTTCCGAATTTCCAACAAGTAAATTCGCAATTCGTAAGGAATTTGAATCCATTGCTCCTCCGACAATAACACCAAACTTTTGTAGCCCATATCTTCCTAGGTCTTGAATGGTTGCCAGCATTCCTGGCTGTAATACTTTTATGCCCATGTTTTCATCTCCCATTCGCTCTTATATTCTTCCAACGAAATGGGTACAAACTGAATTCGATCACCAGGTTGTAATAAGGTTGGAGGAGATTGTTCAGGTAGAAACAAACGAGAAGGTGTTCGTCCGATGATTTGCCATCCCCCTGGAGTTTCTAATGGGTAAATACCTGTTTGATTTCCCGCAATTCCAACAGATCCCGGAGAAATCGATAACCGTGGAGTTTCTTTACGAGGTGTTGCTATTTGTTTGTCCATTCCTCCCATAAACGGAAAACCTGGAGCAAAGCCTATCATGTAAACAAGATATTCTACAGAAGAATGAATGTTAATAACTTCATTAGGTGTTAAACCATGATAAGAGGCTACAAATTCTAAATCTGGTCCCATTTCATCACCATATACTACAGGGATTTTTACGACACGTTCCTTCGTTGTTTCAACTATGTGAGATTGATTCATTAAAGAAAGAATTGTTGCTTTCACCTTTTCGTAAGGCATTTCGCCTTTTTTTCCTATATTTGAAAAGTATACTTCAATCGGATTGTAATAAACTGTCACATTATTATAGGCAGGCACAACCTCGATGAATCCTTCAAATGGATTTCTTTCTAATAAGTTCAATATATTTTTAACTTTGTTGTGAATTGCCTCACTGATTCCTTCCCCTACATGAATGACTAGTGCAGAATCACTCAAATGTCTAATCTGTACATTCTCTTTTAAATTCATCATAAAAACCATCTCCTGAAGTTTCGTAATTCGGTATGTAAGTTTTAAATAACGGATTATTAATAGTATATTTAAACAATAAACGAAAACAAGTTTAATTTAAATGAAAATTTCAAAAAAAAAATTATTTCTCAAAATTTTAAATTTACACTTTTCAGTAATAATAAAATATGATAAGATTTTTTTAAATTTCAAAACTTAAGTTCCGAATATCGGTACAAAATAATTGTAAACGTATTCAGTGTAACTATTTTAGTGGGAAGAAAATGGGGGAAGAAGATGTTTCGAGTTGATTTAAACTGTGATTTAGGGGAAAGTTTTGGTCGTTATCGACTTGGAGAGCAAGAAGAAATCTTAAAATATGTAACCTCTGCTAATATTGCTTGTGGATTCCATGCTGGAGATCCAACAGTCATGCGAGAGACAGTTAAGCTAGCCATTGCTAATGGTGTGAAAATCGGGGCACATCCAGGATTACCGGATTTAAATGGCTTTGGACGACGTGAGATGAACATCACACCACAGGAAGCCTATGATATGGTTATTTATCAAGTTGGAGCATTGCAAGGTTTTCTAACGACTTACAATGAAACTATGCAGCATGTTAAGCCACATGGTGCACTTTATAATATGGCTGCTAAAGATCCGGCAATTGCTGAAGCAATCGCACAAGCCATTTATGATATTTCACCTTCACTTGTGTTATTCGGTCTCTCAGGTAGTGAATTAACAAAAGCCGGAGAAAAAGTAGGGCTTCAAACAGCCCATGAAGTGTTTGCAGATCGTACCTATCAGAAGGATGGTTCTTTAACATCTCGTAAACAACCTGATGCATTGATTACCGATAAGGAACAAGCTGTGAATCAGGTCGTGAGAATGGTGAAAGAGGGAATTGTGCTGTCACAACAGCAAATCGATGTCCCATTACAGGCAAATACTATTTGTATTCATGGGGATGGGGAACATGCTGTAGAATTTGCAGAATATATTCATTCAAGATTAGCAGAACATCAAATATCAGTACGTGCAATCAAGGAGGGGTAAGCCAATGGTAGCAAAAAAATCGGAAGTTAGTGAAGCTGGAATCGAGCAAGAGAAAAAAGGTAAATTTGTAAAGAAAACAGCAAGTAAAAGTGTGTTAATAGGAGCTGCCTTTTTAATGGCTACCTCATCTATCGGACCAGGTTTTTTAACACAAACGACAGTATTTACACAGCAATTAGCGGCTAGCTTTGGATTTGTAATTTTAATTTCATTAATTCTAGATATTGTCGCACAGGTAAACGTTTGGCGAATCATTGCTGTTTCCGGTTTACGAGGGCAAGAAATTGCCAATAAGGTGTTACCAGGATTAGGTGTTCTCCTTGCAATTATGATTGTTATAGGTGGTTTAGCATTCAATATTGGGAACGTTGCTGGAGCTGGATTAGGGTTAAATGCAATGCTTGGCGTAGATCCAGCTATGGGTGCCATTGTAAGTGCACTTTTTGCTATTTTTATATTTATCTATAAAGAAGCAGGGAAGGCAATGGACAAGGTTGCGCAAATTGCTGGCGGTGTTATGATTTTACTCATGCTGTTCGTTGCTTTTAAAACTTCACCACCTGTTGGAGATGCGATTGTGAACACCGTTTGGCCTAAAGAAATTAGCTGGTTTGCGATTGTAACTTTGGTAGGTGGATCAGTTGGTGGTTATATTACTTTTGCTGGTGGTCACCGCCTTTTGGACGCTGGCATCAAAGGACAAGAATCCTTGCCAGAAGTAACAAAAAGCTCTGTGACAGGGATATTGATTACTGGCGTAATGCGTGTTGCTTTATTTTTAGCAGTTCTTGGTGTTGTTTCAAAAGGTTTAGTTATTGATCCTGCCAATCCACCTGCATCTGTTTTCCAACTAGCTGCGGGTAATATTGGATATCGTATGTTTGGTATGATTATGTGGGCTGCAGCGATTACTTCTGTTGTAGGTGCAGCTTATACATCCGTTTCATTTATTCGTTCATTCCACCCTAACATTGAGAAACATCATAATTGGGTGATTATAGCATTTATCGTCATTTCAACAACAACTTTTACTTTGGTTGGAAGGCCTGTTAATGTGTTAATTTTAGTAGGTGCATTAAATGCACTGGTTTTACCATTAGCACTTGGCATTATATTAGTTGCTGCACACAAAAAAGAAGTTGTTGGTACATATAAGCATCCACGTTGGTTAACTGTAACTGGAGCAATTGTAGTTGTACTTATGGGATATCTCAGCATTATTACATTAATTGAGGAAATCCCAAAAATTTTTAGTTAATCTAACAACCAACCAACCATCCATGTGCATCTTTTCATGGATGGTTATTTTATAAGGAGTGAATTGATGATGATAACATATAGTGCTTTAGAGCCGAATGAAATCCGTAAACTTATTCGCAATCAAGAAATTTCTGGACCAACTTCGGGCATGTCGATTGGATTTACACAAGCAAACTTAGTGATTTTGAAGAAGGAGCATGCCTTTGACTTTCTACTATTTTGTCAGCGAAACCCAAAGCCATGCCCATTATTAGACGTGACAGAACCTGGATCATTTAACCCTTCAAAAATTGCTAAAAATGCAGATATTCGCAAGGATATTCCGGAATATCGTATTTATCGGGATGGTATTTTAACTGAAGAAGTATTAGATATTACAGATTATTGGGAAGAGGATATGGTAGGTTTTTTAATAGGGTGTAGCTTTACATTTGAAACACCTCTTCTTGAAGCGGGTATTCCAATAAGACATATTCAAGAAAACTGTAATGTGCCAATGTATAAAACAAATATCGCGTGTGAAAAAGCAGGTGTGTTTGAAGGACCAACTGTTGTCAGTATGCGCCCTATGACACCAGAGGATGCGATTCGTGCAATTCAAATTACTTCGCGCTTTCCAAATGTACACGGTGCACCAATTCATATTGGTAGTCCAGAACAAATAGGGATTACGGATATTTCAAAACCAGATTTCGGTGATGCCGTGTCCATTAAGCCGGGCGAAATACCCGTATTTTGGGCTTGTGGCGTAACCCCTCAGGCAGTAGCAATGGAAAGTAAACCTTCTATTATCATTACTCATGCACCGGGTCATATGCTAATCACGGATATAAAGGAAACAAGCTTGAGCATACTTTAAGGAATGTTTGAAGACATCTATATTTCCTTCATAAGTAAGGGTCAAGAGGTTAGGACAAAACCAATTTCTGAAATCTAAAAAGCTGGCGAAATTTTACGATGAGTAAAATTTCACTAGCTTTTAATTTTTTTAGTGGATGGCTAAAATAACAATAAAGTGGATGGTTAATTACAATTGAAATAATATTATTATATAATTTTTTATCAGGAGCAACACTACTATAAGAAGAAAGTGCAAGTTTGAAGGAACTAATGAGGTGTATATATATGGATTGGAAACCTGATAGAAAAGCGAAAAAAGCGATCTATAAACAACTCGCAGAATATATTGAAAAGGGAATTGCAGATGGAACATTTCCACCTGATAAACCATTGCCATCAGAGAGATATTTAGCGAGTGCTTTACATTTAAATAGAAGTACTGTTGTTCATGCATATGACGAATTAGAATCGATGGGGCTAATTGAAAGGACTAGAGGAAGCGGTACTACCATTAGTAAAGATATATGGGGTATAACAAAAAAGCGGATTCCTAGTTGGAATAGGTATATTGAGGCGGGTTCTTTTTTACCGAGTCAACCTGTCACGCAAAAAATAAGAAAGGAAGCTGTTGAACATAAATTAATAAATTTAGCTTCCGGTGAATTGTCAGAAGAACTTTTCCCAAAAAGATTTTTAAGCGAGATAACGTCAACACGTTCTTTTATTGGAAGCTTAGGGTACGATCATCCACGGGGGAATGAAATCTTTAGAACTACCATTACAAAACACGTGAAAAAAAGTCGGGGAATCGACACTAATCCTTCTTCAATACTTATAACATCAGGAGCGCAACAAGCATTACATTTAATTGTGCAATGTTTGTTAAAGCCTGGAGATGCAATAGCAATAGAAGATCCTTCCTACAATTATAATCTTCCAATTTTCAAATCGGTAGGGATACAAATATATTATCTACCTGTCGATAAGGATGGAATTAACCCAGAAGATTTGAAGTCATTATATAAAAAGCATCGAATAAAAATGGTTTTTTTAAATCCATGTTTTCAAAATCCAACTGGCTCTTTATTGAATAAAAAGAAAAAAGAAGCGATTTTAGACATATCCTCAAAGCTTGGAATTCCAGTAGTAGAAGATGATCCTTATAGTTTAACAGCTTTTTCAGGAAATAAAATCTCTACCCTAAAATCAATGGATAGGAATGGCAACGTATTATACATTAGTTCTTTGTCCAAAATTGTTGCCTCAGGATTAAGAATAGGGTGGATAATTGGCCCAACATCAGTGATTGAAAGGTTATCCGATGCGAAACAACAAATCGACTTCGGTCATTCTAGCTATACACAATGGGTAGCGAATGATTTTTTAGAATCAGAAAATTTTCATATTCATATAAAAAATTTAATGAAGGAATTAGAAACAAGAAGAGATAAAATCATAAAAAGCCTTGATACGTATTTAAAAGATCTAGTGGAATATTCTATTCCTCAAGGCGGTATTCATATATGGTGTAAAATACTTAAAAATTATAATGAAACCCAATTGCTTGAAGAATCCATTAAAAGAGGCGTCATTTATGTTCCTGGTTCTACACTGGGATCCAAAGATGGTTTTGTTCGTTTTACTTTCGCAAAGGAAGATGAAGACTCAATCGACGAAGGAATCAAAAGGTTTGCAGAAGCCCTTAATAGTATATAGACAATTGGATGGTTAAATGGATGGTCAAAAAAGCATCAAATTGGATGGTTATAAAAAATATAAATCCCTTATCATGGAGAGGTAGATGTTAAAACATCGATATAGTTTAATTACTAATTATTCTTTATGAAACAATGTGCAATGAAGATAATAATATAGTAATTGCTACTAAAATGCTTAAATTATTGAAAGAGTTGATATGATATGACAACAGGTATGATTATTACGCTAGTGATTGGATCTATTCTTAAATTGATAATGAGCCCTCCCAGTATAGCTGTAGGATGGGGGGTAAGTAAATTTGAACTTCATAAAAAACTTGATTCAAAAGATGTGACGGTAACATTCAATGGAAAGAATTTAAATGAGGAAGAAAAAAACAGATTTACAGACTATTTTAATAAAGCTTCCTTTTTGAAAAAACATTATATATTTCCAGGTAATGAAAAATTATTTTTACAGCCAGAGACTAATGTTACTCCATTTATCATGAACGTAAAAAGAGGCAAAAAAGATGTTAATTTCTTTGTTTTTAGTTATGACGATCACGTTGATGTAGTCAAGAAGTACAAGGAGAAGGTTGTTTCATATAGTATTAGTTCTGAACATCTACAAAATTTCACTCTACAAATGCAAACCATTGAATAATGGGTTTTCGAAAAATTAGGGATTCGGTCGGGGCTTCGGTCACTGACGTAGAATCCCTTTTTTATTACCCTGAAAATTACGTGAATATAGTAGCGGAATTATCTTCCAATTCAATTGAATGGGGGATTGTGATTTTATTATGACCAAAAAGTTGGGATTATTGCTCCTCATCCTAGCACTCAAAACTTGATGTACGACTTCCTTTAATAGAAATAGGAGTAATCTACCATAAGAGGAATAATTCTTGCTTCACTATTTTATTCCATAATAGCTGGTATAATAATGGTAGAATCATACATTCATAAAGGAGAGAAATTGATGACAGTTCAACAACAAGCAGCAATGCAATCCATGATCGACTGGCTAGCAGATGAACACGAACTTGGGCAAGAACCCAAGAAAATAGAAATTGCAGCTGAATTTGATTTACATGATATGCACTACTATATATTCAAGTATAAAAAATCATTGCTAGGAAAATGGCTCCTTGGCGTATGTGGAGGCTATGAGGATCCGTCTGACACTGAGCATTGCGGCCATGTATTCAGTGAGATGCAACCTTATGACCCTGCGACTGCAGAGCAAGAAGCTGTAAAGATGGTAGAATTAATCCGAGAATACTGGATGCAGCAGGCTGCAGCATATGAAGCTGCTCAATCTATGGAGGACGAGACAGAAACGCAAGGTAATGGTTCTGGTATTTTTAACGGTTTCGTTCTGCTTAACTCTGCAGAATGTGATATTGATCAGATAAAGGCAAACCTTTTGAATGATTGGGACATCAGCTGCTCGTCAGTAGAGGATGAGGAAAACGACGAAGAAACAGAGGAAGGAACCTTGGTCTTTGAAGTGGACGACTGCATGTTAGCGGTTAGTTTTGTCGAAGCACCCGTACCAGATGGTGAGGCTGAGTATTATGCACAGGGAAATTACATGTGGAAGGAAGCCGTGGAGGTTACTCAAACGCATGTAGCTCAAATCATCCTAGCTGCATTTACTCGCTCCGGTTCCCCGCTGGACAGTGGCAGGCTATACACTAAGCTGGCGGCAAGTTGTTTAAAGCTTCCTAACGCAATAGGGATCTATACATCTGGCACCGTATTCCAGCCTGAACTTTTTCAAGATATGGCTGAAGTCATGAAGAATGACGACATGTTTCCTTTACTGAATCTTGTTTATTTCGGCCTGGTCGGAACGGAAAAAGGGGTAGATGGATATACTTATGGGTTAAAAGCCTTTGGCAAGGATGAAATTGAAATTCTGGACAGTCAAGCAACTCCTGCCGAACTGCGTGATTTTTTGATTACGATTTCCGGATATATTGTAGAAGAGAATGTCACTTTAAGGGATGGAGAGACGATCGGCTTCTCAGCAGAGCAAAAGCTGCCGATTTCCCGTTCCGAGGCAGTTTATGTCGATGGGGATACTCTTAAAATCAAATACTAGTTTCATGATCAAAAGACACCGTAGCAGGTGTCTTTTTTATGCATCATAATCCCCGACTTCCAACTGTAATTGAGGGGAGGGATATCATCGATGTCAGCTTAGTAGAATGTTGAAATGTGGTCGTTCCAGAATGTTGTACTTACTTAAGCATTTTGTTCGTGTATGCTTAGGATTAGTCACTCTAGAAAAATTTGATTTATGAACCTTATTCATTTATTAAAATATTTTTATGTTGTATAGCAAGGTTAACCAACTTAAATTCACCTTCGCTTAAATCTCCCTTGATGCTGTTTAGCTCGTTCCAAGCCAAATCATACAGAGATTTATCAATGATGCCATTTAAATAAGCTTCTTCTAATTCATCAGCATCTTTTTCAATCAACTCTCCTGATGGTAACAAAATAAGATCTAAAAATAGATCATCCATATAAGGAACATTATTTTCTATTGCGTTTTTATGGCATATATCGATATACCATTGAATTATTTCTCCGTTAGCATTAAACATAGTTGTTACAGAATGGTTTTTTTTAAGGGGAAATTGTTGTAACCATATATAGCCGTTATCAACAATACATAGTTTTTTCTCTCCATAATTCACGTATAAAGGTTCAGTAACTAGGACTGTTTTTAATAAAGTTATAAAACCCTTGAAGTCTCTAGTGTCAAGGTATGACTGATTATACTTTCTTGCGATAACTCGTGACCATTCCGAACGGTCTCCGAACTTTCTCTTTAGCATACTGAACCTCCAAACTCATTTAAAATAATGAGGATACAAATCTTTATGCTGCCATATCCAGTTTTTCATCTCAAGGATCATTTCTTCATAGCTCGGTACGGTAAATGAAAAATCTTTCCTTGTGTTGACTAGTGTTTTATCAATGTTTACGAGGGGATATGGCTGAATCGTACCTTTATTTTCCTTGAAATGCGTATTGAATAATTGCAGGAGATCATACTTTGAAATACTGCTATTGTTGACGAGGTGGTAGAGGCCTGTTGTACCTTCAAGTGTTGCACGTTCAATTGCTTTTGCTAGTGTTAGGGTCGTAACTCCAGTCCATATTGCACCTGTATAGCCGCGAATAGAATTATGTTGTTTCATAAACCAATTAAAAAGGCCAATGCCATCCTCCTTCAGATCAGGACCGATGATAGAATTACGAAACGTTAGATGTTGAGTGCTTTCGATTTCTCCGAGTCCCTTCGTACGATCGTAAAAGGTTTCCCCATCGCGAAGGCTTTTTTCATGATAGGGAGCGGCTTTTCCTGAGAATACACAATCTGTACTTAAATGAATAAGCTTAGTGTTATTGTTTGTTAATAAAGATTTTATGGCATGAGGCAAATAACTATTGAGATATACACTTTTCTCGCGGTCTGTTTCACAGGCGTCATTTAATACACCGATACAATTGACCACAACATCATAGTCGTGATCTAAAATTAGTGATTTTAAAAAATTTGTATCTGTAATATCTCCCGTAATATTATTTCCGCAAGAAAAGGCGGATCGCGAATAGGTTGTTACATCATGCCCTTGGGCGTACAAATAGAGTGAAATTGTGTGACCAGCCATTCCAGTAGCTCCAAGTACTAAAAATTTCAAGGTTTTCCTCCCATCCAATTTTGTAATTCTTCTTGAATGAGAGGAAGCTTTAATAATTTTTCTTTTATTTCAGCGACGGATAGTATTTTCGTATTAGTAGAGTTGTATTCGTCGGTCAACGTAATTTTAGGAGAGCCCTCATCAAGATATTTTCCATAATTTAAATCACGGTTATCTGCAGGGATTCTATAAAAATTCCCCATATCAATGGCCTTTGCAGCTTCTTCCTTTGTTAATAACACTTCGTAAATCTTTTCGCCATGTCGTGTTCCGATAGTTTGTATTTTATTATGACCTTGAAAAATTTCTAGTAATGCCTGTGCTAAATCCTCAATATAAGCAGCTGGTGATTTTTGCACCATAATGTCCCCGTTGTCAGCGTGTGAGAAGGCGTATAAAACTAATTCTACTGCCTCATCAAGGCTCATCATAAAGCGTGTCATTTTAGGATCAGTAATCGTTAAAGGCTTGCCGGCTTTAATTTGTTCGATAAATAAAGGAATAACAGAGCCCCTTGAAGCCATGACATTTCCGTATCGTGTTCCGCAAATTAATGTTTTCTCCGGATGAACCATTCTAGACTTAGCAATAAACGTTTTTTCCATCATAGCCTTCGAAATTCCCATTGCATTTACTGGATAAGCAGCCTTATCTGTAGACAGGCAAATAATTTTTTTAACACCAGCTTGAATAGCCGCAGTTAAAACATTATCAGTGCCTAGGATGTTCGTCTTGACTGCTTCTAGTGGAAAAAATTCGCAAGAGGGGACCTGCTTAAGAGCGGCTGCATGGAAAACAAAATCGACATCATACATCGCATTATGAATGCTTTGGATGTCACGGACATCGCCTATAAAAAATTTGATTTTCGGATGTTGATAGAGTTTACGCATATCATCTTGTTTCTTCTCATCTCTTGAAAAGATGCGTATTTCCTTAATGTTGGTATTTAAAAACCTCTTTAATACTGCATTCCCAAAAGAGCCGGTGCCGCCAGTAATGAGAAGAACTTTATCTTTAAACATTATATTGTTAATTACACCTCCTGCATGCATGGAAATAAGGGCGTTATTTTAATCCTCTTCGATGTAAATCATATTCAGAATTTTCCCTTGGGAAGTTATACCAGTATGCTAATTCATTTGTATATTTACTTGTCGGGTTTTTATCCATTAAAGCACAATTAAAATCCCAATCCCCTGCAATATCTTTTCTTATGGTAAAGGTTGCATCACCTATAAAACTTCTTCGAATAATTTTAAATTGTCCAGGTAATGTGTATCGATTTGATTCATCTTTTATAAATGCATAGCCTTCCTTTGTAAGCATGTTGTAATAATAAATATCAAACTGACCATCTACTTGGCCTAAGACGTTTCGAATAGCGGGTAAGTAGTGATCATCACTATCTATGATAGCTACATAATCACCAGTAGCTTCTGCCATACATCGATTATAGGCTACACTTGCACCCAAATTAGTTGGATGAGTAATTATTTTTAAGGCTGGACAGTTTTTTTGATAGTCCTCTAATAGAGCTAAAGTATTGTCGGTTGAGCCGTCATTGCATACGATAATTTCATAGGCGTATTCTTTAGGAATACTTTCTAACAATGTCAATATCCACTCTTCACTATTGTAGGCTGGTGATAAAAAACTAATTTTCATATAAAACCTCGATTCTTTTTTTGTTAGTAGAAGTGTTCAATAGGCGTAAGTAGAGTTTTAGAAAGTCTATACTTTTTACTTTGATTGACATAACGGATTCTTTATTACAATATGCGTTGCAAGAGTGGTTCTGTAGGCAATGGCTTACATTCGTTAGTTATTTAAAAGAGAGAAAAGCATTTTAAAATAAGGTGATTTTACTAGTGTGATAATGGTACTTATACTAATCTTTTCACATTATTGAACAAGAAATCATAATTTAATGAAATGCTTCATTTAAAAAAGGGGGATGTTATGTCAAAAAAGATAGCCTTCATATGTAGTGTGGAATCGTATAAGCTCTCCGATGCACATATTTTCAAAGATTTATGCCTAGTTCCTATTTTGTTAGGTGAATACTTAGGCTTTGATGTTACTATTGTAACGACTGAAATGAATGAAGCATTATTGAAACAAACCTTTCCTTCTGTCACTTTTCAACATATTCCGTTTGAGGATGACTATGTTGCTAATATGAATAGTTATTTAATAGAGCATGCGAAGGACATCGATATTGCATTTGCGATAGGGCCGTATCCATCGTATTTATCGATCTTAAAAACCTATAAAAAGTTTAATCCAAACGGAAAAATTTATATGAAATTAGATGTTAATCGGTTTTGGTTAAGTCGATTAAAAACTTATCCGTATTTTACGGAGTTACTCCAGCTTTGTGATGTACTTTCGTCCGAATGTGAATCTATTCAAAGCTCTATTCATGAATTTACCAATTTGGATATTAAACGTATTCCTAATGGCTTTTATGAGCTGTTTCAAACAGAGCCTGTTCCATATAAAGAGAAAGAAAATAGAATAGTAACGGTAGGTCGTTTAGATGCTCCTGAAAAACAAATTCTTCTAGCGGTAAAAGCATTTTTAGAAGCACAGCTTGCAGATTGGGAGTTTCGGTTAATAGGTCCAATGTCAGAGGCGTTTAGACAGGAGCTGTTGAACGTGCTGGATGGAAATCCATTTGCAGCACAGGTCATAATGTTGGGACCGATTTATGATAAGGTGCGACTGGAAGAGGAGTATAGAAAGGCTAAAATCTTTTGCCTTACCTCTGTAGTAGAATGCTACGCTCATGTATTTGCTGAGGCCGCAAAGAATGGTTGTTATATCGTTACGACTGATGTCGATGGGGCGGCAGATATTACCCATAATCAGCGCTTCGGGATAATTCATCCGACACATGATTGGCAAAGTGTTGGGCGGACATTGCAGCAAGTAACGAAACAGGAAGCTTTATTGGCTGATGCATGTGAACACCTCCAAGCTTTCGCAAGAGCGGAATTAAATTGGAAACATATTGTGCAAAAAGTAGCCGAATATTTAGAGGAAAAGCCAATCGGATAAGAGGAGTATATTCCGAGAATGGAGTGAAAACAGGGCGACCATATTTATATTAGCGTCGCTAGAAGGGGAATAAAGCACGCTTCTTCTTGACCAATACCCTATAATAAGAACCCCTGAAAAGAGTGCATAGTTGGAGCGGAAATAACTCTCTCGTTATCGTGAATAAAACACGAATGCTTCATAAAAAAGTAAGCGCCAAATACTACAAACCTCCTAATGAATTAATAATCGTGAGACAATCAAAATAATCATTCATTAGGAGGTTTTTTCATGACCAAATCAGAACGTCATCGCTTATGGTACTAACATATCAGGCCTTTAAGACAGTAGTGAAAAAAGTGTCGCTGCCTGGTTTTTTAAACAGGACGTACCTGTTAAAGTATGTATTGTTGGTACAAAAAGACGCGCTCACAAAACCCAACTTTTTTTAAAGAAAGATATCGATAGAATTTAAAAACTTATTTTTGTAACAGAAATTAAATGATAACCATTAAAGGTTAATTTATATACATCAGGTTTTTCTGTAGATTTCCAGAAGTCATATCCATATGAATGATCAAAATAATTTATTATACTTGTCATAATATTACCGTGTGTCCCGATAGCTACATTTGTGAAATCTTGATTTTCAATGATTTTAAGTATTATTGGTAAAGATCTATACTGTGCTTCTCTAACACTTTCTCCTCCATCCAATCGAAAATCTAAATTTTTATAGGAATCCTTCATTGCTTGTTCAATTCTATCTTCTGACAATTTATAATTCCCTTTAAGTGTTCTTTCTTTTAAATTTTCTTCAATAATAATTGTAGAAGGATGGTCAATTAATCCATCTAATGTTTGTAAAGATCGTGTATATGGGCTAGATAATACTGCATCAAAATGTACTTTTTTCAATGAGGCTACAAGTCTTTTTGCTGATTTTATGCCTTCCTCAGAAAGTGGGCGTTCTCGTTCCTGTGCAAAAATAAATGGAGAATGTGCATGTCGAATAAAATAAATATTTGTTTCCAAATTTTTCATCTCCTTTTCAAATACTTTTTCTTTATCGTAAGCTAAGTTTTGGAAAATATAAAGTTATCATAATTAATTTCCATATGGATTCCTCAACGAACTAGAGGAGTGAACAATACTTTTCGATTAATATCAAAAAAGCGCGAGAAATCAACGTTTCTAAAATTGATTTCTTGCGCTTTTTAAAGTTTTGACTTGCTTTCCTAGCCTTAGTCTTTTAAACTACCTTCAACCGAAAATTCTATCTTTCTACTACGTTTATTTTTTCAGTCCAAGGGGTGGATATTTTATTTTATTTCTAGTGTATATGGTTGAGTACTAGCTTTGCCGTAGTATTCACTTACTTCAATAAAGTAAGTTCCTTTATCCAATGTGACTGTACCTACTTCAGCATCTCCAGCTCCGTAATAATCTAAAGTTTGTACTGTTTTTCCTTTTGCATCAATAATACGAATGACGCCATCTAGTGCTTTTTCTGTTTTAAGAGAGAAGGACACATCGCGTTTGCTGTCGTTTTTAAATTCAAAATAGTCTTTATCACCAAATGCAACACCTGCATTTAGATATTGCTTAGCTACCCATTTACCGTCTTTTTTCGTAAGTACAGTCGGTTTTGTCGGTACACCGTTAACTAACTTGGAATCGGCATCTTCATCTGCATTTTTATGATCAAATAAAGTTAAAGTATACGGTTGGATTGATAATTGCCCAATGTGGCTTCCGTTGAGGACAATAAAATACCCATGACCCTGTTTGGCTTTAAAAGAAGTATTTAGATCTGTTGTCCCGCCAAGACCGAGTAGCATTTCGATAAGATCTTCACCTTGTCCAAATTGAATTTCTGTTGCCATTTCTTTTGGATCAATTTTTCTATTGCCATTTGTATCTTCTATAATGGAGCCTGAAAACTTCAAGTCATTTTGAAGTTCTTTTGGTAATTGATCTAGCTGTTCTTTTGTATATGGTACAGAAGAAATAAGAAGGCTCATGATTTCGTCTTTGCCATATTGTTTATAATAGTAGAAATCTGTATTATCTTGATAAATGAGATGATCTTTGTAAGTAGTACCTGGTTGAATCTTCATAGCAGTTTTTGGTGTATTATGATTTGTTTTATCCTCTTGTGGAATAGTTGCCATTTTACTTGTTTTAAGTGTATACGGTTCAGAAGAACGGTCACCAAGATTCATTACTTTTACAACATAGGTTTTATCCTTTTTCAATGCAATTGTCTTCGCTTCGTTTTCATCAATTGATGATCCAAGAAGTAGACTAAGTATCCCCATATCGTTAGTTAATGAAGAAACTGGGATTAATTCTTTTGTTTCCTCATCGTATTCGAATATAGTACCAGCTGGTGATTGGTTAATACCTTTTTGAATGTTGAACCCATAAACGGCATTATCTTTAGCTGTAAATTTGAAGTAATCTTCATCATCTTCAGTTTGGAAGTATGCTTTTTGATCTTGACCAATATCAAAAGGAATCGCTTGTTCCATAATTTGCTCAACGTTTTCTGGTTGTTCCATAGCATCTGGATTCATGAACATATTCATAAAATCATTCTTTTGATTACGTTTTTTTGTTGTATATTCATTAAAAGATAAAAGATCGTCATCGTCTTCTATGCTGCTTTCTAGCATTCCTTCTAATGAAAGGCCGTCTTCATCTTCTGGAAGGGTAACGACTTCACCTTTTAATGTGTAAGGAATGATGGATTCACTAACAGTTGCTTCAGTATCAATACCGCCGCTATAGAACATTTCAAGTGTAGAATTGAAATTGTTTTCATTAGAGACGCCGATTACATATTTTTCATTAGGCTCAGCATCGACAACTAAGCTTACTCCATCGCCTGTATCCGTGCCGTAAGATGCTCGGATTGGGTATGCCTCACCAAATTCTTCTGCATCGACTTCCTCTGACTGTAGAAGATCAAAATCATCTTTTAGATAAAGCTCCATCGATGCAGTAACACCTGGAATACCAGATAAATCAAATTTCAATGTCGTTGGTTCATTTACTGAAAATGTAAAGTAATCTTTGTCACCTAGATGATCTTCAGAAAGTAGGGTATAGTTTTTCCCTTCTGTACTGAATGGGAATTTTTCAATATTCTCCATATGCTCCATATCTAATGAATCAATTGGTAATTTTTTAGTTGTTTGGGCTGTGAAGACGTATTTAGACTGGCCCTTTAAGCTGTAGCTACCATTATAATCCTTAACTCCTACAAGAAGGGTTCCCTTTTGTTCTGCTTTATATAGGTATCCTTCTTCCTTGCCTACACGAACATCATTGACGTTAATTGGTTCTACTTTTTTATTAGAACCTTCAGGGTAGAAGTACAAATCAAATGCATAATCATATTTGTCTGCACCTTTTAATGTCAGTTGAGTATATTCATTTGCATCTAGATCAACCTTGTACCATTTCTTTTCGTCCGGTTGGTTGAATGAACCTTTTTCAGTATTTAAAATATCCTTTTTAAGGACTTTTGCATTTTTTATGCGATCTTCTTTTGTTTCGGAATACTGTTTAGGTAGATTATTTATATCAAACTGTAATGCTTTTACAGGATCTACAAGACCATTTCCAAATGTAAGATCATAGCCATTCTCACCTAAATCTTTTGCTGTCATTTCGAGAATAGCTTCTATTTCATAAGGTTTTAAATTTGGATATTTTGATTTTAGTAGGGAAGCCACACCTGCAACTACTGGAGACGCCATTGATGTACCACTAATTTTTGCAAAGGATGATCCTTTTTTCTCATCATGAACGGTACTATAAATATCTTCACCAGGAGCTACTAGATCAACCGATGGACCGTAATTAGAATAGTCTGATAGTTTGTTTTGATCATTCGTAGAACCTACACTAATAACACCTTCGTATGAAGCGGGGAAGGCATAATTATCTGTCGATTCATTTCCAGCAGCTGCTACAATGGTAATTCCTTTATCAATGGCTTTCTGAACTGCATCCTCTATCAGTGGAGATGACCCGAAGCCCCCGAGGCTCATATTGATAACATCGGCACCTTGCTCAGTAGCGTAAAGAATTCCTTGTGCAATGGCGAAATCACTAGCCCCTGCTTTCCCGTTGAATACATCGATCGGAAGAAGTTTGGCTTTTGGATTAATTCCGTGTCCACCAATACCATTATCTTTTGCCGCGCCAATAATTCCTGCTACATGTGTTCCATGTAAATCTGGAGAAGCTGTATTGGCTGGTGCTGCAGCGTTATATGGTGGGAGCACTTGAGATTTTAGATCCGGATGTTTAAAATCCACACCGCCATCGATAACGGCTACTTTTACCTCATGATTGCCCGCTAATTGTAGTGCTTTATCAATTTGAAGTAGATTTAAATGATACATATCCTGTTTCTTTGGATCTGTTTTCGTACCAAATGAATGATACACATAGCTTGGGGATACACTTTTAACCCCTTTTTGCTGAGCGTAATATGAAACTGCTTTTTCTAAATTTGTTCCTTTGTTCAGTTGGATAACATCGTAACCTAATGAAGGAATAGAGCGGATCACTTTTGTTCCAATTTTGTTATGCACACTCTTATCAAGACCAGAATGTTTGACAATAATCGTATCCTGACTAATCCATTCCTTTTGATTTTTGAATGCTTGGTCCTTATTGCTAGCTACTTTCACTAAATCTTGGCTCTTTGTTGTTTTTTGTGGAGCTTCAGCAAAGGCAGAAGCAGCAGGAACCATTAGTGCAGCAGACGCTACTAGAGCGACTGATTTTTTCTTCCAGTTTTTCAACTGTTTTCCCTCCTTGGGTGTATTAAATATTTGGGCAATCTCTACTATTACGAATAAGTAATAGAAAAGTTTCATAAATGAGGATATATTTTTCTCAGTTTCCAATCTATATTTTACCATTATGTTCTGCCCGTCGTAAAGAATTGGTAGAAAGTAGATGGAATCCCCATAGGATCACTAAAGTAAAATTCACATCCTTCCAGATAGCAGCTGCCATTCCTACTCGAATGAAAGAGTAGTAGAATGTATTAGCCACAATAAATTTCAACTATGGACAAATTGTCTTAAAGCTGCTCTATAAGTCTATGTAAATCTTCCTTAGAACGAGGCATTTTGATGTTTTTCTCAAATAGTTTTTTGTTTTGTAAAGCAGTGGCCATTTCGAAGACCCATGGGCGTTCAAGATGGGCTCTTTCAAGTAAATCATCTTGAAAGAACAGTTCTACGGGATCCCCATTAAAAATAATTCTCCCAGCTTCCATGACGACTATTTGATCTGCCCATTCATAGGCTAACGGGATATCATGAGTCGCCAGTAAAATGGTTCGTTCGCCGTTTTCTAACGTAGCTAAATATTGTAAAACTTGTGCACTATAATAATTATCTAATCCAGCGGTCGGTTCATCTAATAATAAAACAGAAGGTTCCATTGCTAGCACTCCTGCCATTGCGACACGTTTTTTCTGTCCAACACTTAAAAAATGTATCGGTTTATCGAGCAATGCTTCAACCTCGGTTTGAGCGATAGCCCAAGCAATTTTTTCTTCAATTATTTCAGTTGTCCAGCCAAGATTCAGAGGTCCAAACGCAATATCTTGTTTAACAGTGCCAGAAAAAAGCTGGTTGTCTGCATCCTGAAAAACAATACCAACCTGTTGACGTAATTCTTTTAATGCTTTTCTACTATAGTTGAGTGCTTTCCCTTGAAAGGATATACATCCAGCTGTAGGCTTCAAAATTCCATTTAAATGCTGAAATAATGTTGATTTTCCAGCACCATTATGACCAAGTAAAGCAATTTTTTTCCCTTTTGGAATTTGAAGTGTAATGTCTGTTAAAGCATGAGTTCCATCTGCATAAGCGTAAGATAAACGTGTTAATTCAAAGTATAAGTTTGTCATGAGAAAAAACCTCCATAAATGATGAGGAGTATAAAAATTGCAACAATACCTAGCCAATTTTTCGTGTTATAAGTAATCTCCTCCTGCCAATAGACCGTCTCGCCACCACGTGCTTCCATCGCATTGTTTAGTTCACGACTACGTTGGAACATCTCAACAAATAAAGCAACAATCAGCATGGAGACCGAGCGAAGCCACTGAATAGGGGAGCTGTACCCGAGACGAGCCTGCTGAGCAAGATGAATTTTTTGCATACTATCTAAAAAGATAAAAATAAAACGATACGTTAGTGCTACTAGCTCTACGAATAGAGTGGGCAGTCGCCATTGTCGCAGGACATAACAAATAGATTGGACTGATGTCGTAAGAATTAAAAAATACAAACAGCTTATACTGCCAAGTACGATGAAAAAAAGCTGTTGCGCTTTCACTAAGCTCGCAATGCCAACAAATAGTGTCCAATGATGAATAGAAATTGACCAAATAGTTGGAGGTACCGTGCTTGTTGTTGGCGCTATAGAAATTAAAATGGATGCTAGACTCGAAAGTAAAAAAAATCCGGGTAGCAATAGTAATTTTGCGTAATATTTAGCTGGGATTTTTGCACCTAAAATGATAAAAGCACTCATCACAATAAATGTAATGAGTGAGGTTCGTTCATCTCTCATGATAAGCGACAATAAAAGCAGTCCAAGGGAAAACGTCATTTTTTCTAGCGGATGAACAGACGCTAGTTTATTCATATAAGCATACTTATCAATGAGTAACATCGCTTACCCCTCTTTATGTTTACCGCGCATTAAGCCGATGAAATAGCCAATAAATCCGGCTCCAATAGCAGCTTGGAGTGCGAATAATAAGCTTTCTATTTCACCACTTGGTGGCTCCCATAAGCTTTCAAACCAAGGCTCGTAGTTAGCATCTATTTCACCAATTGCTGCCTCCGCTTCGCCATCAGCACCTTCAAAATCTGCGCCTTTTTGAATGAAGAGGGGGATGATTGCTAACAACACAACAATTGCTAAGAGCAGTAAATTTTTTTTCATGTTAGTGAGCCTCCTTTGCCGAGAAAACGCGTAAAGCTTTTAATTCGCTCACATTGTATTTTTTTAAGAAGTTCATAACGATCACTGTTAAAATGCCTTCGCTAACAGCAAGAGGAATTTGCGTGAACGCAAAAATACTAGCAAACTTTGTAAATGAAGCCATAAAGCCTCCGACTTCAGAAGGGAAGGCGAGAGCTAATTGTACAGAAGTGACAATATATGTACCTAAGTCACCAAGCATTGCTGCTAAAAAGACAGCTACTGAAAATGATAATCCCATTTTTTGAGAGCCCTTAAAAACATAATAAGCAATAATAGGACCAGCAATTGCCATAGAAAAGGCATTAGCACCTAAAGTCGTCAGCCCACCATGTGCTAAAAGCAAAGATTGGAATAATAATACAATTGTCCCGATAACGCTTATTGCTAATGGTCCAAAAAGAACTGTTCCAAGACCAACCCCTGTCGGATGTGAACAACTACCTGTTACAGATGGGATTTTTAAAGCTGATAGTACAAAGGCAAAGGCACCAGATAATCCTAAAATCATTTTTGTTTCAGGATTTTCATCAATAGTTTTACGAATAGAACGTAATCCTAAAATAATAAATGGAATGGATAAGACCCACCAAAAAATCGCCCATTCAATTGGCAAAAAGCCCTCCATAATGTGCATCGCAAATGCACGATCTGGCACGAATAAAAATGCCAATAAGAAATAACTAAGCTTCCAACCTGAGAATTTCAAAACCTCTCCTCCTCACATTAAAATAGTTAGAATTAGTATGCGATGAAATCAAAAAAGCACTTCTCCAATTGTGGAAAAGTGCATAGCTAAAAATGCAAATAAAATTCTAATTTGCTCAGCCGCATACCTATCCTCGTAGGTTCAAACGATCACATATTTTTCGGCAGGTCTCCTGGCTTTAGATCAACGTTTTATAGGCCTTCCCATCCTTTGGACAGTGACATTATCTATAAAACTCCCTAGTACAGTGGCGGGACCGCGCCGGACTTAAACCGGCTTCCCTTTTAAGCGAAATGATGAACAATTCGCACCGAAAAAAGATGAAGTTGTGATTTCACGACAAAGTGTAACATGATTTTCCATATATATGCTATACTTTTTAAGAAAAAATTTTTAATTGAGTGTCTATGTCGAAAATTTAGATAAATAGAAAAGAAATGTCATGTTTTTCATTAAAAAATTACTGAAAATGTCACAAATTTAGAAAGAAATATTGAAATTTTAAAAAAATAGGCTATGATAGAAACAGTTTTTAATTTTAAAAAAATAATAATTTCATATAAAACATTCATAAGTGCTTGAATATTTTCAAGATAATAGGGAAATCGGTGAGAATCCGATACAGCCCCCGCTACTGTAATAGCTGATGAAATCGCGGATGCCACTAGTGAGAACTAGGAAGGCGCGAAAGTAAAAGGAAGCTTAAGTCAGGAAACCTGCTTATGTGATGATACATGCAAACTTTTCGGAGGGAGAAGTTGAAGCGAGAACGAGTACCTGTATATATTCGTTTTTATTTGGCTTCTACTAAACCTTTACTCTTCGTCTAGAGTAAAGGTTTTTCTTTTTCCTAAAAGCAAATGAGGGGAGAAAAACTATGACAACTTGGAATTTAGAGGGGATGAAAACACATCTTTTTATATGCAATGGTAGTAGCTGTATGAAAAAAGATGCTGAGGACATTACTCAGGCAATTCGTGATGAAATACAGGTACTGGAACTTGATAAGGAAATACATACGACAAGGACTCGCTGTAATGGTAGGTGTAAAGATGCTTGTGTTGTCATTGCTTATCCTCAAGGGAATTGGTACCGCGTGCCGACAACAGAGCATGCGAAGGCACTCGTACAAGATTTAAATCATGAATCTTTACATAATGAGCATGTCTTTACTTTACGTGAAGGATCTTTACAGCGTACAGCACAAACAACAGCCATTAAAGGTATTGAAAAGGTGAAAGAGGGGTAACAAAATGGCGCAAAAAGGTAAGATTTTCGTAGTTGGCTTTGGCCCTGGAGACTTTAAACATATTACGACTCGTGCTGTAGAGGCACTACAACAAAGTCATATGATTATTGGTTATAAAACCTATGTTGAGCTTATTCAAGATTTAGTTAGTGCAAAGTCGATTATTAGTACTGGTATGACAGAAGAAGTTTCACGTGCACAGGAAGCGGTACGTCAAGCAGAGGCTGGAAGTATCGTATCGGTTATTTCCAGCGGTGATGCCGGTGTTTATGGGATGGCTGGATTAGTGTATGAAGTATTAATCGAGCTAGGATGGACTGAAGCTACTGGTATCGAAGTAGAAATTGTTCCAGGTATTTCTGCTATTAATTCGTGTGCAAGTTTACTAGGTGCTCCTATTATGCACGACGCTTGTACAATTAGTTTGAGTGACCACTTAACACCTTGGAATTTAATTGCTAAGCGAGTAGAAGCAGCGGCGATGGCGGATTTTGTTATTGCGCTTTATAACCCAAAAAGTGGACGTCGTACGAGACAAATTGTAGAGGCTCAACGAATTTTATTAGAATATCGTTCGCCAGATACACCGGTTGGACTTGTGAAAAGCGCGTATCGTGACCGTCAGGAAATTACGATGACGACTTTAGCAGAAATGCTTGAACATGATATCGGCATGTTAACAACCGTTATTATCGGGAATTCAACAACATTTTTCTATGACAATAAAATGATTACACCACGTGGTTATCAGCGTAAATATACACTTGGAGAAGAAAAACAGCCGTTACGACCACATCAACGACTAAAGGAAGAAAATGAACCATGGGCAATGAATCAAGAAACTGGGGCAGCGCGAAATGATTTTGCAACAGATCCGAATGCCAATCGTATAAAGCCCAGTTTAGCTATAACACCACAACCAAAGCCTAAAAAGTCATCCCTTGAAATGGCAACAGCAGCTCTGGCAAAGGTGAAGGGAACTAACGCTGTGAAAGTAACATCTAAGCTCGTTCAACAAAAAATCGAATCGGTTTTTGAATTAGCTGTTAGTCCTGGGGTAGCCAATAAGTTTTTTACTCCTCAACAAATGATGACCTTAGCTGAGGTAGTTGGTGAGGAAGGAACGATGGAGTATACACCAGACCACCAAATTCATTTAAAAATTCCTACGTCTGAGCCAGGAGAGATTACAGCAAAGCTTCGTGAAGTGGGCTTTTTACTAACACCAATTGGTGACGTACTTTCGTTAAAGGCTTGTGATTTTTGTTACGGAGAAAAAACCGATTCGATCCCATATGCGGAAGAGATTCAAGAAAAGCTTGGTGGCATGTCGTTACCGAAAACATTGAATATTGGTTTTAATGGCTGTGGTATGGCGTGTTATCGAGCCGTATTTGATGATATTGGCATTGTTTATCGTAAAAGTAAATTCGATGTTTTTATTGGTGCCAAGCCAGTTGGTCGGACAGCACATGCGGCTCAGCCTGTTGTTGAGGGATTAGAACCTGAACAGCTAATACCGCTTATTACCGACATTATCGAAGAATATAAAGCAAATGCACATCCAAATGAACGTTTGTTTAAATACTTCAAGCGTGTGAAAAAGATCCTACATTTTACGTATCAGGATATGTCTTCAAAAATAAAAGTTGAGCCAGCTCCATGCGGCGACTAGTGAGGGGTAATGAGATGAAAGCAATTTTATTTGTCGGCCACGGGAGCCGTTTAGAAGCAGGAAATGAAGAGGTACGCACGTTTATCGAGCAAATGAAACCTCGTATTGATGAGCGTTTTTTAGTAGAAACATGTTTTTTAGAGTTTGCCTCGCCGAACATCGAAGAAGGTATTACGAATTGTGTGAAGAAGGGCGCTACAGAGGTGCATGTTATTCCGATTATTCTTCTTCATGCTGGACATTCAAAAATGCATATTCCAGCAGAAATCGAACATGCGCGTGAGCATTATCCAAATATTACGTTCACATATGGTCAAACAATCGGTATCCATGAAGAAATATTTGCGATTTTAGAAGATCGTTTAGCAGAAATCGGCTTTAATGCTGAAGAAGAACATAAGGATACTGCGGTTTTATTAATTGCACGAGGCGGCAGTGACCCATATGCAAATGGTGATTTTTATAAAATTACACGCCTGTTATGGGAGAAACTCCCGGTTCAATATGTAGAAAGCGCATTTATGGGGGTTACAGATCCTCGTGTTGAAGAAGGAATTGAGCGCTGTGTGAAGCTTGGTGCTAAAAAAATCATTATGCTACCGTACTTTTTATTCACTGGTATCTTAATGGAACGAATGAATGGTATGTGTAAGCAATTTAACGAAAAATATGCTGACTGTGATATTCAAATTGCCAATTATTTTGGCTATCATGATCGTTTACAAAATGTGTTATTAGAGCGAATTGAACAAGCTGTGAATGGTACATCAACAGGTATGCAAGATTTAGAAAATTATCGTGCTTATGCGGCGGTTCATGGACATGCGCATCATCATCACCACCACGATCATGATCACGACCATGACCACCATCACCACGACCATGATCACGACCATCATCATCACCATGAAGAGGAGCCGGTGAAATGATTTTCATGTTAGCGGGGACGAGCGATGCTAGGAATCTAGCACTTGAACTACAGTCAGCAGGTCATGCTGTGACAGCTACGGTCGTTACTGAATCAGCCGCTTCAAGCCTTGCAGAAGTAGGCCTTCCTCATCTAGTTGGTCGTTTAACGGCGGAGGAAATGGCGACGATTATTACCGAGCGAGGGTCTCGTTTAGTTGTAGACGCCTCTCATCCATTTGCTGAAGAAGCTTCAAAAAATGCCATGGCGGCAGCAGAGCAAGCAAATGTTCCGTATATTCGCTATGAACGTGCTCATGAGCATTATGCCCATCCACTAATTACGGTTGTGAAGGATTATGAGGAGGCTGCCCATTTAGCAGCGGAAAAACGTGGAGTCATTATGCTAACGACGGGCAGTAAAACACTAGCGACTTTTACAAAGGTGTTACATGGCTTAGAAAATACGCGAGTGATTGCACGTATGCTTCCTCGACTCGATAATATGGAAAAATGTGAAGCACTTGGTGTGGCACAAAGAGATATTGTTGCCATACAAGGCCCATTTTCAAAGGAATTAAACGAAGCCCTCTTTCGTCAATATAATGTGACATTGATGATTACGAAAGAAAGTGGCAAGGTTGGCTCGGTGGATGAAAAGCTAGAGGCAGCCCTTGCATGTGGCATTGAAACAATTTTAATTGCAAGACCAAATATAAAATACGGACAGCAATATTCTACATTTGAAGATGTATTACATGCTGTACAAAACACACTTTAGGAGGCAATACAAATGGACTTTAAAACAGATTTCAAACCATTAACAGTAGACCCAGATAAAATTTACGATTACAGTTTCTCAATTATTGCAGAGGAAATGGGCGAGCATAACTTCTCAGAAGACGAGTGGAAAATTGTACGCCGCATCATTCACGCTTCTGCTGACTTTGAACTAGGACGTAGCGTTATTATTACACCAGGAGCGATTGAAGCAGGTATTAAATCAATTCTTGCAGGTCGTCATGTCATTGCAGATGTGCAAATGATTGAAAGTGGTTCAGGGAAAAAACGCTTCCAAAAGCATGGTGGGGATCTACACTGCTATATTGCAGATGAAGACGTTTCAATTGAAGCGAAAAAACAAAACACAACACGTGCGATTATCTCTATGCAAAAGGCTGCTAAATTACATGAAGGTGGTATTTACGCAATTGGTAATGCGCCGACAGCATTGCTTGAATTAATTCGTTTAATTAAAGAAGGTTTAGCGAAACCAGATTTAATTATCGGAATGCCAGTTGGCTTCGTTTCTGCTGCTGAATCGAAGGAAGAGCTATTAAAAATAGAAGGTATTCCGTACATTACAAATGTTGGTCGAAAAGGCGGTAGTACAGTGACGGTTGCCGCATTGAATGCTGTCTCACTTTTAGCGGATGAACAGGCGAAAAAATAATGGAGCGGAAGCCTAAAAAAGATCCTAAAGACATGCGTCACGGTTATACAACGGGATCCTGTGCGACTGCAGTAACGAAGGCTGCATTACTTGCCTTAATTACAAATGAAGAGCAAGAAACTAGTACCATTCATTTACCGATTGGGCGAGATGCGACCTTTACGATAGAAAAATGTATATTTCAGAACGATGCTGTTAGCTGTGAAACGATTAAGGATGCTGGTGATGACCCAGATGCAACCCATAAAGCACTCATTGTTGGCACAGTAAGCTGGTCAGATATACCAGGCATTCATCTGGACGGTGGAATTGGTGTCGGGCGTGTAACAAAGCCCGGCTTACCAGTACCTGTTGGAGAAGCAGCCATCAATCCTGTGCCACGAAAGATGATTCATAGTACTGTACAAGGCGTACTTGATGAATTTCAAATTAAACGAGGCGTTAACGTAGTTATTTCCGTCCCTGAAGGTGAGGAAATTGCTAAAAAAACGTTAAATGGGCGCCTTGGTATTATTGGAGGCATCTCCATTTTAGGCACAAGGGGAACCGTCGTGCCTTTTTCGAGTTCCGCGTATATGGCCAGCATCGTCCAAGCGATTAGTGTTGCAAAAGAGGCTGGTTGTGAGCATTTAGTTGTCACTACAGGTGGACGCAGTGAAAAGTATGCAATGGCACAATACCCTGATTTGCCAGAGGAAGCGTTCATTGAGATGGGCGATTTTGTTGGCTTTACATTAAAGCATTGTAAGCGACTTGGTATGAAGAAAGTATCGCTTGTTGGGATGATGGGGAAATTCTCGAAAGTGGCACAAGGTGTCATGATGGTGCACTCCAAAAGTGCTCCTATCGATTTTAATTCTTTAGCTCAATTAGCAGTGGATATAGGGGCTGATGAAGAAACCGTAGCCGAGGTACGAGAGGCTAACACTGCTTCACAAGTTGGTGAAATTATGGCGGAAAAAGGTTATGATGCATTTTTCAACCGTTTATGTGAGGCGTGCTGCTATTCATCCATACATCACATTAAGGGCGGTTTAACGCTTTCCACATCGATTTATTCGATGCAGGGACAATTATTAGGAAGGGCTGATGACATTGCATCGATCGATGAAATTGATTGGAATCGGGGATAACGGACAAGAAAGCTTACTACCACAATACGTGCAGTGGATTGAAGACTGTGAGGTGCTTGTTGGTGGAGATCGTGTTCTAGAATTTTTCCCGAACTTTACCGGTGAAAAAATGTTGATAAAAGGTGGTCTTTCAGCGCTAGTTGAAAGATTGTCTGCGGAAACGAGAAATACAGTTATTTTAGCGTCAGGAGATCCACTATTTTACGGAATCGGTGGGTATTTAGCGAAAAAGCTAGACATTGAAGTTTATCCATATATGAGCTCAGTGCAGCTTGCTTTTTCTAAGATGGGAGAAAGCTGGCAGGATGCGTATGTCACAAGTATTCATGGGCGCTCGATGAAAGGTTTAGCACAACGTATTGATGGTAAAAAGAAAGTGGCACTGCTAACAGATGCAGAGAATAATCCAAATGAGTTGGCACGTTATTTAAAGCATTTTGGCATGACAGAATACCGTGCATTTGTGGCAGAAAATTTACAGGGCACAAATGAAAAATTCGGCTGGTATTCGCTTGATGAATTAGAAATGGCTGATTTTTCTCCTTTAAACGTAGTCATTCTACAGCAAACTTCAGTGCCGAAATGCTATGCACTCGGTATTGATGATGAAGAATTTTCGCAGCGTAAGCCCGATAAAGGTCTAATTACGAAAAAAGAAATTCGTGTCTTAAGTTTACAAGCAATGCAGCTACAAAAGGATAGCATCGTTTGGGACGTTGGTACATGTACTGGTTCGATGGCTATTGAGGCCGGTAAGCTTGCACCAGAAGGTCAAATATTTGCCGTAGAAAAAAACGCACCTGATTTGGATAATTGCTTGCAAAATCAGCAAAAGTTTCGTGTAGATATTACAGCTATTCATAGTAAAGCGCCAGTGGGACTTGAAAACTTCCCTGACCCGGATGCGATATTTATCGGTGGTACAGGAGGAGAAATGGTGGAGCTCTTACAATTATGCTGTTCACGTTTAAAGGCAAACGGTCGTATTGTATTGAATGCTGCAACTATTGAAAATTTATATAAGGCTGTCGAAGCGTTTAAATCTTGTGGCTTTGCTGTTGATATATTGCAGGCGCAACTTGCACGCAGCAAACCAATATTAGATATGACACGTTTTGTCCCATTAAATCCGATTTACATTATTTCTGCATATAGAAAGGAAGAAAATCATGAGTAATCTTGGTATTTTATATGGCTTGGGCGTAGGTCCTGGCGATCCAGAGTTAATAACAGTTAAGGCATTTCGTGTCATTCAGGAATCCCCTGTTATCGCGTATCCGAAAAAACTAAAGGGCAGTAAAAGCTACGCACATCGTATCGTAGATGTCTACATTAACCCGGAAGAAAAGGATATGCTTGGCTTAGTATTTCCAATGACAAAGGATGAAGCTGTATTAGAACGTGAATGGACGAAATCAGTTCAACTTGTCTATGAAAAATTACTAGAAGGTAAGGACGTTGCATTCGTAACAGAAGGAGACCCATTATTATATAGTACGTTCATTCATATGATGAAGCTTATGCAGGACATGCACCCTGAAGTTGAAATTCGAACAGTTCCTGGTATTTCTTCGTTCAACGGTTCAGCATCACGACTTGGAATTGCGCTGGCAGATGGCGATGATCGTGTTGCCATTGTACCTGCTCATGATGACTATGAGGCTATGCGTGAAGCGATTGAAAGTCACGACGCAGTAGTGTTCATAAAAGTAGCGAAGGTTATTGATTTAATGCTTGAGGTACTACGTGATTTAGACTTACTTGATAAGGCATCAGTCGTAACGAAGGTAACATCTGATGAGGAAATCATTTGGGATGTACGCGAACTAGACGGTGTCGATCTAGAATATTTAACGTTAATGGTGGTGCGTAAATAATGAAGAAAATATATATTGTCGGCGCTGGTCCTGGTGATCCAGATTTAATTACAGTTAAAGGCTTACATATGCTACAAACAGCAGACGTTGTTATGTATACAGATTCTTTAGTGAATGAAGACCTGATTGCAAAGGCAAGACCAGATGCTGAAGTTATTCGTACAGCAGGTATGCATTTAGAGGAAATGGTAGCGGTCATGGTAGATCGTGTTAACGCGGGTAAAGTAGTAGCTCGTATGCATACGGGAGACCCTGCTATGTATGGTGCAATCATGGAGCAGGTGGCCCTATTAAAAAAAGAAGGCATTGGTTATGAGGTTATTCCTGGTGTAAGCTCTGTTTTCGCTTCTGCAGCGGCAATCGGGGCTGAATTAACAATTCCTGACTTAACACAAACACTTATTTTAACGCGTGCCGAAGGACGTACCCCTGTACCAGAATTCGAAAAGCTACGCGATTTAGCGAGTCATCACTGTACGATCGCATTATTCCTAAGCGCAACGCTAACGAAGAAAATAGTAAAAGAATTACAAAGTGCTGGCTGGGCTGATGATACGCCAGTAGCTGTTATTCAACGAGCTTCTTGGCCAGATCAAAAAATCGTACGTACAACTTTAATTGAACTGGATGAAGCAATGCGTGTGAACGGTATTCGTAAGCATGCGATGATTTTAGCTGGCTGGGCATTAGATCCGACTATTCATGATAAAGATCAATATCGTTCGAAATTATATGATGCTACTTTCACACATGGCTTTAGAAAAGGTGTGAAGACAAGTGATTGAGTTACAAGAGGGCGTCTTACCAGAGGTTGACCAACGAAATCCATATGCAGTTGTCGCCATTACAAAGCATGGTGTTCAAATTGGACGTCGCTTGCAGCATACTTTTGCTGCGAGCGACTTATATTACATGAGCAAATTTGAGCAGGGGGATGAAGCAGAAAAGCATATTCAAATGTTTACAGGTACTGTGCGTTTACTGCTTCCTACTCTTTTTAAGCAATATAAAGGCTTAATTTTAATCATCTCACTCGGTGCAGTTGTTCGCATGATAGCACCGATTTTAAAGGATAAAAAGACAGATCCAGGCGTAGTTGTTATTGATGATCGTGGTGAAAATGTAATTAGTGTTTTATCGGGACATCTTGGTGGCGCCAATGAGCTGACGCATGAAGTTGCTGCGGCGCTTGGAGCAAATCCAATTATTACGACAGCTTCAGATGTGCAAAAAACGATTCCGGTTGATTTATTTGGGGCACGTTTTGGTTGGGTATGGGATAGTGCTGATAAACTGACACCTGTAAGTGCCTCTGTTGTAAACGAGGAGCACGTCGCAATTGTTCAGGAAACGGGGGAACGTGACTGGTGGATGCGTGACACACCGATGCCAGAGGAAATTAAAATTTATCCGTCAACATATGCGGCGATTACAGCGAAACCACATGGGACATTGCTCATTACTGATCGCATCATTGAACAAGAGGAAGAAGTGCTTCTTGAAAATGGTGTTATTTATCGACCGAAATCCGTCGTGCTTGGTATGGGGTGTAATCGCGGGACATCTGTGGAAGAAATTGAGCAAGTTATTGATGAAACTCTTGCTGAGCTGAAGCTTTCGAAAAAAAGTGTCAAAGCGTTATGTACGATTGATTTAAAGAAAGACGAGCAATGCTTCCTTGAAATAACGAAGAAATACGATTGGGAATTTGTTACATATTCACCAGCGGAATTAAATGAAATTGATTTCCCATCACCTTCGGAAACCGTTTTTAAATATACCGGAGCATACGGAGTGAGTGAGCCTGCCGCAATGCGTTATACGCAAGTGGAGTCGCTTGTGCTAGAAAAGAAAAAATCAGGCAATGCTACTATTTCTGTTGCTAGATTAACATTTTAAGGAGGAAGCCTATGCAAACAAATCGCTTTGTACTTGCAGGTACTGGCAGTGGAGTTGGTAAAACAACCTTTACTATTGGACTCATGAAAGCATTACAAGAAAAAGGCAAAATTGTGCAGGGCTTTAAATGTGGTCCAGATTATATTGACCCTACTTATCATACTGCTGTTACAGGACGGGTATCACGTAATATCGATAGCTGGATGTTTTCACATGAAGCAGTGCGTGATATAGTTGCGCGCGCAAGTGAAGATGCTGATGTTTCCATTATTGAAGGAGTAATGGGCTTTTATGATGGCAAAAGTCCACTATCGGATGCTGGTTCTGCAGCAGACATTAGTGTTGTAACAGAGAGTCCTGTTATTTTAATTGTCAATTGTGCGAGTATGGCACGAAGTGTAGCGGCAGTTGTGAAAGGCTTCCAATTGTTATCCGATCAACCGAATATCGTTGGCGTTATTGCCAATCAAGTAGGAAGTGTCGGCCATTATGAAATTGCGAAAGCTGCTATTGAGCAGGAGTGCGGTATTCCTGTGATCGGCTATTTGAAGCGTGAGCAAGGGATTGATATTCCTAGTCGCCATTTAGGGTTAGTGCCAGCAATTGAACGAGGAGAACTCGATACATTTTTTGATAAGCTAGGCTCTTTAATGGCGGAAACGATTGATTTAGAGCTATTGCTTGAATTAACAAAGGCTCCTGTTCTACAAGAATCAGGGCAACTATTTGCAGAACAACCATCACAAAATATTTGCATTGCCGTAGCAAAGGATGCCGCGTTTAACTTCTATTATGAAGAAAATTTGGCGCTGCTACGTGCAAAAGGAGCAGAGCTGCAATTTTTCTCACCACTTGCGAATGAACCTGTTCCCGCAGAAGCAGACGGTTTGTATATAGGTGGGGGGTTCCCAGAGGAATTTGCAGATATTTTAGCGGAAAATTCGGATGTCAAAAAGTCTATTCGTGAAGCGGTTGCCAAAGGTCTACCGACATTAGCTGAATGCGGAGGCTTCATGTATTTGACGGAGGCTATTACGAATAGTAATGGTGACCGTTATGACATGGTTGGTGTTATTCCTGGAGAAGTAGCGATGCAAACAAAGCTAGCAGCTCTAGGTTACCGTGAAATTTTTGGCACACAACATAATTTTTTAATTGGTACGGATGAAGAAGCTAAAGGACATGAATTCCACTATTCAAAATATAGCGGCTCAAACAATACGCCTGCCTATGAAACGAAGGGGCGCTTTGGTAACAAACAAGAGGGCTACCAAGCTGGAAATTTAGTAGCTGGCTACACTCATTTTCATTTTGTATCGAACCCAAAGCTAGTTGACAATTGGTTAACAGCTTGTAAGAAGGTGAAAAATCATGACTAATTATTTTCCTATTCACATGAACATTGAATATAAAACCGTAGTAATTGTTGGTGGGGGGCACGTTGCAACACAAAAGGTTGCATCACTGCTACCGGCTAAAGCGAATATTGTCGTTGTAAGCCCTACTCTAGATAACTCATTGTTGCCACTTGTGGAATCCGGTCAAATTACGTGGCATGAAAAAGAATTTGAACCGCGTGATTTAGATGATGCATCACTCATTATTGCGGCAACAAATGATACGTCCGTAAATGAGGCTGTACAAGAAGCAGCCCAGCATTGGCAGCTCATCAATCGTGCTGATGCACAGGCTGAAAGCGACTTTATAACGCCTGCAACAGTGCGCCGTGGTCCTTTAGTGTTAACTGTTTCAACGTCAGGTGCCAGTCCAGCGCTAGCGCGTAAAATTAAAGATGACCTCGAAGAGCAATTTGATGAAGTCTATGATGACTATGTATGCTTCTTGCAGCAAGCACGTTTAATGATTGCTGCGAACTTTGAAAAAGGTCCAGAAAGACGCAACGCTTTACAAGCATTACTGGAACCAAGCTTACTAGAATGGACACGCAATGGAGAGATTGATAGACGTGAAGCATTTTTACAACAAATACTGATGGGAGTAGCGCGATGAAAGACGGAAAAGTGTATTTAGTTGGAGCTGGACCAGGAGATCCGAAGCTCATTACAGTGTACGGGCTCGAATGTATTCAAAAGGCAGATGTCATTGCATATGACCGCCTTGTGAACCCGAAATTACTAGAGTTTGCAAAAAAAGATGCTGAGCTTGTGTACTGTGGTAAATTACCTGGAAAGCATCACTTAATTCAAGATGAGATTCATACATTACTCGTCGAAAAAGCGCAGGAAGGCAAGATTGTCACACGTTTAAAGGGTGGCGATCCATTCGTTTTTGGTCGCGGTGCAGAGGAAGCGGAAATCTTAAAAAATAATGGTATTGCTTATGAAATTGTACCTGGTATTACAGCAGGAATTGCTGCACCGGCGTATGCTGGTATTCCTGTAACACACCGTGATTTTGCAACAAGCTTTGCTCTTGTAACAGGGCACGGTCGTGAGGAAAAAGGACAGGACTTTTTAAATTGGCCTGCACTTGCAACAGGTATTGATACAGTTGCCTTTTACATGAGTGTCGGTAATATCGCTTATATTTCTCGAAAACTCATCGAAAATGGTCGTAAGGCAACAACCCCAGTCGCTGTAATTGAGTGGGGAACAACAGATCAACAGCGTACCATTACAGGTCAGCTTGATGAAATAGCTACTATTATTGAACGAGAAGGCTACCATAACCCGTCCATGATTGTCGTTGGCGAGGTTGTCAATGTACGAGAGAAAATTCAATGGTTTGAAGAGCAAGGGCTTGCCCTTTCATAAAAAGTTATTTGAGCATAAGGAGGAAACACATCATGACAGTAATGGAGGCTTTAAAAAATCGTCGGGCGATTCGCAATTACACGAAACAGCCTGTTGAAAAAAAGAAAATCGAGCAAATTTTACAAGCTGCCACATATGCTCCAAATGACCGTATGCGTGAGCCTTGGCATTTTTATGTTATTCAAGACGATGCGATGAAACGCTATGAGGAAATGGCAAATGCTTATTTACAGGAGCGATTCCCTACAAAGCCCAATTTAGTAGAAAGCTCGCTAAAGGTTGTTCAAACAACGCCTGTTGCCATTGTTGTTACAGCAGATATTGTAGAAAATGATGCTGATGCAACAGCAGATAATGTCTTTGCCGTATGCAGTGCCATCATGTCTATGTGGCTTGCCGCAGAGGAGTTAGGGCTTGGTTTTGTATGGCGTACACGCGGTGTAGGGCTAGTTCATGACCCACGTATGCATGCATTTATAGGCGCAAATGAATCACAAAAAGTAGTAGGAACAATCTTTATTGGCTATCCAGAAGAGCAAGAGCTTAAAGACAAGAAAAGAAGCCCAATCGAAGAAAAAACAACATGGCTTTAAGGGAGGCTTAAACAATGGCTAGAAAAGGTTTGTTTTTAGTTTATACAGGTGAAGGAAAGGGCAAAACAACAGCTTCCCTAGGTGTCACATTACGCGCAGTTGGTCGAGGCCTAAATGTCCGATATATGCAATTTATAAAATCACCCGAGCGCACATACGGAGAGCAAATTGCTCTTCGAAAGCTTGGCGTAGAAATGGAGCAAATGGGCATCGGCTTCACTTGGACAAAAACACCCGAGGAACATCGTGCCGCTTTAGCAAAGGCATGGGAAAAAACAAAGGTCGCCCTGCAAGACGACAGCATTGATCTACTCGTATTAGACGAACTCAACAACGCACTTGCAATAACAAAATTCCCAATCGATGATGTGCTCCCATTATCCGAAGTTATCGAAGCCATTCAGCAACGCCCATCTACCATGCATTTAGTAGTAACCGGACGTAGCGCTAACCCAGCACTTGTGGAAATGGCCGATTTAGTATCAACAATTGATGCGACTAAGCACTATTATGAGGAAGGCATACCAGCAGTTAAAGGTTTAGAATTTTAATTGATGCACGGTGAATCGGAAAGGGTACCCGCGCTTTGAAATGAAATACCCGCGGAACGAGGAAGAATACCCGCGCTTTGAATTGGAATACCCGCGGAAGGAAGAAGAGTACCCGCGCTATGGAGAAATACCCGCGGAAGGAAGCAGAATACCCGCGCTTTGGAGAAATACCCGCGGAAGGAAGTAGAACACCCGCGCTATGGAGAAATACCCGCGGAAGGAAGCAGAATACCCGCGATATGGAGTGAAATACCCGCGGAACGAGGAAGAATACCCGCGATATGGAGCGAAATACCCGCGGAAGGAAGAAGAACACCCGCGCTTCAACAAAAAATAAGGAAGGGGAAAAGACTATGCCAGCAAAATCTATCATGATTCAAGGAACGGCTTCTGATGTAGGGAAAAGTATGATATGTACTGCGCTGTGCCGTATTTTATCTGATGATGGGTTAAAGGTAGTACCGTTTAAATCGCAAAATATGGCCCTGAATTCGTTTGTTACTCAAGATGGCGGGGAAATTGGTCGTGCACAGGGTGTACAAGCAGAGGCGGCACGTGTTGTCGCTACTACGGATATGAATCCGATATTGCTAAAACCTAAGCAGGATATGGTATCGGAAGTGATTGTTCATGGTAAACATTTTTTAAATATGGACGCTAAAAGCTATCGCAATCAATTCGTCCAAGAAGCGATGCCAATCGTTGAAAAGTCAGTGCGGACTTTACAAAATACATATGATGTCATTGTCCTTGAAGGTGCGGGAAGCCCGGCAGAAATTAATTTGAAAGACCGTGATATAGCTAATATGCGCATGGCTCATCTAGCGGATGCTGCGGTTGTGCTAGTTGCAGATATCGATCGAGGTGGCGTGTTTGCATCGATTGTTGGAACGCTCGCATTACTTGACGATGCAGAACGTGCACGTGTAAAAGGGCTGATTATTAATAAATTCAGAGGAATGCGTGAGTTACTTGATGATGGCATTGAATGGGTAGAACGTGAAACGGGGATTCCTGTCCTTGGAGTTGTACCGTATGTAGAGGTCAATATAGAGGCTGAAGACTCACTAGCATTATCTTCATTACGCTTTAAAAAGCCTAAGCCTGGAGAGTTTGCGGTGGATGTGGCCATGATTCGCTTGCCGCGCATTTCAAACTTTACAGATGTTGATCCATTTTTTGATGAGCCAGAGGTTGGTGTACGTTTAATCGGCAATGTCAATGAGCTTGGTACTCCCGATTTACTTATATTACCTGGAACCAAAAGTACAATAGATGATTTAGCTTGGTTAAAGGCACAGGGATTCGATCAAGCGATTGCTAATTTACGTGCACGAGGGACAAAAATTATTGGCATTTGTGGTGGCTTCCAAATGCTAGGTGAAACGTTGCTAGATCCTGATGCAGTAGAAGGAAATGGCGAGTCAGCGCAAGGCTTAGCATTATTGCCAATGGAAACTGTATTTGTTGGCGATAAAAAGACAGTTCAAATGACAGGAACAAGAGGGCAGGATACGTTTACTGGTTATGAAATTCATCTAGGACGTACAAAAATTTTGCGTGATGAAGTATCGCCATTTTTACAGCTTACAGATGGGCGCTTAGATGGGGCAGTAAGTGCAGATGAATTAGTAATCGGAACATATTTCCACGGTTTATTCCATAATCGCACCTTTACACGACAGCTCATCAACGACATTCGCGTGAAAAAGGGCCTCTCTGCTTTACCAAGTGATGTAAAAAGTGACGCAGAACGTAGAGAAGATGCATACAATATGCTGGCAAAGCATGTGCGTGCGAATCTTGATATGAAAAAAGTATACGAAATTATGAATTTAGAGGTACCTGTATGACAAGAAAAGGTCCGTTAGCCATTGATTATGAGGCGTTATGGCAGGAAGGGATGAAAGACTGGCATGGCCAAATGCCTGAAAGAATGGTCAATGATCAATTAGAGGAGCAGTTTTGGGCGCAGTCCATCGCCCATAAAAAGGCTGGACAAACAGATCCTTATGCTGCAAAAATTTTTCACGAAATTAAAAAAAGTATTCAACCCGAGCAATCGGTATTGGAAATTGGTCCAGGTTGGGGCAATTATACATTTCCGCTTGCTGAGCATGTGCGAAAGCTAACTTGTGTAGATAGCTCAGCAAGTATTCTTACCTATTTAGAAAATTGCATGGAAGATAGGCAACATGTTTCTTATCTTCACGCAAAATGGGAAAACCTTGCTGAGGATGAAGTAGAAGCGCACGATATCGTCATCGGTGTCAATTGCTTCTATCGTATGTATGACATCAAATCAGCACTTTACCATATGAATCGTCTAGCTAAAAAGCGTGCAATTATTGGCATGACGACAGGGCCGATTCAACCCCATTATGAAATTTTATACGAAAAGTATGGCTACGATATTAAATTTCCACGAAGAGATTATATAGAATTTTTAAACTTGCTCTATGAAATGGATATTTATGCCGAATGCAAAATTATCCCATTAGAACGAGTATATGAATATGACAGCTATGAGCAGCTTGTAACAACACAAAGTAAAAAAATATTGAATGATTCTTTTAATAGAGCACATGTTGAAGAGTCGCTTTTGCCATTTATTGAGGAAAAGAATGGGCGTTATTATTATCGTCATGATTTCCACGCTGCGCTCGTATCATGGGAGCCGAAATAATTACGAAACCTTTGGACTGCACTAATGACCAAAGGTTTTTCTTATTGTGCACGATAAGGTACAATAAAGCGATAGAAATAGAAGTGAGGTGGCATATGTGCAACTACATTTTTTAGGAACAGGCGCAGGAATGCCTTCAAAGGAACGAAATACAAGTGCCTTAATGGTGAAGCTTTTAGATGAAGTGGGGGAAATGTGGCTTTTTGATTGTGGGGAGGCGACTCAACATCAAATTTTGCACACATCGTTAAAGCCACGTAAAGTAACGAAAATATTCATTACACATTTACATGGTGACCATATTTTTGGCCTACCTGGCTTTTTAAGCTCTCGTTCATTTCAAGGTGGAGATGAGCCATTAACAATATTTGGCCCTCAAGGTTTACAGCAATGGATTGAGCAAACCTTAGCCTTATCAAAGACACATTTAACATATCCATTACAATTTGTTGAAGTCCATGAAGGTGTTATTTATGAGGACGAACACTTCACAGTAAGTGCAAGTGAATTGCGACATGTAGTTCCATGCTTTGGCTACCGTATAGAACAAAAAGATTTACCTGGTGAATTGTTAATGGAAAAAGCACAGGCTCTAGGTGTTCCTAAAGGCCCGATATTAGGACAACTAAAAGCTGGGAAAGATATTGAGCTTGCAGATGGCACTATTGTTTATGCAAAAGATGTCGTTGCTCCGCCGAAAAAAGGCTTTACGCTCACAATATTAGGCGATACAAAATACTGTCCAGAGGCTGTTTCATTAGCTATTGGAGCAGATATCGTTATTCATGAAGCGACCTTTGATGGCACTACGACAGATTTAGCAGCGAGCTATGGACACTCTACAAATGTCGAAGCGGCTAATGTAGCACAACAAGCAGGTGCAAACTATTTGCTTCTGAACCATTTAAGTGCCCGCTTTTTACCACAAGATTTACCGGAATTTTTAGCAGATGCACAGGAGGTTTTCCCACAAACCTTCCTTACATCCGACCAATCAGTATTTACATGGAATAACAATAAGTTAATTTAACTTCTTTCAGCCAAAAACGTAAAGTAGCTTTTAAATGACATTTCATTTAAAAGCTACTTTTATCTTTATTTAGCAAATTGTTTTCTGTGTGAAAGCAACAACAATTAATTTGTCTCTGCATCAAAAGCATGGGCGGAATACCTTTTTATCGATATAATTCAACGATTTGATTTGCTATATACTCGGAGCTGAAATGTACCCCATTTCTGAGCCACCACATAAGGATCCCCAGTATGGAAGAGGCGAGAATATCCATTGATAGTGTACTATCAGCACCTTCACTTTTACGTTGTATGACAATCAAGTCCTTTAATGTCATATGCATTTTTTTATTGAAACCAGGGTGCTCAAATAACACAGCTAAAATTTTCCTGTGCTTATAAATATAATCTAAAAACGTAATTAGTTGTTCTTGATTATTTAAATTATCAATTTGTAAAGTTGGAGACATTTTCGACAACAGGTCGTCGAAAATATCGTAAACTACTTGTTTTAATAAATCATTTATATCGACAAAATGTAAATAAAAAGTTGCTCGATTTAGCTCTGCACGTTGGGCTATTTTTTGTACTGTAAGTTTCGAAATATCTGGGTTTTCGATTAATATATCTACGACAGCTTCTTTAAAGACCCGTTTAGAGCGAATAGCTCGTGGGTCTTGCTTTTTTTGTGTGGTCAATTTCATTCTCCTTTATCTATTAAATACAAATTTAATTAATAGTATTTTTATTTTTGTTGTTTAATTGACACTTCTTGAAAAATTGTAAATAGGAATCAAAAAATAAACGTGTTATTATCTATTTTATTGACATGATGTTAATAAAACAAGTAGAAAGAGGCAGAATGAAATGTCGGAATCAATAAATAAAAAAGTATTATTAACAGTATTAATTTTCGGGTGTTTTTTATCTACCCTTAATCAAACGCTGTTAAACGTTGCATTGAGTAATTTAATGGACGTATTTTCCGTTTCTGCTACAACAGTCCAGTGGTTAGCTACTGGATTTATGTTAGTAAATGGGGTGCTAGTCCCTATTACAGCATACTTAATGAAACGTTTTTCAACACGACAATTATTTATAAGTTCAATGCTGTTTTTATTAGTAGGCTCTATTTTTTGTGCAATAGCTCCGAACTTCACAACTTTACTAATAGGTCGTATGATTCAAGCGGTTGGAGCAGGAATTATTATGCCATTGCTAATGAGCATCGTAATGTTTATTTTCCCTCCTGAAAAAAGAGGTAGTATGATGGGGTTAATTGGGCTTGCAATGATTTTTGCTCCAGCCATTGCACCAACTTTAGCAGGTTTCATTATCGATTATTATTCATGGCGTTGGTTATTTATCGGAATAATTCCATTTGTCGTGATTGTTATATTCATGGCAATGAAATATTTAATTAATGTTTCAGAAACAGCAAACACGAAGTTAGATGTAGTGAGTGTTATTTTATCGACAATTGGCTTTGGTTTTATTTTGTATGGTTTTAGTAATGCAGGTAGCCATGGCTGGAATGATAATATTGTAATAGTTACTATACTTGTGGGGGTAATGACTACTGCATTATTCTGTCTTCGACAAATGAAATCTTCTGATCCACTTCTTAATTTATCCGTTTTTAAAAATAAACTATTTACGCTAACGTCCATCATCAACATCATTGTCACAATGATGATGTATGCGGATATGATTTTATTACCGATGTATTTACAAAATGGAAGAGGGTTTACGGCATTAGACGCTGGTTTATTATTATTACCGGGTGCTCTTGTAAATGCCTTTATGTCTCCAGTGACCGGAAAAATGTATGACCGCTTTGGTGCAAAGCCGTTATTTATTATCGGTTTGATTTTCGTCATTCCTTCCATGTGGGTTGTAACAGATTTAACAGAAACAACAACATTTAACTTTTTAATGATACGTACCATTTTTCTACGTATAGGGTTGAGTTTTATCACAATGCCATTGAACACAGCTGGTTTGAATGCCTTACCTAAAACACTTGTCACACATGGTACAGCAGTGAATAATACATTACGACAAATTGCAGGTGCAATCGGTTCTGCTGTCGTCATTACAATTTTCACAGCACAAACAACAAACCATGCAAAAACATTGCTAGTAGAAACACCGAATGCGACGGCTGAAGGTATACGTACGCTTGCTTCCATTTTAGGTTCAAGTGATGCTTATTATTTCATGACAATCTTAGCGATACTCGCATTTGTTTTAACTTTATTTGTTCCATCTAAAAAAAGAGTAAACAATAGTTTGTGAATGTATAGATTTGAATAAATAACTTTGAAAAGCCTTGCTACATTAATGAAGCAAGGCTTGTATTCTATTAAATTATCCCGACTATTAATAGAAAAAAGACCAAATACAATGTAGTAATTGATGTAATACGAAAATTTGGAATATTGAAGAAAAATAATGCGGTAAATAGTAGATTTTTGTATAATTGACTAAAGGGGAGTGGTTTAATATGAATCAGCAAAAAATGCCACCAGCACTATTGCGTTTAATTGTTATTTTTCCAAATGTGCTGAGCTATTTATTATTATTTGGACTTATCTTTTTTGTTATCTCTAATTATGACACGCTAAAAGCTACGGACAACTTAACGGTTTGGCTTATTTTTATTTTTGTACTAGCGCCGGCTGCTGCCTACACGACATTTAGCATTATTAAGAAAATTCGTGTTGGACAAATGTAAGCAAAAATAACAAGTGTATCCATTAGATAAGCTAATGGATACACTCTTTGGACATTTTAATTCTGAATAAAATAACTCCAATTACAAATAGAACAACAGCTAATATGAAGTAAAAGTTAGTAATTCCATTCATTATGTGAAAAGGGGCTTTATGAACAAAAACAGCTTTCACCCAGTGACGATCTTCTTTTACTGCAATTGCAATGGAAGTTGATGTCCCTTTTATTTCATAATAATGTGCCCCTTTTGGGTAATAGTTTGAGGCATTTCCGCAATAATTTCCTGTCATATTATTTGGCTTGGTCTTTACTTCTCCTATAATTTTACCAATTTTATTATCTTCAATTAATTCTTCTTTTTTAACTTCATAAACGTTTCCTTTCCAAACGACAGAAGGATAAGCCCAAGATAGTGCTTGCACAGAGGGGGAAATCATAAGTAAAAGTAAAAACGACAACAACGTAATTCGTTTCAAAAAGCACCTCCAATAGGTAACCATTTTATTTTATTATTTGCTACTTAAACTAACGCCCTCTTTATCTGTAAAAGAACAGAAACAAACAACTATTTATTTCACTACCAGTCTTCCACTACATTATTTACCCCAGGGCTGTTCACCATATCTTTTAAGCATCACGACTTCACCATCATTTTTTTTCACTCGCTTATAAACATACTTAATTTTATATTCGTTGTATTTTTCTAATTCAATTTTATCGTAAAATTTCTTTGATAATGATAACTCACGTTCATCAATTAAAAGATAGTATTCATCGTTTTTCTCTATAACATTTTGTTCATCAATTTTAACTGTTTTTTCAACTAGAACATCACTAAGAGTATAAAAACCTGCTGCAAGTACGCCTACAAAAATGAATAAAAAAAAGATTACGAATACCTTACTTTTACTCAAGTTCCTCACCTCACAGTATTTTTAATACTAATACGTACCAATATATGTAAAAGTTTCGAAACTGACCTAATTTATTATTACATTAAAATGCCCCATAGTATAAGAAACGAAATTTATATCGTGAAATTAGATATCCTAAGTGTATGATATTTTTTATTTTGTATTAGATTACCTTTAATAATCAAGTCTTTCATAGTGACTTCATTTTCATTATATTTTCTGAAAACAAATTTTTTAGAAAAATTGACATAATGAAATCAAAAGCGAATAAAATAATTCCATTTAGAGAAACTAAAAATAAATACATAATAAATTTGAAAAGCGGGGTGTTTTTTTGGATCCAACAAATTGCGATTTTTCACCAATGAAACAAACATTAAAGGAAGAGCTTTTGCAGGTCATTATTTCATTACAGCAAAGTGTAGAAGCTATGGATACTAATACAAACTGTCTTCTGGGGAATTTTGAAAAAATAAAAGAGAAATTTGTAACGATTGAAATGAAGGCCGCTACGTTTTATTTGAATTGCTATCTTTCACCGTTTACTGAAAAATATCCTGAGCTTTCGCATAGCGTACAAAATATGTCAAAAAGAAGACACGGCGGACTAATTGTTATTGAACGGGAGGATTCTGTATCATCTATTTTAAGGCCTGGTATTCATATTGGCGCTGAAGTGACGCATTCCTTATTAGAATCTATTTTTTTTCCTGGAAATCCACTGCATGATGGCGCCGTTTTAATAAGCAAAAATTTAATTAAATCAGCAGCAAATGTACTGCCACTTTCAGAGAGATACACAGGGGAAAAAAAATTAGGAATGAGACATCGTGCAGCATTAGGATTAAGTGAAGTCAGTGATGCGCTTGTCATGATAGTGTCCGAAGAAACAGGGAGAATTTCTTTTGCCTTTAAAGGAAACTTATATCCAATTACGACGCATGGCATTATATAGTGTGAGCTTCACACTGGATAATATCTTGAATTCGAGATATTATCCTTGCTTATTTATCACTTGCGTGGTAAAGTGATAAATAAGAGGAGGAGGAAGCGATGCGAAAACACACGCTCGGATCACTGACATGGATTCGGATGATGCGCTTTACAAATCAAAGTAATCAGCTATCCAATGATTTTTTAAAGCATTTTGACTTAACGACTGCACAGTTTGATGTCCTAATACAAATAAAGACATTTGCACCGTTAACGCAATCACAGTTAGCAGAGAAAGTGACAGTGACGCAAGGTGGTATGTCTCGGATGCTTGCTCGTCTAGAAAAAGATGGACTTATTGAACGAAAACAAAATTGGAAGACCAAAACAATCTCTCTGACAGCTAAAGGCGAGCAGATGATCGATGAGGCAACACCAAGTCAGCTACAGTTTCAATCTTCATTTTTTGAAGAAGTATTAACAGAAGAAGAAATGATAACTTTAAATAGACTCATGGCAAAATTAGAAAAGCATAGTCGTGAAAAAAAATTACCACAAGCGTGATTTTTTTTGTCATATCACTTGCTTAGTCAAGTGAAAACGAGGAGGAAACATTTATGAACAAATTAAGCGGACATCATCATATATCAATGCTAACAAAAAACGGCAAACGTAATAATGATTTTTATACAAAAATTCTCGGCCTACGTCGTGTGAAGAAAACAGTCAACCAAGATTCGCCTTCCATGTATCACTTATTTTATGGAGACTTAACAGGAGCTGTAGGTACAGAATTAACATTTTTTGAAATGCCCGTAGCAGGACGAACAGTTCGAGGAACAAATGCCATTACACGTATTGGACTACTAGTTCCAAGCTATGAAAGTCTGCAATTTTGGAAAAATCGTTTTCAAGAATTAGAGGTTGAACATAGTGAAATAAAAACTTATGCAGGTAAAGATGCATTGTTTTTTGAGGATCATGAAGGGTTACGAATGGTGCTTTTAAATAATCATGGTCACGAAACACCAGCTCATTGGCAACCATGGGACGGCTCTGATATCCCGGGGGAACATCGCATTTTAGGAATGGGTACAGTTGAAATGACAGTTCGTTACTTGCAACGGACAGTGAGCTTATTAAAAGAGCTATTTAATTTTACAGCTGTTATAGAAAGTGAAAAAGAGGCCGTATTGCAATCTATTCCTGGAGAAGTACTTGGAGAAATCGTCGTTAAAGAATTAGAAGGGCCTAGTGAGAAACCTGGTCGTGGTAGTATTCATCATTTAGCACTACGTGTTAGTACAGTGGAGGAATTGCAAGAATGGGATGCCAAAATTAAAGAGTGGGGCTTTGAAAGTACTGGCGTTGTGGACCGTTATTATTTCCAAAGTCTTTATTTTAGAGATCGTAATGGAATTTTATTTGAAATGGCGACAGATGGTCCAGGATTTACAGTTGATTCGGCAGTAGAGGATCTTGGCAAGGAACTTGATCTCCCTCCATTTTTAGAAGAAAAACGTGCAGAAATCGAAGCTATTTTAGAACCACTAGATTAAGGAGAGGATTAATCATGGAAAAATACCGCATTGATCAATCGAAAGGCATTGAATTTGGTCTCTATTCATTAGGGGATCATATTCCAAATCCATTAACAGGCGAACGTATTTCAGCTCAGCAACGAATCCAAGAGCTAGTTGAAGCAAGTCAGCTTGCAGAACAAGCAGGTATTGATGTATTTGGTGTGGGCGAAAGTCATCAATCGTACTTTACTACACAGGCACACACGGTTGTTTTAGGAGCAATCGCACAAGCTACATCAAAAATTAAATTAGCAAGCTCCGCTACGGTACTAAGTGTCTCTGACCCAGTGCGCGTATATGAAGATTTTGCGACGATTGATTTAATTTCAGATGGCCGTGCAGAGATTGTTGCGGGGCGTGGCTCTCGAGTAGGTGCATATGATTTACTAGGCGTTGATTTAAAGGATTATGAAGAAATTTTTGAAGAAAAATTAGAGCTGCTGAAAAAAATAAATGACAATGACCTTGTCACTTGGGAAGGACAATTCCGTGCACCACTTCGTAATGCGCAAATTTTGCCACAACCTAAAAATGGCTCGTTGCCAATTTGGCGAGCTGTTGGTGGACCACCAGCAAGTGCCATTAAAGCAGGCTATATGGGCATTCCAATGATGTTAACGACATTAGGTGGTCCTGCTGTGAACTTTAAGCCATCAGTAGATGCCTACAGAGAAGCAGCGGAGCGAAGTGGTTTTGATCCGAAAGAGTTACCGATTGCTACAACAAGCCTATTTTATGTTGCTGATACGACGAAAGAGGCACTACAAGGGATGTATCCACATTTAAATGGTGGATTCCAAGCAATTCGTGGCGCGGGTTATCCAAAGCAACAATTTGCACAAGCGCCAGATACACGAGACGCCTTAATGGTCGGAAGTAAAGATCAAATTATTGAAAAATTACTATATCAATACGAGCTCTATGGCATGCAACGATTTATGGCACAAATTGATTTTGGCGGTGTGCCATTCGATAAATTAATGAAAAATATCGAAATTATAGGGAACGATATATTACCTGCGATTAAAAAATATACAGTAAAATAAGGAGTGTTCAGCATGAAAATTGTTGCACTAGCTGGTTCAATTGTTGGTTCGAAAACAAAAACAGCCATCAGTAAGGTGGTTGAAATCATACAAAATAAATATCCAGAGCATGAGGTAGTGTTACTAGATCTTGCTGAATACAAAATGGAGTTTAGTGATGGACGAAATTATTTTGAATATGATGGAGATACAAAATATGTAGCCGAAACAATTATGGCTGCAGATGCAATTGTCATTGGAACGCCAACATTTCAAGCTTCGATTCCGGCAACGTTGAAAAATATTTTTGACTTACTACCTGTCAATGCGTTTCGCGATAAAGTGGTGAGTACAGTTTGTACAGCTGGCACAGCGAAGCACTACCTAATGATTGAGCAGCAGTTAAAGCCAATTCTTGCTTATATGAAAGCTCATATCGTTCCAACGTATGTATTTATAGAAGAAAAGGATTTTTTACGGAAGGAAATTGTGAATGATGACGTCTTATTCCGCCTTGAGCGTTTAGCTGAGGATACAGTGATGGTAGCTGATGCGTTTGCAGAAATTCGTGCTAAAAAAGATGCGGAATATGATTTTTAGAGATTACTAATTTAATAAATTTTAGACGCTGTATAAGGGGGCAATCTTATACAGCGTTTTTTCGTGACAATTTTATTTGTAGTTGGACCACTTGAACCATCGAGCATGGCCATCAGGGCGTTCCATTGTCCGTATAGATTCTATTTCTCCTAGATTAATAAAATCTTGATGCAGTTGCATATCAAATAAATTGTTATAGCAATGGTAGAGAGGTCGTTCTATGCTAATCACTTTTAATTGCTCTATTAATTCAAGGCGTAACTCCATTGGGATTTGATTGGCCACATGTGTATGGTAAACAACTAACATTGCTTCTTCATTAATTTCTCTACTAATATCTTTAATAAGTTTAATGGCATCTCCTTTTATCAGTTGTAAATCGAGCTCTTTTAAAATAGGGAGCGCTTGATTTAACAATAGTCTACGTTCTTGATGCTCCGGCCAAATTAAGGCTTGGAGCCATTGGAGCTCTTCCTCATTATGAATATCAATAGGATTTAAATCGATGCCCACTCGATTACAAACAACTGGTGCATTTGAAATAGAAGTTGGAAGCGGCTGACCCTGATTTTCTGATGACAAAATGAAATCATTATTAGAATTGTTTATGTGAAGCTGTTCATTATAGCAGTAATTGTATTGATCCATCCCAAGTTGAAGCCCTGCACTTGCACCAACTTCTATGAATGCTAATGGTTTTTTGTGGCGTTCATATATTTCTGTCATCATCGGATAAAGGTAAGAACAACGGCGGATTTCATTTGTCTGAACAAGTTTTTCTTGAAATAAAGTCTTCATTTCGTCTGAATGAGACAGGACGAATGCTTTAAAAACAGGATACACTTCATTTATTTCTTTAGGTGCTGTCGTTAATGATGGGTAAAAATGAAGTAAATCGTCTTTTGATGATGACAGTAAATACTGAACACCAGCTAATAATAAATTAGGTGCAGGTTGTCCTTGAGGTATAAACGCCGCAACTTTTAATAGTTCATCGTCTTCAGCAATCTTATTCGCTAAATGTTCATACAGTGGACTTGAGTTTTCACATTCATTTTTTGCAAAAGTACGAAATTGTTTACTTAATTTGGCTAACATACGATTCTCCCCTTTGTGTAAAAGTAATCGATCTACTTTTTAGTTTATTATTATTGGATAATTTAGTAAATTAAATATAGTTAATGAAGTTGATTAACAACATTAATTTCTTTCAGCGGATGTCAAGGAATCGGTAAGGAGTTCACAGTGGATGTTAGCCTAAAATCATCGCATCTATGCGATAAAGGCTAACCGACCTGCGTCATGCAGGCCTAAGCACAAAGCCAATTCTGGACGCAATTATGCCGAGGCATAATTGATCGAAAGGGGATGAGATTTTGGATTATAAATGGGTACAGTCTTTTGTAGTTGCAGCTAAATCTTGTAATTTTCGAATGGCAGCAGAAGGGTTACATTTATCGCAGCCAAGTATCACAGTTCATATTTATCAGTTAATTGGTGATACATAATTACAAAAATTTCGGAAAACATGTGTAAAGAAAATGTTATATCGGTATACCATCAAATAAGTAGTAGACTGTCTGCCGTAGATGATGAAATCATGAAGATAGGTGTAAATTAATATGGGTATTGAGTATAGTATAGTTCTTGAAGAAAAAGAAAAAATTGATTTGGTAATACAAGAGATATTCTCTGTCCTAAAGTCTAAAGAAATGTATAAAGATGTAATTATGGATCAAAAAGTAATTGTATTTCCATATGACGATTTTAATTGGAATCGATGGTGTACTATAGAAAATGACAAGGGTGTGATATATATCTGGACTATTGGTAACAGAAGCGTTCAAGAAAGTAAGTTATTAGAGGAAGTTTGTAAAGTGATTGTAAACCTAAGTTTGCAATATGAGCTGGAAGAGAGATAATATTTACTCTCCATCCTCTCTTCTTTGACTAGGATTTTTAGCTATGACACTAGATTCAGAAAACAGAACCGAATAGTGATAGGGAATTGTGTGAACTTATTCCTCTAGGGTACATTTAGTTCTTGAAACCGACAACCCTGTCATTTTATAATAATGGCAGGGTTGTTAGTTTTACTATTTTTTTCATTAATGGGGGAATAAGGATGACTGGTGGTTCTGTTTCAAACCGTTTGTATAAAAATAAGGCTTTTTTGTATTTGATTGCCTCCCAAACCGTTTCGGCCATTGGGAATTGGTTGGATATTTTAGCTGTAATTACTTTGGTTGCTGTAAAGTGGAATACTTCACCAATAGCAGTGTCTGGTGTAATGCTAGTTTTTGTAGGTCCTATGGTATTGCTTGGACCTTTTAGCGGAGTGTTAAGTGATCGTTTTGAACGACGCTTAATTATGTTGATTTCCGATCTATTCTGTTTGGTCCTTGTTCTTGGAGTAGCATTTTCAACCCAACTATGGCATGTATATGTTTTGATATTTTTAAAAAGTTCGTTTGTAGCATTATTTATTCCCGCAAAAAATGGTAAATTAAAAGAGATCGTAGGGGATGACCAAATTCAAGCTGCAATGGGAATCAGTGGGATGATTGATAATGGGGCAAAAATAATTGGTCCAGTACTTAGCGGAATGTTTGTTGCTACTGCAGGCATCCAATTGGCATTTTATATCGATGCTCTTTCGTTTGCTTTGTCAGCACTCTTTTTACTTGGTGTTCCAAAGCATCATCGAAAGAATATGGTTGAAAAAAATGAACAGCAAAAAAAACGGAATATCATTTCAAATTTCTTAGTAGAACTAAAAGAAGGATTCTCTTTCCTAAAAACAATCCCTGTCATGTTAGTTAGTTTAATTATTACTACATTGTTGCTTCTCGTTCTACAAATCGCCGATACTCAATTCATGGTACTTTTAAGGGGTATCTTTAAAGATCCTGTAACCATTGCGGGATACAGTATGGCCGCTAGTGGCGGTGGTATGTTTATAGCATCAGCAATATATACAAAAAAACATATTAGTTCAACACTAGGTTGCATGTTTTTTGGTGCTTTAGGACTTGGAATTTCACTTGCAGCGCTTGCTCTTATGTCTCAACTTTCCCCTATAGTTCTTTCAATTGCATATCCCATGCTATTTTTTCTAGCAGGTTTTTCTTTTGGATCGGCGATTATTCCTTTAAACATAATTGCACAAAAAAGTACTCCAGTAGATAAAACTGGCCGTGTCTTCGGAATGATCAACAGTATGACTACACTTGGGACATTGATTGGTATGGTTTCAGGTGGAATTCTTTCCGAATTGTTTGGTGTTGTTACGACATTTATTGTGTCAGGCACATCTTTGATTGCAGTCAGCATATTAACTATTATAATTAAATCTCCTATCGAAAGAAGGTTCGGAATGTCACCTAAAGTGTCGATACAATACAAAGAAAAACGCAAGCGTGAAATATTGAAGGCTGCAGAAACGGTATTCTGCCAAAAAGGTTTCGAGCCTACAACTATGAAAGACGTTGTTGAAGTATCTGGGATGAGCCGAGGTGGAGTATATCAATATTTTTCTAGTACAGAGGAGATGTTAAAGAGCATCCTGAATGAAAGGGACGAACAGTTTGAAAAGAAAATTCATAATCTTATCCAAAGTAATCAAACTGTTTGGGAAACTATAGAGTCTATTTTAGATGAGTACAATAAAGATTCATTTAATAAAATTAGTGCAGTTACTTATGAATATTTCGTCACAGGTTGGCGTAGCGAAGGAATGGAGCGTATTCCGTATTTACTTACACGTTTCAATCGTTCAAGGGAGAACTATATTAAAATGCTTCAAATAGGAGTAGACACTGGAGAATTTTATCCAAAACAGCCTCTTAGTACAATTGCCACCTTTATGATAAATGTTACCGATGGTATCTTATTAGAGGAAAATCTTGCTGGAAAAAAAGAAACTGATACAGAGGGGCAGATAACAGCCTTAAAATTATACCTCAAAACCGCGTTACAAATTGAAACTAATTTCCTAGAAATAGGCGCATTTCCGTATTAGGAATAGCGTCTTTTTTCATCAAATGGACAGATTATCAGAACAACACCTTTAGAAAACAGGCAGTATATAAAGTTTTTTAACTGATTGCTCGTATAAGGAAGGCACTAAGTATAGTGGAATTGTGGAGCTTTCTACTTTAGGGAGAATTTTGATGATTAAGCGGGAGCAAATTTCTTCCGACGGCGAAAATGAAAAGCTTATAAAATAATTTCTTTCACACCCTTGGATTTAATTGGCATGGAGGTACAAGGAGTATTCACTGTTAATTTACAAGAATTGTCAAATTTCTGGGTTAATTAAAGTGAATTCCAGATTTAAAATAAAGGAAAATCGACATCAATTCCATAAATATGGAATTAATGTCGATTTTTTATCGTTCAACTTTACTTCTCTTTAATTTTTTTCATAGCTGATTTTCTCAATTTTAAATCTAAACTATAGTTGTAATTATCTGAATATACAGAATATAGGTAATAGTTAGATGAGTAATAATAATTGAAATTAGTTGAATTTTTATATAAAATATGGAAAAATAGATAAAAGATTAGGTATCTTCTAAAAAATGGTAAGTTAACTTTGGATCAATTTCTAGTACTAGGAAAGGGTTTGTTATCTGATATATGCTCTTTAGGAACTATTCTTTTGCTAACTGACATTTAAAAAGTACATCATAAAAAATCAGAAAATTGATTTAATTGAAAATACGCTTTATCAATAAAAAATATTTACTACTACAAGTTGGGAATTAATAAACGTTTATATTGAATAATCATATAAACGTTTATTATGAGCAGCTATTACATCTTTTAGTTTATGAAAGGGGCAAGTGGAAATGCCTGTAAACACAATACCAGAGAATATTTTAAAAACGCTTAAATTCATTCCAGTTGAGAATATCTGCTTTCATGAAAAATACAATCATCGTCATATAGAAAATATACGTTCATCACTCGAAGTGGATGGAGTTCTAAAAAATCCACCATTGGCTTTATATATCGATGATGGGAAGTATTTGATTTTAGATGGGGCGCACAGAACATCAGCTTTGAAAGAACTAGGATGTAAAAATATATTAGCTCAAGTTGTATCTACTGAAAATCTTGACTCTTTAAAGGTTGAGACATGGTATCATTTAGTGCCTTTAGGTGACTGGATTCAGAGATTAAAAGAAAGTTTGAAACTAGAATTCGGCAACGAAAGTGAAGATAGACAATCAATTGCTAAACTGTACTTTAGCAAAAATAAGCAAGAGAATATATATGGGGATAAAAAAGGTATCTCATTAAAGAAAAAAATAGAACTATGGAACTTAGTAGTGGAGTCATATAGCAAAAATTATGAGGTTCAAAGGCTAAAATCCTTAAACAACTTAAATTTACAAAACGATAATATGGTCGTTGTAAGCTTTCCAAAAGTAGACATAAATTTTATGAAGACTGTTGGTCTAGAGAACTTTCTTTTACCACCAGGTGTTACTAGATGTATATTGAGCGGGAGAATTCTCAACTTAAATATTCCCATAGAACTTCTAAAGAAAGCGGAACCTCTCGATAGAGATTGGGATATGCTTATTAGTAGATGGTCAAATGGTCTGAGGTTTTATGAAGAGCCTGTTTTTATTCAAGAACTCTAAAGCTTAGTTTCCCTTAAAACTATTTTCACTATAAATAAAATGAGGAGATTAGAATGATGAGTAATCTAAATGGAAGAGGAACATCAGAAGCCCCAATAAAACAAGAAAATAAAGAGTTTTGGAGAAGTCAGTCAGAAGGTACTTCACCAGGAATAAAATTACCTGAAAAAGCAGTGTATTTTAATGAACAAAAAAATAGCCTTACATTTGATATACCTGAAAATATACATCAAAGTCTGTTGAATATGTCAGATAAATATCAAACTAAAATAGATCATATTTTACTATCATCTTATGTAATTCTACTTTGTCGCTATAGTAATCGCGAATGTATAGTAATCGAATCAACCCTATCACCAAGTATAGACAACCCCTTAATACTTCGAATAGATGTAAATGAAGATTTATCTTTTTTAGAAATCTTGTCATTAATAGAGAAAAAACAATGTGAAATAATGCAACAACGTCAAATAGATTCAACTGAGCTTTTTTCAGAGACCCATAATCAATACAAGCAAATAAAGTTTATTCACCCAATTAATTTCACAAATAATAAAGTAAGTGAATATTTTGAGATTTCATTTGGTTTATCATCGGAGGAAGGACAGATAGCTGTTCAGCTATCTTATAATGCAGAGATGTTTGATGAAAGAATTATTGAGAGTATTAAGATGCATTATTTAGATATTTTAGAAGAAGTTTCAAATAACCCTGAACAAAATGTTTCTGGCATTCAATTATTAAACAAAGAAGATATATTTTCAATTATTAATAAAAACATTCCTGACAAGTGTGTGTTAAACAATTACTGTGTGCATCAGCTGTTTGAAAAACAAGTAAATGCAACTCCTTTTAATATAGCAGTTGATTTTGAGGGAGAGATTCTAACTTACCAACAATTGAATGAAAGAGCAAATCAATTAGCACACTTTCTTAGAGAGCAAGGGGTTGGCCCGGATACACTAGTTGGTATTTATGTAGAACGGTCTTTGGAAATGATAATAGGCCTTTTAGGAATTTTAAAGGCGGGTGGTACCTATGTGCCAATTGATCCTACGTATCCAGAAAAAAGAATAGAATACGTACTTGAGGATACAAACGTTTCGATAGTTTTAACGCAAGAAAATCTTAAAACCAGAATAATTAAAGACGGTGTTCAAGTAGTTTGCCTCACTTCAAAATCTGATTGTTTTAGGTATAACTGTGATAATTTGGATAATAATACTACTCTGAAAAACTTAATATATGTGATATATACCTCTGGTTCTACTGGAAATCCCAAAGGGGTTATGGTGCAACATGAAGGTATTGTTAATTATCTTACATGGATGCAAAAAAACTTTGAATTAACTCATGAGGATAAAGTCATTCAAAAGGCACCTTTTAGTTTTGATGCCTCAATAAGAGAGATATTTTGGCCATTAATATCAGGGGCACAGCTAATAATTGCCAAGCCAAATGGTCATAAAGATACCGATTATCTATTAGAGCTAGTAATTAATAAAGAAATCACTACCATTGTTTTTGTACCTTCAATGCTTAAAGTCTTTTTGCAACATGAAGGAATAAAAAGATGCACTTCTTTAAAAAGAGTGTTTTCTTCAGGAGAGGCTTTATCTATCAGTTTGCAACAATCTTTTCATAACGTTATAAAAGCGGACTTAATTAATTTATACGGACCTACTGAAGCTTCTGTTACAGCAACTGCTTGGAAAAGTAAAAGGGATAAACAGCTTAGTTTCATCCCTATTGGAAAATCAATTGATAATGTAAAAGTATATGTTCTAGATAACAAATTAATACCTGTACCTACTGGAGTTCCCGGTGAAATGTATATAAGTAGTGTTGGTTTAGCAAGGGGCTATCTTAACCAATCTGATTTAACTAGACAGGCTTTCGTTCATAATCCATTTAATGATGGCTTGTCACCATATTTATATAAAACCGGCGATATAGGGCGTCTGCATTTGGATGGCACCATAGAGTATTTAGGAAGAAAAGACTTTCAAGTGAAAGTAAGAGGTTTTCGTATAGAACTTAGTGAAATCGATTATGCTTTATCACAGTATCCTGCTATATATGAAGCTGTTGTTGTAAAACAAAATTTTAATGAGGATGATAATCGTCTTGTAGCATACATAGTACCGAGGAGTAAAACATCTGATTTAAAAATAATAGACATTAAAAAATACCTTAAAGGGAAGCTTCCAGAGTATATGATTCCATCGAGTTTCGTTTTTTTAGATGAATTGCCTCTTTCTCATAACGGAAAACTCGATCGTAAAGCGTTACCTAAACCTGAATATATATCGGATCAAGAATATATTGAACCTAGAACAGAGTCTGAAAAAATTCTGTCAAAGGTATGGTGTGAAGTTCTCCAAACTAGTGATATTGGAATTGATGATAACTTCTTTGAGCTCGGTGGAGATTCTATACTGGGAATGCAGATAATAACAAAATGCAGAAAGCTAGGTCTGTATTTTAACTTTAGCCATCTTTTTAACCAGCCTACTATAAGCGAACTCTCTAAACATATTCAACCTTCTTTCTTACCAGAGTTTATTCAGAAGCAAACTAAAGTAACAGGTACGAATATTTTGACGCCTATACAACGATTATTTTTCGAAAAAAAAATACTTGATTTTTCTCACTACAATATGTCTCTATCATTAGACTTACACGAGGAATTAGATATTGAATTGTTACAAAAAGCTCTTAATCATTTAGTAGATCACCATGATATTCTACGGTCAAAATTCATATGTAATACAGCGAATTGGGAACATTATTATGATGATAGCATCAATGATATTCCACTTTCAGTTCATGACTTTTCTGATTTACCCATACCTGTTCAGAATCAAAGGGTAATTGAAACAGCAAATAGTAAACAAAAATCATTAAATATCATAGATGGTCCGTTAATAACTGCTGAATATTTTAAATTACATCCTATACAGGGGGATAAGTTATTAATAGTTATTCACCACTTAATTATGGATGAAGTGTCTTGGAGAATTTTAATTGAGGACTTAGAAAGCCTTTATTTACAATTGAAGACAGGTAGTGAAAATAATTTACCTTATAAAACGACTTCGTTCCAAGAGTGGGCATTAGAGCTCAAAAAGTTAGTCGGCTCACGTAAACTGGATAAAGATTATCAATATTGGAGGAGCTTTAATCCAAAGCGAGTGCCGTTTCCTAGAGACTTTACTAATGGAGAGAATTCACTAGTTTCAGCAAGAAATATAAGCGTTTCTTTATTAGAAAATGAAACTGAAGAGTTACTGAGATTGGTACCTAAAACCTTTGGATGCCAAATTAACGATATACTTTTAGCTGCCTTATTCATTACCTTTAAAAATGAGAAAGCACATCAGAACTTGTATATAGATTTAGAGGGACATGGTCGAGAAGAAATAATTGATAAAGTAGACTTATCAAGAACTATAGGTTGGTTCACTAGTATATATCCTGTTTTTATAGATGCAAACAAAGTTAGAGAAGATAAAGACTTAAAGAATTTAGTTAAGATTGTTAACGAAAAATTACAAACTATTCCTAACAGAGGAATCGGATTTGGGTTGCTTCGATATCTAAATGATTCTCAAGATGAGAGTGATAAACTAAGGAATTTCCCAGCAGCAGAAGTTAAATTCAAGTATTTAGGTCAATTTGATCAAACTTTTAATAGTTCTATCTTTAAGATGGACCAAAGATTTAAAGGGGGAGATATAGATAATCGGGGGGGGAGAAGTTATATCTTAGATATTCTTGCTATGGTGACGGACAAAAGATTAAAGATAAATTGGGAATATAGTTGTAACATCAATCATCAAATCACTATTCAAAAACTTGCCGATAATTATATAGATAATTTAAGAAAAATGATAGGTTACTGTAAAAAAAATAAAGAGTTAACATTTTCTAATCCTGAAGAATTTCCAGAAGCTAAAATTAGTCAAAAGGATTTGAATAAATTGATGGGTATATTATCAAATAAAGGAGCGTCTAAAGATGGATAATATTGAAACTTTATATGAACTATCACCTTGCCAGCAAGGCATTCTATTCCATTCAGAATATGAACCGGAACAAGGGTTATATATCGTGCAATACTCCTGTGAACTTAATGGGAATTTAAAAGTATCACTATTATTAGAAAGTATTCATCAAGTAGTGAAACGCCATCAAGCACTACGAACTGATTTTTTATGGAAGGGACTTGAAAAGCCAGTTCAGGTAGTTTATTCAGATATAAAAATACCATATGAATTTCACGATTGGTCTATTCTTTCTAATGAGGACTATGAGCGTAAACTACAAAAGTATCTAGAATTAGATAGAGTAAAGGGATTTACAGAAGTACCTTTATTTCGATTTACTTTAATAAAAAAAGGTGAACAAATTCATCAATTAATATTTACACGTCATCATCTCATGTTAGATGGATGGAGTCTATCTTTATTATTAGAAGAGATAGGTCAAGGCTATAAGAATTTAATTAATGATACACCTATTAGATATAGGAGTAATAGTCAATACAAAGATTTTATTCAATGGCTTCAACTGAGGGATTCGTCAAATGATAGTAATTTCTGGGCGAATGAACTTAAAGATTTTAAGGCGGCTACAACTATCAAATTTGCGAAAAAAGCAAATCACGGTAAACTTCCCTACGAATATAATGAAACAGAACTAAAGATATCTCTTAATTTATCTGAGAAAATACGCCAGGTTGGACGATTGAATCATTACACAATAAATTGCTTATTACAGAGTATTTGGGCCCTTCTTTTACATCGATATAGTTTGGAAGAAGAAGTCGTTTTTGGAACAACTTTTTCTGGAAGACCTGCAGAACTTGAAGGCGCTGAATCGATTTTAGGAATGTTTATTAACACTCTCCCTTTTCAAGTGAAAATTAAACATACAGAAACATTCTCAAATTGGGTCAGAGAAGTTCAAAAGCAATTTCTTAAGATAAGAGAATTTGAACATACTCCACTAATAAAGCTTAGAGAATGGGCTGATATTCCGAATGACCAAGCTTTGTTTAATAGTATATTTGTATTTGAAAGCTACCCAGAAACAACGAATAAAAATGAATGGGGAAATGTTAAGATTCAAAATCCTTTTATAATTGAGAGAACAAATTACCCTGTTGCATTTATAGTAAAGCCAGGCAAGGCTATTACTTTACAAATAAAGTATAAAACTGATGAAATCTCAGATGAAACAGCTAATTTAATATTAAGCCATTTTGAGAAAGCATTAAAATGTATTGTTGAAAATCCTAATCAACAAGTACAGGATATATCTATTTTGTCAGAGATGGAAAAAGAGAGAATATTAAACTTCTCAAGAGGCAAAAAAGTCTCTATTAAAAAAAATTTACTCGTTCAAAATTTATTTGAAGAACAGGTTCAAAAAACACCGAATGCTATTGCAGTTGTTGATGATCAAGACAAGATAACCTATAGGGAATTAAATGAAAAGGCCAACCTACTAGCGTATTATCTAAGTGATAAAGGAATAGGACCTAATTGCTTGGTGGGGGTGTGTTTTAATCATTCAATAGATTTAGTTGTTGGAATATTAGCAATATTGAAGGCGGGAGGAGCTTATGTCCCCCTTGACCCTAGCTATCCCATAGAACGCCTAAAATTCATTGTAAAAGATGCAAAGCTAGAGATTATATTAAGTCATAGTGACCTCTCAGTTTTAATAAAAGAGAATCAAGCTGAAATCATTTATCTTGACTCGCACGAGTGGAAACAAGACTTAAGAAATTTGGGGAATTTACCTTGTAAAGCTGACACTGAGGATAATGCTTATGTAATTTATACTTCTGGTTCTACAGGTACACCTAAAGGAGTTGTTATTTCGAATAAAGGACTTGTAAATTATTTAGCGTGGTCTTTGGAGGCCTACAAGACATCAGAAGGTAATGGTGCTCCTGTACACTCTCCTATTGGTTTCGATTTAACAATTACTAGTTTGTTTTTACCGTTGTTAGCTGGTAAAACGGTCAGTCTTGTATCAAATTATCTAGGATTCGATTCACTAAGTGAAACATTGAAAAAAAGTAAAAATTTTAGCCTAATAAAAATTACACCTGCTCATCTTCAAATGCTTAGCCAGCAGCTATCCAAAAATGAGTTAAAAGAGGCAGCGAAGCGAATTGTAATCGGGGGAGAAGCTCTTTACCACGAACATATAAAAGTATGGAAGGAACATGCACCGGAAACAATCTTAATCAACGAGTACGGACCAACCGAAACTGTTGTTGGTTGTTGTATCTTTGAAGTTCCTAACGACTATAATGAATCCTCCTCGCTCCCGATTGGTCGTCCTATAAATAATACTAATATATATGTTTTAGATAAATTATTAAGATTAGTTCCTTCTGGAATAACGGGTGAGATCTATATAGGGGGAGATGGAGTTGCAAAGGGCTATCTTAACCGCCCAGAGCTCACACAAGAAAAATTTATAGATGATCCTTTTCTACCAGGGGAACGACTATTTAAAACAGGTGATTTAGGAAGGTTCTTACTTGATGGGAATTTGGAGTATTTAGGGAGAATGGATACACAGGTAAAAGTTAGAGGGTATAGGATAGAGCTTGGTGAGATTGAAGCGGTACTGAATCAACATCCGGGAATCAATAAATCGGTAGTAATACTAGATGGTGAAAATTCGAAAAACAAAAAAATAGTTTCATATATAGTTTTAGAACAAGGTTTAAAAATTGAAACAAAGGCAATTTATGATTGGCTTAGTAGTATCTTGCCTAGTTATATGGTTCCGGCTCATATGATTCAGATGAAAGAATTACCTATCACCACTAATGGAAAGGTAGATAAAAAATCTTTACCTAAACCCCAAATAGCAGCTAATGAAAAAATAGAGGAGACTCCAAAAACAGAAGTAGAAATATTAGTTGCTGATGTATGGTCTAACGTCCTAGAGTTTGACCAATTCAGTAAAATAGATAATTTCTTTAGTTTAGGGGGGCATTCATTACTTGCTATGCGCATTGTTTCCGAGATAAATGAGTTATTAAATATAAATTTACCTATTCGTTCTATTTTCGAGACACCAACAATTGAAAGCTTTTCGAAAGTAGTTGAAAAATTATTGCTAGAAGATGAAGAAAAACATGTAGATAACTTGGGGATTTATTAACGGATAATAACAGAACAAAGGGGGAAAACTAGTTGAAAAAGGAAGATGAGAATAAAAATAGTCTTATTGAAAAAAGATTAAAAAGATTGGGTGCACAAAGAAGAAATAAAATTGGTAGAAGACCTGATAATATTGATGTTCCACTTTCTTATGCACAACATGGGGTGTGGTTTGCTAATCAAATGAATCCGGGAGATTCAACTTACAATGTTTCAAGGGTTTTTAAAGTTGAAGGCCTGCTTAATATTAAAGTGCTGGAATCATCGATACAAGAAGTTATAGACCGCCATGAAATTCTTCGTACCTCTTTTTCTAAGGGAGAAAAAGAAGAAGCTGTACAAGCAATTTCTCCTAATCTATTAATAAAAGTGAATCATCTTGATGTAAGCCATATTAATGAAGAACAAAAGAAAATTGCTTATGCGCAAAATATTTTAAAGGAGGAAGCAGATAAACAGTTTGATATAGAAAAGGATATGCTATTTCGAGTTAACCTTCTGAAGATAAATGATTTTGAGCATTGGCTACAATTCATCGTACATCATATTATTTTTGATGGAACATCTGCTGGATTATTAGTAAAGGAAATTAGTGCTTTATATACTGAAATTCTAAATAATAAACCTTCACCTCTTAAGCCTCTTGAAATTCAATATGGGGATTACTCTTATTGGCAGCGTAATGAGTTTGATAAGGCATCTTTAGAAAGACAATTGACCTATTGGGAAAAGAAATTAGAAAACGTTGAGCCTTTATTAGAACTTCCAACTGATTATAAACGACCTATGATCCGAACTTCAAATGGAGCTTTATTGAATATTAATATACCTAACACTATATATAGGTCGCTTAAAGATTTAAGTATTAAAAAACAAACAAGTTTATTTATTATAATGATGGCTGCCTTTAAGACACTTCTTTTTAGATATACATCTAGAGAAGATATCACATTAGGATGTCCTATTTCAAATCGTAACAGCCAGACAGATGACCTAATTGGTTTTTTCATTAACTCCGTTGTCTTACGTACTAATTTTTCAAAGAATATGTCATATCAAGAGCTTCTTGATTTAGTAAAGGAAAATATGTTTGAAGCATTCTCAAATATAGAGGCGCCTTTTGAAAAAGTGGTGAAGCGTGTACAACCAAAAAGAGATTTAAGTTATACTCCATTATTTCAAATTGAATTTCAAACGGAAGTTCCGCTCAAGTTCGAAATTTCAGATTTAACAATAAATGAATTGAAGGTGGATTTTGGTAAATCTGAATATGATATGACAATCTCCATTATTGAGGAAGATGATAATTTAGATATTTCTTTTAGATATAACAAAGACCTCTATAGTTTAGAAACTATAAAAAGTATGGCGAACAATTTTAATGTATTGTTAGGGGCTATTGGGAATGATCCAAATAAAAGGTTAACTGAATATCCTTTACTAACAGAGATGGAGAGCAAACAGCTTTTAAGAGATTGGAACGAAACAGCTTTTGATTATCCAGAGGAAAAACCTCTTCATGTGCTAATAGAAGAACAGGTAGCACATTCACCAAATAATGAAGCTGTTATTTATAAAGATAAACGCCTTACCTATCATGAACTTAATCAAAAAGCTAACCAGGTGGCCCATTACTTGCGTTTTAATGGAGTGGGGCCAGATACACCTGTAGTTGTATACATGGATAGATCATTGGAAATGGTTATCTCCCTTTTAGGAGTTTTAAAAGCTGGTGGAGCCTATTTACCAATAGATACGGAGGCACCTAAAGAAAGGGTTTTAAAGCTCATAGAGAACTCTCAATCAGTTGCATGTTTAACGCAAGAAAATTTGAGCGGGAATCTATTAAATATAAAAATCCCTTATATTTCAGTTGAAACTAGTTGGGGTGAATTGGAGAAATTCCCCACTAACAATCCTGAGATAAACGTGAAATCAGACAATTTAGTATCCATCTACTATACATCTGGATCTACTGGAGAACCTAAAGGGGTGGCTAATTTACACAAAGGTTGGGTAAATAGGATTTGTTGGATGCAAGACTATCATAGATTAAGTCCTTCAGATACAGTTTTACAAAAAACTATATTAACTTTCGATGATTCTGCTATTGAGTTTTTCTGGCCTTTAATGATTGGTGCGCGGATCGCAGTCTTGGAGCCGGGACTTCACAGTGATGCTGAAGCAATACTAGAGGCTGCAATCCGATATAATGTTTCATTTATACAATTTGTACCAAGTGTATTAAAGTTTTTCCTAGATAGTATTAATGATCAAAACTATAAGGAATTACTACGTTTAAGGACAGTGATATCTAGTGGGGAAGCTCTGAAATCAGAACTTATTCTACTACACTTTGAGAAATTACCACATGTTAATTTATACAATCAATGGGGACCAACGGAAGTCTCTATTGATGCAACTGTTTATAAATGTTCTAAGGAGGATATAGGTAGGGATAACCTCCCTATTGGTAAACCAATCCATAATACAAAATTATATATTTTAGATGAGGAATTGCAACCTGTTCCTGTCGGAGTCATTGGAGAGATTTATTTATCTGGGGTGGGGCTTGCTAGGGGATACTTAAATGATGCTGAACGAACAAAGGAAGCATTTATCCCTGATTTATTTGATGAAGAAGATGCTTTTATGTATAAAACAGGTGATAGAGGCTATTTTCAAACTGATGGAAATATAGTCTTTATAGGAAGAAAAGATGATCAAGTCAAGATAAGGGGTGTACGTATAGAGCTTGCAGAAATTGAGACAGCTCTAAATGAACATTCTTCTATAAAAGAGTCAATTGTAATTGCTCATGAAGTAGCAACAGGAGATAAACGCTTAATTGCTTTTTTAGTCTCTAATGACAAGATTGAAATTTCTTTAGAAGAAATACAGAAGTTTTTAAAAGATAAACTTCCTCTGTATATGATTCCTAACCATGTATTTATGGTCGAAAAGATTCCGTTAACATCTAATGGGAAAGTTAATCGGAAGAAATTAAAAGCATCAATCGTCCATATTGTTACAGATCAAGGAAAGGGATATTTGGAGCCAAACACGCCTACACAGATTAAATTAAGCCAAATTTGGTCACGTGTACTTAATAAAGAAAAAGTCGGTCTTAAAGATAACTTCTTTGAAATTGGTGGTCATTCGTTAGTAGCAGTTAAAGTTATAAATCGTATAAAACAAGTATTTAATGTAAAAATTGATCTTAAGGATATATTTACAAACGGTACTTTAGATCAATTAGCCTTACATATTGAACAATTGTATAACGAGGCGAATATCAATAATGAAGAATCAAAGATTAAGAAGTTACCGACTAAAAAGAACTATGAGTTGTCACATGCACAAAAAAGGTTATGGTTTTTATATATTCTCAATCCGTTAAATGAATTTTATAATGTTCCTACAATAAAGGGGATTAATGGTTACTTAAACATCCAGACGTTTAGAAGATCGTTAGATAAATTAATAGCACGCCATGAAATATTAAGAACTATTTTTGTTGAAGAAGAAGGTATACCAAGACAAATTGTTAAAGAAAATGGTCCATTCCAACTTCATTATATCGATTTAACTTTAGATAACTTTGAGGTTCAAAACAGGAAAATTAGTAGTTTAATAGATAAAAATAATAAAGTTGCTTTTGACTTGTTTAAAGAACCTCCTATAAGAGCAATTCTATTTAAATGTGCTGAGAAAGAATATAGATTTTATGTTAACATGCATCATATTATTACAGACGCATGGAGTTATGATATTTTCTTCCGTGATCTGTCAGAAATCTACGAGGCGCTAATAAGAAATGAAGAGCCAAGCCTAACTCCTCTCCCTATCCGCTATGTCGATTATGCAGATTGGCAGAATCAAGAGATCCAAAAAGGGATGTGGGGGAAACAAGAAGACTATTGGCTGGATAAGCTGAAAAAGCCTTTGCCAGTTTTAGAACTGCCAACTGACAAAGTTCGTCCTGAAGAAATGAGTCTTAGCGGGTCAGTAATACGTTCTAAAGTCTCTAAAGATTTGACTAAACAGCTTTGGGCTCTGGCGAACAAAGAAGATGGTTCACTATATATGCTCCTGTTTGCTGCTTATAATATGTTACTGCATGTATTGACAGAAGATCAGGATATTATTGTGGGATCACCGGTTACCGGTCGATCTGTAGAAACACTAGAAGATATGATTGGATTTTTTGTAAATACACTCCCAATCCGAGTTCGATTTGATAAAGTGAACACACTTAGGGATCTTCTGCAGGAGGTAAAACAGGAAATCTTCAGCGCGTATGAACATCAAGATTACCCATTTGACTTATTGGTGGAGAAGATAAACCCTCAGCGAGATTCTAGTCGATCCCCGTTGTTTGCAACTATATTCTCCTACCACGATAAAAATGGAAGAGAGGATAAACAGTCGGGGTTAAATTTCGAAGCCGTGGATGAAGAAGTTTCCCATACTACTTCAAAAATGGATCTTACCCTGTTTGCAACGAATACTCCAGAGGGAATTAAGCTTTCTTATGAATACAGTACGGACTTGTTTTTAGAGAAGACCATCCAACGATTCGACGAAATGTATCAGAAGATATTGATAGCCTTGGTGAACCAATTTGATGAGCCGATTAGGAATCTTGATTTACTACCAGAGGTAGACCAACTGTTGCATAGGCAGTTAAATGATACAACGATTCCATTTGATTTAGAAAAAACCATTCCGGAACTGTTTTACAAACAGGCCGATAGCTGTGCCAATCGGATAGCGTTATCTGATGTGCAGAACAGCTTTACGTATAGAGAGCTTAATGAACGAAGCAATCAGCTTGCCCATTTCTTACGGGAAAAGGGTGTGGGACCTAACCAGCCTGTAGGTATTATGATGGATCGAGGGGCAGAAGTTATTGTTACCATGCTTGGAATACTGAAAGCGGGTGGGGCATATGTGCCGATTGATCCTGTTTATCCGGAAGAACGTATCCAATATATGTTGAAGGACAGTGGCATAAGATTACTGCTCACTCAAAAACATTTAAAGAGCAATTTAGTTCACAATCTTGAGGCCGTCACATTGGGAGATATTCCGGATAAAACAAGTATTGATAATCTTCCAATTTACAATACTTCGGATGATTTAGCCTATGTAATCTATACGTCGGGTTCCACAGGCCAGCCAAAAGGTGCAATGTTAAGGCATATGGGTGTCGTGAATCTGGTAGAAGATTGGAAATACAGATATAACGATTTTGTGGACCAAGAAATAGTCTTACAGTTTTCTTCTCACAGTTTTGATGGTTCCGTATGGGAAATCTGGCAGACTATCTTATGCGGATCAAGTCTGCATATCTTGTCTGATGACGAACGGCAATCCATTGATAAATTTGCGGATATTGTCCAGCAAATGAAAGCTACCATGACTTTTATGCCGACGGCACTCTTCCATCAATTTGCGAAATTACTGCCAGAGAGTGACTTAGGCAAATTGTCAACGATGAAGCGAATTGTGGTCGGAGGAGAGGCGTTAAAATCAGAGTTTGTACGTGAATGGTGGCGTCGAGGAGGGCATATCGAAATCGTGAATTTGTACGGACCGACTGAAGCGACCGTCTTTGTAGCTGCACAGTTAGTAAATAAACTTGGGGATAGCCAATCTAACATTCCAATTGGAAAAGCGATAAGCAATGTAAAACTTCATATTTTAAATCAGTATATGAATCCTTGTCCAATAAATACACCGGGGGAATTATACATCGAAAGTGAAGCAAACCTGGGGAGGGGCTATCTAAACAAGCCAGAGAAAACAAAGGAAGCGTTTATTCAGCATCCGTATTATCCAGAAAAGCAACTGTATAAAACAGGTGACATTGTCCGTTTAACATCTGCGGGGACCATTGAATATGTAGGAAGAAAAGATGGCCAAATTAAGGTACGGGGATATCGAATTGAGATTGGTGAAATTGAGTCACACCTTCTGGAACATCAAGATATTCATATGGTAGCTGTGATACCTAAAAAAGAAAACGAAATTGTAACATTAATTGCTTACTATACAACAACAGGAGAGGACTTTAGTGAAAAAGATATCCGCTCTTACTTTGTAGACAAGTTACCTACTTATATGTTACCTGCAAAATTTATAAAATTAGAAAAAATGCCACTTTCAGGAAGTGGGAAAGTGGACCGAAAGATGTTGGAGAAGTATGAATCCCAAAATAAGAAGATAAATCAGGAAGTTACAAAACCTTTAACTTCTACTCAATCTAGATTAGTGAAAATTTGGGAGGATATTCTCCAAAGAAACACAATTGAACTTTCCGATTCCTTCTTTGATTTAGGAGGGCACTCTTTATTAGGAATTCAGCTACTTAATCGTGTAAATAACAAATTTAAAATAACTTTTAGTATGAAAGACGTATACCAATATCCTACTTTAAAGGAAATGTCCGAACGTATAGAACAAATACTCAGTAAGTTATCCATTTATGGATATGGTGAGAGGAAAATCAACAGGTTATTAGAACAAGATAGATATGAGCTATCGCACTCACAAAAACGTTTATGGTTCCTTTATAAATTGATTATGGATAACAGAAGCTATGACGTAGCTGCGATGTACACATATAAAGGAAATCTTGATGTACCAAAATTTGAGCAGGCTTTTAAAGAGGTTATAAATCGTCATGATTCTTTACGAACTTCTTTTGCTGATGTGGATGGACAGCCATACCAATCAATTAAGTCAAGTATAGATTTTTCATTAGAATATCGTGATTTAGGTGGAATGGCTTCTAATGATCAGAAAGAATATATAAATTTAAAAACTCGAGATGTTAACGCAGAATCATTTGATTTAGCAAAAGCTCCTTTACTTCGTGCAATTCTTTATAAATGTAGTAAAGAAGATTACAAACTTTACCTTAATATGCATCATATTATTACAGACGCATGGAGTTATAATATTTTCTTCCGTGATCTGTCAGAAATCTACGAGTCGCTAATAAGAAATGAGGAGCCAAGCCTAACTCCTCTCCCTATCCGTTATGTCGATTATGCAGATTGGCAGAATCAAGAAATCCAAAAAGGAATGTGGGGGAAACAAGAAGACTATTGGCTGGATAAGCTGAAAAAGCCTTTGCCAGTTTTAGAACTGCCAACTGACAAAGTTCGTCCTGAAGAAATGAGTCTTAGTGGATCAGTAATACGTTCCAAAGTCTCCAAAGATTTGACTAAACAGCTTTGGGCTCTGGCGAACAAAGAAGATGGTTCACTATATATGCTCCTGTTTGCTGCTTATAATATGTTGCTGCATGTATTGACAGAAGATCAGGATATTATTGTGGGATCACCGGTTACCGGTCGATCTGTAGAAACACTAGAAGATATGATTGGATTTTTTGTAAATACACTTCCAATTCGAGTTCGATTTGATAAGGTGAACACACTTAGGGATCTTCTGCAGGAGGTAAAACAGGAAATCTTCAGCGCGTATGAACATCAAGATTACCCATTTGACTTATTGGTGGAGAAGGTAAACCCTCAGCGAGATTCTAGTCGATCTCCTTTGTTTGCAACTATATTCTCTTATCACGATAAAAATGGGAGAGAGGATAAACAGTCGGGGTTAAATTTTGAAGCCGTGGATGAAGAAGTTTCCCAGACTACTTCAAAAATGGATCTTAGCTTATTCGCAACGAATACCCCAGAAGGAATTAAGCTTTCTTATGAATACAGTACGGACTTGTTTTTAGAGAAGACCATCGAACGATTTGACGAAATGTATCAGAAGATTTTGATAGCCTTGGTGAACCAATTTGATGAACCGATTAGGAATCTTGATTTACTACCAGAGGTAGACCAACTGTTGCATAGGCAGTTAAATGATACAACGATTCCATTTGATTTAGAAAAAACCATTCCGGAACTGTTTTACAAACAGGCCGATAGCTGTGCCAATCGGATAGCGCTATCTGATGCGCAGAACAGCTTTACGTATAGAGAGCTTAACGAACGAAGCAATCAGCTTGCCCATTTCTTACGGGAAAAGGGAGTGGGACCTAACCAGCCTGTAGGTATTATGATGGATCGAGGGGCAGAAGTTATTGTTACCATGCTTGGAATACTGAAAGCGGGTGGGGCATATGTGCCGATTGATCCTGTTTATCCGGAAGAACGTATCCAATATATGTTGAAGGACAGTGGCATAAGATTACTGCTCACTCAAAAACATTTAAAGAGCAATTTAGTTCACAATCTTGAGGCAATCACATTGGGAGATATTCCGGATAAAACAAGTATTGATAATCTTCCGATTTACAACACTTCGGATGATTTAGCCTATGTAATCTATACGTCCGGTTCCACAGGACAGCCAAAAGGTGCAATGTTAAGGCATATGGGTGTCGTGAATCTAGTAGAAGATTGGAAATACAGATATAACGATTTTGTGGACCAAGAAATAGTCTTACAGTTTTCTTCCCACAGTTTTGATGTTTCCGTATGGGAAATCTGGCAGACTATCTTATGCGGATCACGTCTGCATATCTTGTCTGATGAAGAAAGGCAATCCATTGATAAATTTGCGGATGTTGTCCAACAATTGAAAGCTACCATGACTTTGATGCCGACGGCACTCTTCCATCAATTTGCGAAATTACTGCCAGAGAGTGACTTAGGCAAATTGTCAACTATGAAGCGAATTGTGGTCGGAGGAGAGGCGTTAAAATCAGAGTTTGTACGTGAATGGTGGCGGCGGGGAGGACATATCGAAATCGTTAATGTGTACGGGCCGACTGAAGCCACTGTCTTTGTAGCTACACAGTTAGTAAATGAACTTGGGGATAGCCAATCTTCCATTCCAATTGGAAAAGCGATAAGCAATGTAAAACTTCATGTTTTAAATCAGTATATGAATCCTTGTCCAATAAATACACCGGGGGAATTATATATCGAAAGTGAAGCAAACCTGGGAAGGGGCTATCTAAACAAGCCAGAGAAAACAAAGGAAGCGTTTATTCAGCATCCGTATTATCCAGAAAAGCGACTGTATAAAACAGGCGACATTGTCCGTTTAACATCTGCGGGGACCATTGAATATGTAGGAAGAAAAGATGGCCAAATTAAGGTACGGGGATATCGAATTGAGATTGGTGAAATTGAGTCTCACCTTCTGGAACATCAAGATATTCATATGGTAGCTGTTGTTGTTACACAAGACTCCATAGGTAATAACAAGTTAGTTGCCTATTACACAAGCACCGGCAATTATATAGATGGAAAGGAAATGCGTCAATTTATAAAAAGAAAGGTACCGGCTTATTTAATACCATCTGATTTTATACCATTAAATAAAATGCCATTTTTACCAAGTGGAAAAATTGATCGCCATAAGCTTATTAAACAAGAATTTGAAAGAAAAGCCCCTGTTCAATTAAATAATAAGGGTGGCAATTCTAATTTAAATCAATTAGAGGAGATATTACTTAATATTTGGGTTGAAATCCTAGGAATAGACCCTGAAGAAATTAATATAAATGACAACTTCTTTGATTTAGGTGGCAATTCTTTATTATTAATGAAAATGAAAGAATCTATTAAAAAGAAGATGGAAGTTAATGTCTTAGTAACTGATCTTTTTAAGTACACAACTATTTCATCTATAGCTCAAGCTATTGGACAAATTACTAATACAAATTTTGCTCTATCTAGCCAAAAAGAACGAATACCAACTTCTAAAAATGAGTCAATTGCAATTATTGGTATTGGGTTGCGCTTCCCAGAGTCTAAAAACACTTATGAGTTTTGGTCAAATTTAACTAAAGGCAATGAGCTAGTTAAGGATATTCCTTTAGAAGAGCTTCCATACTCATTAGAGTCTCTTGATTCAGATATTTTAGAACGTTTAGTACTTAGGGGTGGATATTTAGAAGAAATAGATATGTTTGATCCTGATTTCTTCCAAATGTCGCATAAAGAAGCCAGTGATCTAGATCCACAACAGCGCTTTTTCTTACTTTGTGCGTGGGAGGCTATCGAAAATGCTGGATACAATTTAGAAGAAATTGGCGAGGGGACTTCTGTCTATGCAGGAATTTCAGAGACTAATTATTCGCCACGGGGTTCGAGAAATAGCGACGAAGAGGCATCTAATGAATTTCAATCGGATATTTCAACACTTAAAAAATTCGTTGCAACACGTACTTCATACAAGCTAAACCTAAAAGGAGAGAGTGTTGTAGTTGATACAGCTTGTTCTACTTCATTAGTAGCGGTTCATATGGCATGTCAAAGCCTATTAAGCGGACAATCTGATTATGCACTTGCTGGTGGAGCTTGTGTACAGGTACCAGAAAAAGAAGGATATGTTTATGAGCCAGGATTTATTCTTTCACCTGATGGTAAATGTAGACCTTTTGATGAATCCGCAAACGGAACAGTTGGTGGAAATGGAGTTGGTGTAATTTTATTAAAACGTCTTTCTGATGCTCAAAGAGATAATGATCCAATCTATGCAATAATTAAAGGCTCAGCAATCAATAACGATGGGAATGAAAAGATAGGGTATACAGCTCCAAGCCCTCAAGGAGTTGCAGATGTAATTCGAAAGGCACAAGCAGCATCGAATGTTGACCCCTCTTCAATTAGCTATATAGAAGCGCATGGAACGGGAACATATCTTGGTGACCCTATTGAAGTTTCAGCTTTAAAAGAAGCTTTTTCTAATGTACAGGAAACAGCTTCCTGTGCTCTTGGTTCTGTTAAAGGAAATATTGGTCACACTGATTCAGCTGCGGGGATTGCGGGTTTAATAAAAACAGCCCTTTGCTTGAAATATGACAAGCTAGTTCCAAGTATTAACTTCGAAAAGCCAAATCCTGACTGTGGCCTTAAAGATAGTCCGTTTTATGTAAATACAGAATTAAAAGCTTGGGATCGTAAGAACGGTATCCCACGTCGTGCTGGAGTTAGTTCCTTAGGAATTGGAGGTACAAATGCGCACGTTATTTTAGAAGAACCTCCATTAACTGATTCCTAAATTTATTTAATAGATTACCATGCCAAAAGTAAAATCTTTTGGCATGGTAAAGTTTACAAAAAAACATTTAAGGATGATTTTATGAATCAAAAAAATTCTATTGGGATCGAAGAACGTTCACATCATCTGTTTACTTTATCTGCTAAAAGTCAAAAAGCACTACAAAATGCTGTAATGAACCTTGGTAGGCATTTAGATTTAGAACCAAAACAAAATTTGGGGGATCTAGCTTTTACACTTCACGTTGGTCGAGTAACTTTTGATCATTGTCTCACAATTGTTGCTGAAAATAAGGAGAGATTAAAGGAAATTTGTCATCAATTAGGTAATAGCTCAACATCAGATTTCCAGTATTATGCTAATTATGGACAAAAAATGAATAAGAAACACAAAATAGTATTTCTTTTCAGTGGGCAAGGTTCACACTATAGTGGGATGGGATATGAACTCTATAAAAGTTCTCCTTTCATAAGAGAGATATTTGAAGAATGTTTTGATATTTTAAAACCTTACTATCCAATCGATTTCTCAGAGTACATGTTCAATTCTGATTACAAATCAAACTTAGACCATATTAACATCAGCTCATTAGCTATGTTTATAGTCGAATATGCTTTAGCAAAAAGTTGGATATCTTGGGGAGTTAGACCCGATTATGTTATAGGTCATAGTCTTGGCGAATACACGGCAGCTTGTATAGCAGGTGGCCTATCTCTTAAAGACGCACTCCTAATGTTAGTTAAACGAGGATATTTAATGGAAGAAAAGACTGAGAGTGGTGCATTACTATCTGTAAATAGTCCATTAGAGATTATAAATAACTATTTGCTTCAATATAATAGTGAACTTACTATCGCAACAATTAATGGTCCTCAACAATTTGTAATCGGTGGTAAGAGACCATTAATTGAAGAGTTAAAGCAACAATTGGAAAATGATGGAATAATAAATAAACTACTGCCAATATCTACAGCATCACATTCCATATTAATGGAACCAATCTTAGATACCTATCATAAATATATGAATGATAATATAACTTTTACACCTCTGCAAATACCTTTAGTATCGAACCTTACAGGAAACATTATGATGAATCAAGTGCTTGACGCAGACTATTGGTGTAAACATTTAAGGGAGACTGTTCATTTCGCTTCCGGAATTGAAACTCTGATCTCAGAAGAAATGGATATCTTTTTAGAAATTGGTCCTCATCCAGTGTTAAAAACTTTTGTAGAATCTATGGTTACGGATGACAGCCAAATTATATTATCTTCAATGAATCGTAAAGAGCCAGCATGGAAAACTGTTCAGGAAAGCTTGGGAAAAATATGGAGTACTGGTGTAATTGTAAACTGGAGAGAATTTGATAAGCAATTTGCACGTAAACGTGTACATGCCCCAACCTATTCTTTTGATTTAGTTTCTTGTTGGAGTAATTGTGATCAAGCTTCCATGTTTAGTAGAGAAGGGGGATCAACAAATAATCAAACAGATACCAATGATAAGAAAAATTCTAATAGGATTACAACGGTTAGTGTAGATAGTAAAACACCTGAAGAGTGGTTAAAGATTATTTGGAGGGAAGTACTTGGAGTCGAAAACGTCTCTTTTGATAACGATTTCTTACAACTGGGTGGAGAATCATTACATCTTATTCAAGTACAATCACGCATTAGGAAAATATTTAAAGTAACTATTCACTTAAAGGACTTATTCAAAAATACGAGATTTAAAGATTTAACTGAACATATTAATATGTTATTAAAGCAAAGTGAAAAAGATTCAACACAAAGTAATTCAATCTCTAATACCAATACTTTCATGTCCGGTAACGTTCCGATTTCTCACATCCAAAAAATGGCGTTTGGAATGTCAGAATATGATCCGGAATTCTTTTTCTTACCTATTTGTCTACAAACAAGTAAGCAAATCAATCCTAATTTGCTTCAAAAAACTATAGAGATACTCCATAAACATCATGACATGTTACGTGCTACCTATCTAAATAAAGACAATGAATTTATACAAGTAATTAAACCGTCTGAAAACATAAAGATCAATTTTGAGCAATACGATTTAACAGTATACAAAAATGAGGAAGAAAAGGAAACTGCTTTTAAGGATATACAGCTAAGTTTAGCAAAAAAGACTAAGTTTACTAATGGATTAATGAACAGAGCTGCATTAATTAGATGGGAACATAACACTTATAGGGTACTATGGATTGTATCTCATCTTTATTCTGACAACATTAGTAACCGCATTTTACAACAAGATTTAATTGAAACATACGAACTTTTAGAAAAAGGAATAGAACCTAACTTTGATAGAGGAGCAACATACAAAGAATGGGTAGAAAATTGCCGGGATTTTATTAAATCAGAAAAAGTGTCGAGTGCTCGGAGATATTGGGCTAATACTATAAATGAAATTAGTGGATATAGATTAAATGTTGATAAATTATCATGTAGTAACACTTATAAAGACATTAAAACAGTTAGTCTTACTTTAAGTAGAGAAGTTACACAAAGTTTGCGTACATCTTTAACTACCTTCTATAAAACAAATTTAAAGGAGATCCTATTTACGTTAGTTTCACGTTCTTTAGCCAAATGGCTGAAGATAGAGAAGGTAATATTCAGCGTCCATGGCCATGGACGAGATATAGTAGATTCTGAGTTAGATTTAAGTCGAACAGTCGGATATTTTGTGAATAATTTCCCATTTGTATCGAAAGTTACAGAAGAAGAATCCTTTGGTACGACTAATAATTTAATAAAAAATCAGCTTAATAGTATGCCTCATAGAGGTAATTCATTTAATATACTTCGGTATTTAGATGAACATCAAGAAACCCGTGAAGCGTTTAACAATTATCAAACGCCAGAGATACTACTAAATTATCATGGTGTATTAGACAATGATATAAATGAGTGGACTGATTGGCATTCAGTCAAAACAACTTTTCTAGAACAACCGATAACTAGAGAAGTACCATATAAGCTTATTATATTAAGCTATATTAAAGATGGTCAGTTATCTCTTTACTTTAATTATGCTGGCAATTATTTTGATGATACTAGTATAAACAGACTTAAAAACACATTCTATAAAGAAATTAATACCGTAACCAGAGGTCTTGTAAATCTACAAACAATTTAGCTATGAAAGCTTTATTGTACGGTTTTTATTTTTCCTTTATATCTTCAAAAGTTAACTACTCATCTTCATTATTATTCAAGGGTCATTTGCTGTTCTTGATAAATTTGTATTTTAATCGTTTACAATCAAAAAGAAAGGTGTCTTGAGACATGCTAAAAAAATTAAAAGAATTAGAGCCTTATATCGGGAACACTCCTATTGTAAAAATTGAAAATGATTACATTAATTTATTTGCTAAGTTAGAGTACCATAATTTAATGAATAATATCAAAGCGCGAACAGCCTATAATATACTGAAATCTGCTATTGAAAGGGGAGATATTACTGAGCAATCAACTGTAATTGAATCATCCTCTGGTAACCTAGCTGTATCTCTAGCTATATTATGTAAAAAAATAGGGATAAAGTTTATCCCGGTGATTGATTCTAATATAAATCCAGCATATGAAAATATTTTAAGAATACTTTCACATCAAGTAGTTAAGATTACAAATCGAGATGAGACTGGGGGATTTTTGATTTCTAGACTTGAAAAAGTCCATGAATTATGTAAAGAAATCGCCACTTCATATTGGACTAACCAATATGAAAATGACGATAACTTTTTGGCTCACTACGAAGGTACAGGTAAGGAGTTAGCTGGTTATTTTAATAGACTTGACTATGCCTTTATCGGTGTAGGCACTGGTGGAACAATATCTGGTATTTCTCAACGCTTAAAAAAGACTTTTCCTCAAATTAAAGTAATAGCTGTTGATAGTGAAGGGTCCTTGATATTTCAGAATGTTCCGAGGAAAAGATATTTACCGGGAATTGGTTCAAGTATAAAACCTTCCATACTTAAACATGCATTAATTGATGATGTTATACATGTAGAAGAAGTTAGAGCAATTGAAGGTTGCCACGAATTATTAAACAAACACTCTATATTTGCAGGAGCCTCATCGGGAAGTGTATATTTTGCAGTTCAAGAATATTTCCAAAAGGTTCATTTTTCAACGAAACCAAATGTAGTCTTTCTTTGTCCAGATAGTGGTATGCCATATACAGATACAGTGTATAACCAGGAGTGGGTCAATTGGTTAAAAATACAACTTCAACATTTATAATAGAGTCTTTCATGGTAAAGCTATAAGAGCAACTATATATAAAGGATGTGGATAAAAATGTTGTACTTAAATACGCAAGACATTGAAACTTTGGGCATTGACTGGAACAAAACAATAGAAGTAATTGAGCAAGCAGTGCATGCTTTGCAAGTAGGAGATTTCGATCAACCCATTAAACCTTATTTACGTTACAATGATTTCAATAATAGAATTATAGCTATGCCAGCCTATATTGGTGGTACTACAAATTTTGCCGGTATTAAATGGATCTCAAGTTTTCCGAATAATATACATCAAGGTTTGAAGCGTGCTCATTCTGTTACAATTTTAAACCACTCCGAAACGGGAAAGCCTTTGGCATTCTTTAACACCGCTTTGATAAGTGGTGTAAGAACAGCTTCTGTATCGGGACTAATGATAAAATATTTCGATAAATCACGACTTCTTCAAGATATTACTGTAGGAATCATAGGTTTTGGTCCAATAGGTCAACTACACTTAAACATGATCAATTCACTTTTAGGGGATAGGATTTCCGAAATTATTCTATATGATATTGGTGGAATAAAATCTGAATTAATTCCAGGCGAACTCAAAGATCGCGTAATTATTGCTGAATCATGGGAGGAAGCCTACTCTAATGCCGATATCTTTATTACTTGTACAGTCTCTTCAAGTAGATATGTAGACAAAGAACCAAAGAGAAACTCTCTTTTACTGAATGTATCTCTACGTGACTTTCAACCTAGTATACTAAATTACACAAATTCTATAATAGTAGATGAATGGGAAGAAGTATGTCGAGAAAATACGGATATAGAATTAATGTATAAAACAAGAGGGTTACAAAAGGAGGATACTTATTCTATTATAGATGTAGTTTGTAACAATCAGATGGAGAGGTTACCTTTAAAAGAAGCTATTATGTTTAACCCAATGGGAATGGCAATTTTTGATATAGCAATAGCAGCATTTTATTATAATGGTGCTATGTCAAATGGGGTTGGAACTATTCTTGAGGAAGAGAGCTTAACTCTTTTGCCTTAAACGATAATACTTTGAAATTAATTAAAATGTTTAAACGTTATAATTTGACCAAGTAAATAAATTTATTAGGTATAGAGATATAAAGGAGAACCTTTCATAAAATGATTGAAACATTAAAATTGCTTAAAGCTACCCAAGGAACTAAAACACTAATTTGCTTTCCGTTTGCTGGAGGATATTCTCCATCTTATCGCCCACTTTCTCAAGCCATTGAATCTAATTGGGATATTTTTGCCGTTGAACCTCCGGGACATGGAACTAATACTTCTCCATTGATTAATAATATTATTAAGCAAGTTGAACTGTACGAAGAGATTTTATTAGAGCGTTTCAGCAACCAATCCTTTGCATTATTCGGTCACAGTATGGGGGGAATAATTGTTTATGAACTAACCCAAAGGCTAGAGAAGAGAGGAGTATATCCTGAAGTCATATTTATTTCAGGTATAGCACCTCCACATTATAAAAAAAGAAAGGTTTCACACTTAAATGATGACGAATTGCTAGAGTACATCGAATCACTTGGTGGCCTTAGTCAAGAGATACTACAAGAAAAAGAATTATTAGAATATTTTTTTCCAATTTTTCGTAATGATTTTTTTGCAGTGGAAAGTCATGTATATGATTGCTCTAGAACTATTGAAACACCTACCCATATCTTTAGTGGAGAGAACGATCCATTTGCTACCCCTAAGATAATGAAGGAATGGGAAAAATATTTTGAAAATTCAACTTTCCATGTCATTGACGGTGGACATATGTTTCCTCTTACTAATACCACTAGGATAGGAAGTATTCTAAATAAGTGTCTAATGTAAGTAACATTAATTCGGGTGATACAGTATGGACATGATTAAAGTATATTGGCTCTCAATACCCAAAAGTCTAAAGCTAGAGGATATTAGCTCTTGGGTGAAATTGTTAGATTTAGAAGAGCAGACAACCTATAAAAGTTACAAAGTAGATTTCAAAAAAAAGGAATTTATAATTGGTCGTCTTTTGTTGAAATTTGTTATTAGTAAACATTTAACCCTGGATTTGTCAGATATAACATTTCGAAAAAAACAATATGGAAAGCTGTATTTAAAAAATGTGAGAGAAGAAGAAAATACCAACTTAGATTTTAATTTAACCCATTCAGAAGGGATTGTAGCTTGCGCTATAGCTAATCGAGCAGTTGGGATAGATGTAGAATTTATGAAAGAGATTCATCTTGATATAATAAAACAAGTACTTAGTAATGACGAAATGCTCTTTTTACAAGCGTCCCCAAAAGAAATGTGGAAAAAGCTCTTTTATCAAATATGGACGAGGAAAGAAGCATATTTAAAAGCTATAGGAACTGGTTTTATTTTCGAACCTAATACGCTTAATATTCCAATTAATGATAAATTAGATAGCGCAGGATGGGGATATTTTACAACAATAATAAGAAATAATTACCTTTTATCTGTTGTAACAGCTGAGAATCATGGGGCGTACTCTAATCTAGAAGTTCAAGAATTAGACATATATGACTTGCTAACAAGTATAGTAGTAAATTAGGAACAGACTTTTCAACAAAAATATAATTTAATACTTACATCTTGGAGCGTTTCACATTCCTAGAATTTGTTTCATCTTTAAAATGGCCAAAACAGGATTCTTGAGGTGGCGTTATCCCAACAGTTTCCACGACGAGACATCGATTGCCTTAAGCTTCCGGAACTACGGATACGTATAATGGAATCCTTAATTGTACGACAAGCTGCAATCAAACACTTTCCTACTGAACTAATGTGCTTTCAAACCAATGATTTTTCCTTTTTAATGTGTGCGAGTTGCTTTTTTATACTGAATCTTAATCGTTTTGGAGTAAAGATATGCCAGTTAACAATAAGGGGAATTGGCAGATACATTAGATCTTTAATAATTCAAGGACTAAGAAAAAAGAGCCGCAGCAATTGAAAAATAGAGTAGAGTTTTGTATTACAAACTTATCCCTAGGTGCGGCAGATGCCTATGATGTACTAGTTGAAAAATCCGATATTGAAATTGAGGAATCCGGCTGTACATCACATTGTGAAATTTGTGAGCAAGGGATCTTCACCATTGTCAATGGAGAAGTCGCAATGCAGATGATGCAGAGACGTTAGTGAAGGCAATTGATGAAGAAATTATACAAAATCTCTTTATTGAGTGAAAACAGCTTGTTAACATAAATCAACAAGCTGTTTTTTACTTTATAGTGAATAGCGGCTACCCCGTTATTTTTACCAGCCACGTACGTATTGCACTGGAGGTGTAACGTCTTCTCCTAATTCCTTGGCAGCATGAAGTGGCCAATAGGGCTCACGAAGAAGAACACGTGCTAGGAAAATTAAGTCAGCACGGTTGTTTTGTAAAATTTCCTCTGCTTGAATGGCAGACGTAATAAGGCCGACCGTTCCAGTTGGAATATCAGCACCATGCTTAATTGCTTCAGCATGAGGCACTTGATAGCCTGGAAAAACATTTATATGCGCTTGAACGACACCACCAGTAGAAACATCCACTAAATCAACACTTTGTGATTTCATCCAGCGACTGAAGACGAAAAAGTCATCCATTGTTGTACCATCTTCTGCATAGTCTTCAGCGGAAACACGCACAAGCAAAGGACCTTCCCAAACACTACGAATAGCATCGATGACTTGACGTAGCAATCGATAACGATTTTCTTGAGAACCACCATACTCGTCATTACGTTTATTCGTTGCTGGTGATAAAAATTCACTAATTAAATAGCCATGTGCACCATGGATTTCGAGAACATCAAAGCCTGCTTTAGCTGCTCGGACAGCTGCTTGTTTAAAAGCTTCTACAACATACTCAATGTCTTCTAATGTCATCTCAGTAGGCGTTTTATAATCATCGCTAAATGTAATGGCTGACGGTGCGAATATTTCGCCATCTACAGTTGCTTTACGTCCCGCGTGACCAAGCTGTATGCCAGTTCTTGCTCCGTACGCCTTCATTCCTTGAACTAATTGACGTAAACCTTCGATATGGGCGTCATCCCAAATTCCAAGATCTTTACTAGATATACGACCTTCTGGTACAACACCAGTAGCTTCGATAATGATTAAACCAACTTGACCAGCAGCCCGCGTTGCGTAATGTACTTGATGAAATGGTGTTACAAGCCCATCATTCTGTGCTGAGTACATACACATCGGTGCCATCACAACACGATTTTTTAATGAGATATTTTGTAATTGATAAGGTTCGAATAATTTAGCCAAAATAAAGCCCCCTAATCCCTAGTGATATACTATATTTTGCACCCATTATTTACTATTTGCAAGTAAACGGGATCGAGCTTCTGCTTCTTTAATACATGCTTCTATCGCTTCATTAAATTGATATTGTTCAAGAGCCTTAATTCCAGCTTCTGTTGTACCGCCAGGACTTGTTACTTTACGGCGTAATACATCAGGCTCATCGACCGATTGCTTTAGCATTTCTGCAGTACCAGCAAGCGTTTGCGTCATTAATAGTCGTACTGTATCTTTTGGGAGACCGACTTTTGTACCTACCCGTTCAAATGCCTCCATTAAATAATAAATATAAGCTGGGCCACTCCCTGAAAGAGCCGTTACAGCATGTAATTGATCCTCATTCACCTCAATTACTGAACCAACCGCCTCTAATAGCTGTAAGAAAGTGGAGCGCTGTTCTGCCGTCACTTTGTCATTAAATGCAATCCCACTTGCAGACATACCGATCGTAGCGGAAGTGTTAGGCATAACGCGTGCGACTGGACGAGCACCTAAATGTTCTATAATAGTCGCAATAGCAATACCGGCTAAAATAGAGAGAATGGCTGATTGCTCTGTAATTTTAGGTTTTAGCTCACGCATCGCTGCAATGGCATCTTTAGGCTTCATCGCTAAAATGATTAAATCAGCGTTCTGATAAATAGCATCATCAAAATTGCAATTTACACCATATGTGTCGTGTAAAAAATGTAAACGGTCTTTGTCTGAACGATTGGTGACGTAAATTTCTTGCGCTGTAAATACCTTTTGTTTAATCCAGCCCTGAATCAATGCCTCTGCCATAGAGCCTGCACCTATAAATAGTATTTTTTTCATGATAAAACCTCCAGTTTAAAGTCAATTTTGCCTTGGTGTAATTGTAGCTGTAGCTTTGCTTTCGTTACCAAGCATTCTTAATGAAGATAAAAAAAGCGCTCTCGTCCTTATAAAGAAGGACGAAAACGCTGTAGTTTCCGCGGTACCACCTTTGTTTGCCATTTGGCACAACTCATAGCCCTTTTATCGCAAGGGAAACGGTTATGTTTTCATAACTGCTCAGAAGTAGGTTCGGTAATGGGAGTGGGTGATGTTACTTTCAGCAAATGTAACACTCTCTAAGACACCTTCACCAATTACGTACTTGGCTTCATCAACGCATAAAAATAATTAGATTATTCAAAATTATATTGGTAAGACGTCAGCCTGTCAACAGGAGGGTGACGAAAAGAAAAAAAACTTGTAAAATAGAATGAATCGTTGTTCACTAGTTGCATAAAGGGGGAAACAGCTTTTGTCTACATACAAAATAGAAATACCAACACCCTATGATGTAGGAGATGTAAATGCATTTGTTGTCAAAGGCGATGCATTGACAATTTTTGATGTTGGTCCAAAAACAATGGAAGCCTATGACGCGCTAAAATGGGGGATTCGCGCTGCGGGCTTTGACATGCGAGATATTGAACAGGTTGTGTTAACCCATCATCATCCAGATCATGCAGGTTGGGTGGATGCCTTTCCAAACGCAGAAATTTTAGGGCATGCCTATAATGATAAATGGCTTCGTCATGACGAGGATTTTTTACGTTACCATGTGCAGTTTTACAGTGAACGCTTATTTGAGCATGGTGTTCCTCAACAATATATCCAGCCGAGTGTACATGTCCGTCGTGAAATAGAGCTTGTAGGTGAACGACCATTAACACAAATTCTTAACGATGGGGATGAAGTGCCAGGACATCCTGGATTAAAGACTATTGAAACATTAGGACACGCACAAAGTCACTTAATCTTCTGGGATGAAAAAACGCACCATGTAATTGGTGGAGATTTATTGCTTGAAAAAATAACACCAAATCCGTTAATTGAGCCACCACTAGACCGTACATTAGGACGTACGAAATCGTTACTACAATATAATGAATCGCTAGAAATATTACGACGATTACCCGTTAAAACAATGTATACAGGACATGGTGCAGAGTTGCACAATATTCCTGATTTAATTGATAAACGATTAGAACGTCAGCATCAGCAAGCTTTGAAGGTTTGCGAATTATTTGGTGATGAATCATTAACTGCTGTACAAGTAACGAAGCGCTTTTACCCAGCAGTTTTTCAACGACAGCTTGGACTGACACTGTCTAAAACGCTCGGATATTTAGATTACTTAGAGGCCAACAATTTGATTACATCTACAAAATCTGAAGAAGGTATTTATTTATTTCATAGAAAGTAGGTGTAAACATGAGCGTGAATAAAAAGACGATCTTCGTGACCGGTGCAACAAGTGGTGTTGGACTGAAAATAACAGAATTATTAGTAGCACAAGGCCATTCCGTTTATGCGACAGGGCGCAATACAGTGGCATTGAAAGCATTAGAACGCGTTGGTGCAAACGTGATCCAAGCAGATTTAACTAATTTATCTACAATCGATGAAGTATGTGCACAGCTACCGCCTCTCGATGTAGCTATTTTATCTGCCGGGGTAGGTAAATTCGGTATTGCACCTGAATTAACAGATGAAGCTATTAGACAAATGGTAGAGCTAAATGTCAGTGTACCGATGTATTTAGCAAAACGTCTTGCAGCGCCTATGATACAACGTCAGCAAGGTCAACTCATCTTCATCGGCTCACAGGCAGGGAAGGTAGCGACACCTAAGGCAAGTGTTTATGCTGCTACCAAGCATGCGATTGTTGGCTTTACAAATGGGCTTCGTATGGAACTAGCTCCGTATAATGTGAAAGTCACAGCGATACATCCAGGTCCAATCGATACACCTTTTTTAGACAAGGCGAGTGATGAAAGTGGCTATCGGGAGTCTTTAGGGAGATTTTTATTAACGGCTGAAGAAGTGGCACAAGCTACGATAAAAACAATCGAGCACCCTGTTCGTGAGGTTAATTTACCACGGATCATGGGGTTAACGAGCAAGCTATATGCATTGGCACCTGCAACCGTCGAATTTTTAGGGAAGTCATTTTTTAATAAAAAGTAAGTAATTAACTGTAGGCATACTCAAGTGAAAATTGAGTGTGTTTACAGTTTTTTTATTTAAAATTCCCTTTTTATTGACAAAATAATTTATATTGCTTAACATTTAAGTTAACTAAAGCATTAAGGCTGGTAAAGATGACTAATATAAAGCAAATTGTTGATGACATTAATCAATATACTTATGAAATGAATGTAAAATTAGCGAAGGCACAAGAGGCTCTATTTAAAGATGATTTATCGATGAAACAAACGATGGTAATCGATTTTGTACATAAGCATAAAAAGTGTACAATGGGCGAAATCGCTCACTTCATGGAAATCTCCCCGAGTGCTGTGAGTCAAATAGTAGCGAGACTTGAAAAAGAAAACTACCTAAAACGCGATATTAATCCTAACAATCGTCGGGAAGTGGTTGTCATGTTAGCTGAAAACGGAGAGGCGTATTATCATCGTGATGAGCAAATTAATGAACTCATTATTGATAAAATTTATAGCAAAATGCCTGTGGAAGATTTAGAACAATTGCGTTGCTTAATCCAGCGCTTAAATCTAATTGTTGAGGAGGAAATTTCAAATGGATTGGAATAAAGTGAAAGAACAGCTTAACGATACGTTTAATGGTACTGTGCTGCTCGCACAAGATGAGACGGTTTTATTACAAGGTGCCTATGGTGAAGCCTCGATTCAAACACACGCACCTATGGAACTCCATCAACGTTTTAACTTAGCTTCTGTATCAAAGCCGATTACAGCATTGGGAATTTTACTTTTAGTACAAGAAAAGAAATTAACATTTGATGATGACATTAACCAATGGTTCGAGCATTTACCTTACACAAATATAACTGTACGCCACTTACTACATCATACATCAGGTTTGCCTGATTATATGGCATTGTTTTCAAATTGGGATGAAACTACATTTGCTACAAATGAAGACGTGCTGCAGCTATTAATTCAACATGCGCCACCTCGACTTTTTGAAGCAGGAGAACGAATGGAGTACAGCAATACAGGTTATGTCTTATTAGCTCTTTTAATCGAGCGTGTGACCAATAAAACTTATACTGAATATATGGAAGAAGCTATTTTTAAACCGCTAAAGATGATGAACACAACTGTAACATCAACTACTTTTACTGAACAATATAGGTATGAAATTGCACAGGGCTATGTGTTTGATGTGTATGCTGGACAATATGTGGACCCTTCGGAATTTGAGGAAACGAAAGGTACTACTTGTTTGAATTATATTACTGGCGATGGCGGGATCTATTCAACGGTAGAGGACTTATGGAAATTAGGGTGTGCTGTTATTCAGTCACAATTTTGGAAAGAAGCTTTACTTGTGCAAGCCTTTACGCCCTCAACTCTTACAGTGGAACAACCTTTTTCTTACGGGATGGGGTGGATTATTTCCGAGGATGAACAACTTGGGAAATGTATATGGCATAATGGCGGTTGGCCAGGGTATGCAACTACATTTAAAATTTACCCGCAGTCTAAGAGAATCTTTGTATTTTTACGCAGTAAAGAGCAAGAATTAGATTATGAAATAGCGGTCGGTGAAGCAATTGAAAAAGCAATAACGACTCATGAGTTCCATTTGCCGAAAAAGCCTGAGCAATATAAAGCTGTGCCTTTACCAGTAAACGTTTTACAGGGCTATGAAGGGAAATACCAACTTCAAGAACACCCTGAACATGCAGTGGAAATAGCGTTACAAGAGGATAATCGTTTATACATTTTCCTACCAGCTACAATGCCACTTGAGCTACATGCGATAAAAGAAGATGAATTTTTCTTACGTGGTATCGGCGTTCTAGTAACGATAAAGCAAGACATTTTAACAGTTATCAATGAAGGTCAAAAAACGATCGCTAGAAAAATAAACGACCACGTGCTTAAAGGGGAATAACTATTCTCGTAGTTTTATAATTTGAGAACAAATAAAACCGTTGTGCATAATGAATTCAATGATTGTAGACGTTAGCTTTTTTAGCAATCAAGGAGATTGAAGACAAACCAGAGGAATGCGCCAACACGGAGTGAAAAATCAACCTTTGCTTATTTATACACATAAATTAATATTTATCTTTTTGTTAACATAAGAACTCATTTTACACAGTGGGTTCTTTTTTTATAGCGTTTAAAAACAATAAATTATAGAGTCATGCCAGAAATACATGCTAAGTGAAGCGGTTGCTTGGAGTGGAGGATGGACGATTCCTCGGGGATCAGCAATTGTTTTATCTATGCGAAAGCGTAGCGACAGCAACAACAAATGTTTTCTGTAGCGAAAGCAAAGCGGCAGCTACAAAGCGTCCATCCGGAACGGAAATCACCCCCCTCGTTTTGCCGAAAAGCCATTTACTTGCCTGAAACGTATATTATATACATTCATGTTGCGAGTAAAAAATTGTTTTTCCGAGTAAAAATATTCATAGTTTGTACAAGCGCTTAAAGTATTGGAATGACACACTTTTTACAATAAACATAAAAGTCTATTAATTTATAAAAATACACTTGTTTTTATTTTTATAACATGATACTATTCGTGTATAAACTTTTAGTTGAGTGTATAAACATACATATCTTATAGATTAATTGGAGGCGCATTTTTAATGGCAAATAAAAAAGTAGTATTAGCATATTCAGGAGGTCTTGATACATCTGTAGCAATTCCTTGGTTAAAAGAACAAGGTTGGGACGTTATTGCAGTGTGTCTTGACGTTGGTGAAGGTAAGGATCTTGAATTCGTAAAAAACAAAGCTCTTCAAGTAGGAGCAATTGAATCATATATGGTAGATGCGAAAGATGAGTTTGCTGAAGAATATGCATTAATCTCATTACAAGCTCATACTTGGTACGAACAAAAATATCCATTAGTATCGGCGCTTTCTCGTCCATTAATTTCAAAAAAATTAGTAGAAATTGCGAATCAAGTAGGTGCGGACGCAGTAGCTCATGGTTGCACAGGTAAAGGGAATGACCAAGTTCGTTTCGAAGTTTCCATCAAAGCGTTAAATCCTGACTTAGAAGTTTTAGCACCTGTACGTGAGTGGGGCTGGAGCCGTGATGAGGAAATCGAATATGCCATGAAACATAATGTACCGATTCCTGCAACATTAGATTCACCATTCTCTATCGACCAAAACTTATGGGGCCGTGCAAATGAAGCGGGCGTAATGGAAGATCCATGGGTATCTCCACCTGAAGAAGCATACGGTTTAACAGTTTCTGTTGAAAACGCTCCAGATGAAGCGGAATACGTAGAACTTGAATTCGTTGCTGGTAAGCCAGTAGCTTTAAACGGTAAGGAAATGAAGCTTGCTGATTTAATTCAAGAGCTAAATGCAGTAGCTGGTGCACACGGTGTTGGTCGTATCGATCACGTAGAAAACCGATTAGTTGGTATTAAATCTCGTGAAGTATATGAAATACCAGGAGCAAAAGTGCTTTTAACAGCTCATAAAGAGCTTGAAGACTTAACACTTGTAAAAGAGTTAGCGCACTTTAAGCCAGTCATTGAGAAAAAATTATCGGAATTAATTTATGATGGTTTATGGTTCTCTCCATTACGTGTAGCACTGGAATCATTCCTAGCTGAATCACAAAAATTTGTGAACGGAACTGTGCGCGTGAAGCTTTATAAAGGTCATGCGATCGTGGAAGGACGTAAATCCCCAAATTCCCTATATAGTGAAAAACTTGCAACATACTCTAAAGAAGACCAATTCAACCATGCTTCAGCAGTAGGCTTCATCGAACTATGGGGTCTGCCAACAGTGGTTAACTCTTCTGTAAATAAATAACAATTAATTTTGACAAGCAAGGTGTAGTATAGACTTGTGCTGTGCTGCACCTTTTCAAAAAGAAATGAAGGAAAAGGTGAGCTGTTATGACAAAACTTTGGGGCGGACGTTTCCAAAAATCAGCAGAAGCATGGGTGGACGAGTTCGGCGCATCGATTGGCTTTGACCAACAGCTTGTTCTAGAAGACCTTGAAGGTAGCGTTGCACATGTTACGATGCTTGGGGCAACAGGAATTTTATCAGCAGCTGACGTAGAGACAATTCTTGGTGGACTTGCACAATTACAAGAGAAAGCAATCGCAGGGGAACTTGAATTTACAGTTGCTAATGAGGATATTCACTTAAACCTAGAAAAAATGCTCATTGATTTAATTGGTCCTGTCGGCGGTAAGCTTCACACAGGCCGTAGCCGAAATGACCAAGTAGCAACGGATATGCATATTTTCTTGAAAAAACGTGTGAATGAAGCAATCGGTTTAATAGAGACATTCCAAAAGACATTGCTAGAAAAAGCTGAGGAGCATGTGGAAACAATTGCTCCAGGCTATACACATTTACAACGTGCACAACCAATCTCATTTGCGCATCACTTAATGGCCTATTTCTGGATGTTAGAGCGTGATAAACAACGTTTTATGGAGTCACTTAAACGCATCGATATTCTGCCTTTAGGTGCAGGTGCCATGGCGGGCACAACTTTCCCAATCGACCGCTTAAAATCCGCTGAGCTTTTAGGCTTTAGCGAGGTATATGCGAATTCTATGGATGCAGTGAGTGATCGTGATTTTATCGTTGAGTTTTTAAGCAATTCATCTTTATTAATGGCGCATTTATCTCGTTTTGCAGAGGAAATTATTTTGTGGTCGACAGATGAATTCAAATTTATTGAATTAGATGATGCCTTCTCAACAGGATCTTCTATTATGCCACAAAAGAAAAATCCTGATATGGCGGAGTTAATTCGTGGGAAAACAGGGCGTGTTTACGGAAACTTAATGGGCTTATTAACAGTTCTTAAAGGAACACCGTTAACATACAACAAAGATATGCAGGAAGATAAAGAAGGTATGTTCGATACAGTCCATACAATTCTTGGTTCATTAAAAATCTTTGAAGGTATGATTCGCACGATGACTGTCAATACAGAGCGTTTGCACCAGGCAGTACACTCTGACTTCTCTAATGCTACGGAGCTTGCAGATTATTTAGCAACAAAAGGTATGCCTTTCCGTGAAGCACATGAAGTGACAGGAAAACTTGTATTCACATGTATTCAAAAGGGCATCTACTTATTAGATTTACCTCTTGAAGACATGAAAAAAGAAAGTGAACTTTTCGAAGCGGATATTTACGATGTATTAGCACCTGAAGCTGCCGTTCGTCGTCGTCATTCATTAGGTGGTACAGGATTTGATCAAGTAATCATCCAAATCGAAAAGGCAAAAGCTTGTCTAATTTAACGATTATTTTAGCGTGCATGTCCTTGTGACTTTTGCATAGATATTCATTAAAGCTGTCCAGTGAGGCACTATGATAAACCATTTTCCTTTTTCGTTAGAACCAGAGGGTGAAACGCAAAAGAGACCCTTACATAGGTGAAGGACAATCCCCAATTCTGGAGACGCGGAATTGGGGTTTTTGTGTAATTAAATGATAATGGGAGGTGTTTTCAATGAATAAGCGTTTTACAAAGGGGTTCGAAACAATAAAGCAGTATGTGACAACGGAAGAAGCGGCAAGAATGATTGAGGCGGATGCACTAGCTGACATCGCACCAGATTTACGAAAAATGATTATTGAATTTGCATACGGTGATGTTTATTCAAGACCAGGGCTAGATGAGAAAAGTCGCGCACTTGTTGTCATTACAGCAGTAGTAACACAAGGTGCTGCTCCGCAAACAAAAACACATATTAAACGTGGTTTACATGCAGGTTTGGCACAGACAGAAATTGTGGAAGCATTATTACAATTAGTACCTTACATAGGTTTTCCGCGTGTGCAAAACGCTTTAACTATAGCTCAACAGGTTTTTAAAGAAGAAGCGTAAAATTTTTTCTTGGTGTTTCAAGCTATACGAAGGCACTTTAATAAAAATGTGCATCAAATGAATAAACACCTGTGAAACGGTTCATATTAAGAGCGGAACCACTTATTAATCTAATATGATTAGGAGGATGTAGAATGAGTAGTCAAACACCCAAAGACCAGGAATCTCAGGAAAGTCCGCCACAATTGTATAGGGTGAGCTTCTAAAATCTTAAGCAAAAGGTGAGGCAGAGGATATTCTGTTTTGCTGTATCTTAAGAAGAAGCAATAACCGATACAGATAAAATCAATAGAAATAAGTGTTCTTGGATCCAGAATTTTTCTGGGTCCTTTTTTTATCTCGCATTATAGTCGTAAAGCCAGAGTAATGAAGAAGAACCGCGGATTAATTTTCACTTTATAGAAAAATTTGACTTTTTAAGAAATCTGTCTTACTCTAAGTATGACAGATTTCTGTTTGGTGATGAACGATACAGATTGGAGGGATAAGATGAATATTCATTTAGATCCAAGCAGTGAATTACAGCTCTATAAACAGTTAGCAAATCAGTTAATTGAGTTAATTGCTAAGGGAGAGCTAAAAAATGGTGAAACATTACCTTCAGTTCGTTCCATGGCTGCAGATTTAGGGATTAATGTCAGTACGGTAAGTAAGAGTTATCACGAACTCGAAGAAAAATGTTTAATTGAATTAAAGCCGAAAGCAAAGGCTCTCATTATTGGTGGTCAAAAAAAAGAATTGAAAGAGACGGAAGTTGAAAAAGTAGAAAATGCATTAAAACCAATTATGGCAGAGGCATTTGCACGTGGCCTCGAAAAAGATCAGATGACAAATTTGTTTCAACGAATTCTAAAACAATGGAAGTAGGGGAAATATGCTTTTTCTAATAAGCATCTTCATCTTTGTAGGCGTACTGGAAACATTAACACCATTTTTGTCTAGAAAAACAACAGTGTTTGGTGTTTCAATTCCTGAGCCTTATGTGCAACATCAGCAATTACAATTATTTAAAAAGCATTATTGCATGCTGGTAGGGAGCATAGCAGCTGCATTTCTTTTAGGCCAAATTTTACTACTATTTACGTCTATTAAGGAAGAGAAATTTGTTTTATTATCTTTTATCTTGCTATTTGTCATGCTTCTCATATCAGCTGGGCTTTATATGTTTTATCATAAAAAAATAAAAAAACTAAAAAAACAAGAAAATTGGGAAGCGCATGTCAAAACTGTTTATGTGACAGATCTATCTATACGTGATCGAGATGAAGTACTCTCACCTAAATTTTTCACATTACCAATTATTATTACTTTAGCATTGATCACCTTCACTTATATGAATTACAATGCCATCCCAGATGTATTTGCTACCCATTGGAATGCAGCAGGTGAGGTAGACGGTTGGACTGAAAAAACATGGATTTCAGTAATAGTAACGCCACTTATTTTTCTAGGGATACAAATTAGCGTCTTCATCATGAGTTTTGGAATGAAAAATGCCAAAATACAATTGAGCGTACAGGCGAAAGAAGCTTCTGCCAATAGAGAGCTTGCACAGCGTAAATATGGCAGCTGGTACTTAGCGGCGATGAATTATAATATGACCATTCTTCTTGTTGTTTTACATTACACGACAGTGATTTTAAAAAATCAAACAGTTCCTTACTTCTTCCCCCTTTTTATTGTTTTTATGATCGTCTCTTTAGGGGGACTGATCTTCTTTATTTGGAAATTAAGTAAAAGTAATGAGCGCTTTGATGATTTACATACAAACGAAACAGCTGCAGCCGATGATCGCTACTGGAAATGGGGTATTGTTTACATCAATAAAAATGATCCATCACTATTAGTGCAAAAGAAATACGGTGTTGGTTGGACTGTGAATATGGCGAATAAATGGAGCTACATCATTTTACTCGTGATGTTTTTACCTATTTTGTTATTCATTTCCTTGTAGAGGGAGAGATATTATGAAAAAATTATTGTTTTTATGTTGTGCACTCTTATTATTAGCAGCGTGCGCGCAGGAGGAAGACAAAGCAAAAGGTAAAGAGACGAAAGGGGACAATAAAATGAATGAACAACTAATAGGAAAATGGGAAGGGAATATTGAAACACCGAATGGAGCATTTCCAATTATCGTTGAAATGCAAAAGGATAACGGGAAATTATCAGTACCTGCTCAAGGGAATTATCTATTTAAAAGCATTACATATAATGGTGATCAAGTGAATGTTTCCATCAACTTAAATGGCTCGGTAGTTGAAATTAATGGCACATTAAAAGATGGGCAAATTGAAGCCACGTTCCAACAAAATGGTGGCAAATTCCCACTTGTCTTAAAGCCATTCAAAGAACAGCCAGAACAACCAGTTACGTATGAAACGTTAAAGATTCCCGTTCAAAATGGTGAGTTAACAGCGGCTCTTCAAAAGGCTAGCAATGAGCCATCTCCAATTGCGCTTATTATAGCAGGCTCTGGCCCAACTGATAAGGATGGAAATTCAGCCTTAGCTGGGAAAAATAATAGCTTAAAAATGATAGCGGAGGGGTTAGCGAAAGATGGTATTGCAACTGTCCGCTATGATAAACGTGGAATTGGCGATAATCAATCCCTTTTAACAAAGGAAGAAGATATAACTTTTGACCAATACGTAGATGATGCAGTTCAAGTAATTAATACCCTGTTAGCTGATAAAGCATTTTCAAGTGTTCATATTATTGGACATAGCGAAGGCTCACTGATCGGTTTACTAGCAGCACAAAAAACAAAAGTAGAGTCTTTTGTTTCTATAGCAGGTACAGGAAGACCAATAGATGAAGTTCTGCTAGAGCAATTAAAAGTTCAGTTAACACCAGCGCTTCTAAAAGAATCAACAGATGCTCTTGCATCGTTGAAAAAAGGTCAGCAAGTTAAGAACGTTTCACAAGAATTACAGTCTCTCTTCCGTCCTTCCATTCAATCGTATATGATTTCATGGTTAAAATATAACCCTGCAAGTGAATTAGCAAAGGTGTATAGCGGAGTATTAATTATCCAAGGAACAACCGACTTACAAGTAGGTGTAACTGATGCAGAAGCATTAAAGAAAGCAAAATCAGATGCTGAGCTTGTATATATGGACGGAATGAATCATGTGTTAAAAAATGCCCCAGCAGATCGCGCGAAAAATTTTGCAACGTATTCAGACCCAACATTACCACTTCATAAAGAATTGTTGCCGGCCATCCAGCAATTTATTATCAATGAAAATAGAGACTAGGTATGGTGAATCCATTGTTCGTTTTATCATTATGTTTCCATTCCTAATCTTTGCGATAGTTCTATCTCAAGGAAAAGGTGCATTTTTTCTAGAGGGCTATAATACTATGCCTGCTAGTGAGAAAGAGAAATAATACGAAAAAGCGTAGAAAAAGCCTTGAAAAGATTTCTGAAAGAATGATGCTTAGCGATAAGATGATTAATCCAGAATAAAGTGAATGGATTTAAACTTCAAACATTTGATGATAACCACTTTTTTTTTTACTTGTTATGATTTCCACGAAAGCTTTACGAAGGTCATTAGATAATAAGATAAGGAGATGAAAGAATGGGAATCCTAGATATTAAAAATTTTTCAAAAGTGTATAAAGAAGAAAAGAAAGCTGTCGATAACATAAGTTTATCTGTAGAAAATGGCGATGTTTTTGGATTTATAGGTCATAATGGAGCAGGGAAAAGTACAACGATCAAATCAGTAGTAGGAATCCTAGATTTTGAGGAAGGCGACATCTATATTGATGGCCATTCTATTAAGAAAGAGCCTCTAGAATGCAAATCGAAATTTGCTTATATTCCTGATAGTCCCGAATTATATGAACATTTAACAGGAATCCAGTATTTAAATTTTGTAGCAGATATTTTCGGAGTGCCGGAAGATGTTCGAGTAAAGAGAATAAAAGAATATTCTGGAATGTTTGGAATAACAGAAAGTCTAGGGAATCTAATATCCTCTTATTCTCACGGAATGAAGCAAAAGTTAGCAATAACTGGAGCTATTATTCATGAACCAAAGCTTTTGATTCTGGACGAGCCATTTGTAGGTCTTGATCCAAAAGCAGTAGTTGTTTTAAAAGAGATAATGAAGAAAATGACTGCTAAAGGGAATGCAATATTTTTTTCAACACATGTCTTAGATGTTGCAGAAAAGCTTTGTAATAAGGTGGCTATGATTAATCGTGGAAAGCTAGTTTATAGTGGTACGATGGATGAAATAATACAAAATCAAACATTGGAAGAGTTCTTTATGAAGGAGTTAAAAGATGAGTCATTTTCTTATTCTTCTAAAAGTTAGGATTATTTCACAGGCGAGACTTAATACCCTAAAAGGTAAAGCCAGCATTGGTGATAAAATGGTTATTATCGGTATATCTCTTCCGATTGTTATCTTGCTAGCGTATTTTACAAGTCTTGGATATATGCTGAATGAATATAATATGAGAGAACACATACTTGCATTTTCATTTTTATTGAGTACTCTTATATCATTATTTATAGCATTTTTTAATGCTAGTGATGAGTTATTTGGAAAAAGAGATTATGACACATTAATGTCACTTCCTATTAAAACATCAATAATAGTTGTAAGTAGATTCTTTTATATATATTTCTTGAATACGGTAGTATCTTTAATAATCATGCTTTTAATGGGAGCAGTATATTTCTTTACAGGAACAGTAAGCGGAGTTTTTTGGATAAAGATACTGATTGGAATACTTACAGTTGCATTAGTACCATCAATTGTAGCGTCAATTGTTAGTATATTAGTTTTAGAAGTTTCATCGAGAGCAAAATATTCTCGTGCGGTTTCTTCAATTAGCTATATGTGTATTTTTTTATTTTTAGTATTAGCACCAACATTGAGTGGTTATAAATTTGATTCAAGCGATATGAAATTGATATTAACAAATGTATTGAATCAGTTTAACCAAGTGTATCCAATGTTTTATTTGTATAATAAAATACTGGAAACAGGAAAAGTGGAAGATTTTCTTATATATATAGCAGTTTCATTAGTATTAACAGTGATTTTCATTATTGGTCTTTCGTTTGTATACAAAAGACTAAATACTAAAATTCGATCAATGAGTAGTAACAAAAAATATGAAGTAAAAATATTAAAAAGATCAAGTATTTTAAAAGCATTATATGTGAAAGAAATCAAGCGACTATTTTCGTCCGCAATGTACTTAATGAACAAAGCATTCGGAATGTTCATGATGGTTATTTTTACGATTTCTTTAATGATTTCAATCACAAAAGTGATGGAAAAAATTCCGTTAGATAATATTAATACAGTAGAGATTCTGTATGAAATAACACCGTATATATTGTCATTGATGGTATGTCTATCAAATACAAGTAGCGTGTCTATTTCACTTGAAGGTAAAAATATTTGGATGATCAAAACTTTTCCATTGTCGAAAGAAATGGTTGTAAAGAGTAAGATACTTGTTAATCTTACGGTTACAATACCTCTTACGATTATAAACGGAATAATAATCGGAAGAGTGTTTGGAGCAACATTATTTGATTCCATCATATTAGTACTTCTTCCATGTGCATTTGCAGTATTTTCAGCAGTATACGGAATTGCTATTAATTTAAGATATGTAAATTATAGTTGGCAATCAGAGCTCCAAGTAATAAAGCGGAGTGTATCAAGTTTATTGGGGATGTTAGGTGGAATGATTCTGGTACTCATTGCAGCAGTTCCAAGAGTACTATGGTCAGGTTCGATAGTAGGCATATATGATGTTGTTATTATTTTATGCTTGGGCATCGTAACTAGCAAGTTATATGCTAAAACAATAAATGGTGAGCCTATTTAATTGGGGAAGAGTAGTGTGAAAACGAAATTAATAAATATTACTGAAAAAAGTAAGCTAAATAAAGATCGCAATTAATTGAAAAATCTATTAAAAAAATAAAGTGTCCCGCTCACTCGTTTTCATTACTGTTTGTGTCGTGAAGCGGACACGGGAGAGAATGGAGATTATTATGAATAAATCTAAAAAGTCAGTACGTATAATTCCTTGGATATTTTGTGCCTTGTTTTTTGTGTTTTCAATTATTGGTGTACAAAATATATCGGATGAGATTCCTATTACCTTCAACATGGCCGGTCCCAATTTGAACGGCAGTAAGTATTTTATCTTTATATATCCTGTATTGTCATTTTTTATAGGGATTACTGCGTTAGGTGGATTAGGGAAAAAGAAAAATACTAAATTACATGGAAACTTACTATTTATAATTATTGGGAACTTAATAGTAGGTGGATTTATGGTTTATACAATCTTATCAAATTGGAATATGTAATTTTAAAATAATTGGTGAATAAAAATAGAAGTAAAGGATCAAACACAACATCTCTGAGAGTCTTCAACTAGTCTATCATACTATGGATCAGTTTGATTCTGGGGAAAAATGTTCAATCTTGTTGAGCGATAATTGACTACTTTAGTTTAGCAGTTACATAAATAATAGTCGTCTTGTAGTTCCGATAAAAAAATATTAGATAACCAATAGTATTAAGGGTTTGTTCGTTTTCTCAAAATAGTGATATTAAATTGGATGTTCTAAGTAGAAGTGAAATACAAAGACAAATTTATATGATTAATTTGTCTTTTGAGGATAAGATTTATAAGTTATTAATAGATTACAACCATTTGTTGAAGAGAATATAGATTATATTGTAAATCGTTTTTACAAGAATCTTGAAATTGAGGAATCCTTGCTAATATTAATCAATCAAAATAGTTCAGTCGAGGCACTTGAATAATCATTAAAAGTACATATTTTAGAAATGTTTTGCGGAGTAAATGATGGTAACTAAAAGAACTAGGATTGCACTTGCTATATTTATTGGCAAAGTAAAATACCCCCGGAAACAAGGTAATACTCATATGAAACAAGTTAGTATATAACGAAAAGAAGTATGTTCAAATCATGAACACACTTCTTTTCGTTTTTAGGCATCCTTTCACCTTCTGTATTTGAGCAAGTTATCGCTGATAGTTTTTAAAACGTATACCATGATTATACATTGATTAGTGTGAAAGCTGTTTGATGAGACTTAAAGCAGGGCGTTCACCACCTCACGTACATTAAATCTGAAACAATTACTACAATTATATCGTACAATAACTATGCAAGGAGAGGTGTATTTCCATTCATTCAAGGTGAATGAAATAGCATGATGAATCGAAACTAAATTGAAAAGAAGGTGCTTTTATGTATAGCATTGGGAAATTTTCGAATCTATGCAATGTTCCTGTAAAAACCATTCGTTACTATAGCGATATTGGGTTACTCGAGCCATCTTTTATAGATGAAGTGACCGGCTATCGTTATTATGATTACGATAAAATGAAAGAGCTGAATACTATTCAGATTCTAAAAGATTGTCATTTTTCATTAAAAGAAATTGAACAGGTTATAAAAGGGGAAAATGATAAGCAAGATTTAGAGCTAAGATTAGATAAAAAAGTTCAGGAATTAGAGCACCAACAAGAAATGATCGCTGAACAAATTCAAAATATTGTCCATGTGAAAAATTCTATTAAGAACGCTGAGACATTTAATCCAAAGCCAATATTATCAAGTTGTTACATAGAAGAACGACCAGAAGTACAGGTGCTTTTCATTCGGGAAAAAATTAATATTATAGAAATAGATAGGCTAGTACAAAAATTATTTGAACGAATTTATGCATATCAATTAGAGGTAGTTGGGGAGCTTACTGCAATTTTTCATCAACATGGTAGGAAGCAAAATGTAGCAGATGTTGAACTACTGTTGCCAGTAAAAGCAACTCAACCGGCAAATTATATTAAACTAATACAAGAAGGCAGATATGCTTGTATAAATGTAAAGGGACCGTATTCAGAGTTGAATTTTGGCTATAGTCGCTTGCAAGAATGGTTGACGGAACAATCCCTTGAGACAGAAGGGATGTTTATGGAGCAATACATAAAGGGGCTAATCCCATCCGAAGTAGTAAACCCAATTAATATCAAACCAAATATTGAGATCCATCCAAACGATTTTTTGACAACAGTGTTTGTGAAAATAAGAAATTAGCTAAACTCTCCAGTAAATGGAGACTTTATTCTGTAATTAGTAAGGTAACAACGTCTTGCTAGTAACATACAGAATGGAGTACATCAATGACAACAAATATAGGACAGTTTGCATTTCTTAAAGGTAGTTCGTATGAGATTGGACAACATCAAGCACGAGAATTTCAAAAAAAACCTTTTGCGAAATCGCTATTTTTTACGGAAAAATTAACTTCGGACAAAGCTTATTTTCAAATGAAAGCACAAATAGAGCAGTATTGCCCAAGTTTAAATGAAGAATTAGAAGGCTTCGCGGAAGGCTTTGGATATAAGCCCGAGCAACTACATTTCTATCAAAATGCGTGGTTAATTCCTGGAGGATGTAGTTTAGGGGCTATTTTGCCTGGAAAAATGGTGGATGGTAAAACATATGTCATAAGAAATTATGATTTATCGCCCGCTATTTCAGATATGCGTTTATGTACAACGGTCGTCGAAGGAAAATATATTCATACAGGATTTTCTGTTTCTACATTCGGTCGGAGCGAAGGTTTAAATGAGAAGGGGCTATGTGTTGCGTATGCATCGTGTGGCATGCCCATTGGCAAATATCCTGGTATGAGACCATCAGTAGTACCTGGTTTACAGTTTATGGTTATTGTCAGAGCTCTATTAGAAAATTGTAAAAATGTAGAAGAAGCTATTAATATGGTAAATAATATACCAGTAGGAACGAATATGAATTTACTGATAGCTGATGCAAATGGCGCCGCAGCCTTGATTGGAACATATGACGGAATAAAAGAAGTGAAACGTGCAGAACTAGATTATCTTATTGCCACTAACCATGGTCTATTTTCTTCAATACAAAAAATGGAGCCAGGCAAACTTGAGCATTCTCAATTAAGATATGATATTTTAGAGGGGAAATTTACGGAAAGTGGTAAAAGATCTGTTGAAGAAATCCAAGAACTTCTATTAAAGGAGTTTCCTAAAGGACTATCTGTTCATAATTACAACGAAAGCTTTGGAACCGTCCATTCAATTTTGTTTAACCTTACTGACTTACAACTGGAATTTTCATTTGGCTCACCATTACAAAATCAGGTAAACAAGATAGAGGTCGGCGAAAACTTTGCAAAAACACAAATACCTGTTGGATTTACTAATAAAAGCTATGGAACGGAATTTTGGAAAATTATAAAATCCTAAATAACAACAGACCTCCCACTGTGAGGAGGGCATTGAAAAAGTCTATATCTTCTCACATTGCGAAGTATTCAACGATTAAATCGTTGAATACCTCGCTTTTTTCATTTGGCACTGTGACTCTACTGTTGTTTTCCGAAGCATTCCGCTCGCTTTCCGCGGGCGAGCGCAGAGCCTCCTCCTACGCTTCGCTTCGTGCGGGGTCTCGTCTGTCTCGCTTTCCCGCAGGAGTCGAGCGGGCTGTTATAAAGAAGGCGCAAAAAGTAAAACATATTCTGTCACAATTAAGTCGGATACACATGCCGAACAAGAGGCATTTCAAAATACGGAAGCATTTAAGCAATTAGCCGCAAATCGCTACAAAGTAGAAGCGAAGAATAGTGAATTAAAAAACGGACACGGGTACGATACGGCATCGGGTCTATTTAGCATGGAAATTCAAGGTGCTACAACGATATTCGCTGTCAATTTGAAACGGATATTAAAGCTACTAAACGAAAATGAATAAGGAATAGAGACAGAAATAAGGCACTTCCTGTTCAAAATTGAACAAGAAGTGCCTTATTTTTATCTGAAAAAAGTTCGCTTTTATGAAAACATAAGTTTTTCAGTGCCCTCCACTGTGAGAGGTCTTTTTGCGTGTATCCGAAAGGTAAGGCATATTGTGTTCAACTGAAATAACACTTACCAATTACACACTTATTTAATAACTTAATTCGTTCGTAACTACTTCGATAAATTTATCTCGATCTTGTGTTTCAAAAATAGTAATCCCTTTTTCTCTAGAAAGTTGTAGTAACTTTTGAATATTAGCTTCATCTTTCTCCATAAAGGCTTTTTCTACATATTTTAAATCTTGCAAGATATGATGAATAAATGTATCTCCTTCTCTTTTAATATCTATAGCAATAAAGTCGAAAGATAATTTTGTTTTAGGTGGAGTAATAATTGTATCAAACAAATAGTTTAAAGCTTTAAAGGGGACATAAGGGATACCTTTTTTATATTCATATTTCTCTATAATAGGTAAAATCTTATCAATAAATTTTTGTATTTTATCAATATTGTAAAGCTTTGTATCTTCTAAGTTATTTTTCTTAATAATTTGTTGTATTTTTTCAAATTGCTTTTGTTCTAACAGTTCTTTCATATATAAAAGTTCTTTTTTGAAGTTGGATCGTTCTTTTTTACTTAATTGTCGATGTTCAATAACAGCGTATTCGATTAGCTCCCATCCTATTTTCAAACCAAAATGAGGTTCTAAAAAATACTTAAGTTCTTCAAAATCGCGCACTTAGGTAACTCCTTTTAAGTTAGTATTATTAATCTTGCAGGAAAACAAGATAAAAATTTCTTGCCCTAACCGTTCATCAAACATCTTTCGTCAGAGCCATATTAAGATGATATTCCTTTATCTTTACTTAATTCCCAACAATTATGTATTTTACATAAAAAATCATTTTATAGAAATATATAATTTCATTTCATTTTTTTAAAAATAAAATGAACCTTTTCTATTTGCCGTTTGTATAGTCAGTGAACATAGTAATAAGGAGGGATTATTTTGGAGCTTATTGTGAAGGATATTGTGAAAAAATATAATGGTGTGAACGTTTTGGATGGTGTATCGGCCACATTTAAAATGGGGTATTGTTATTTATTATTAGGTCAAAATGGAGCGGGTAAATCTACATTATCAAAATGTATAGCTGGAGATATAAAACCTGATGCAGGTACTATTGTATTCAATGAAGCGTCTCAACATGTACAAGAACAAGTTGCGCTTCAATACCAATTTTTTTCGAGTTATCAGCATCTTAAAATTCGTGAAGTAATGGCTCTTTTTACTACATTGACGAACAATAAGGCTGAGTTGGGAGAACTATATGAAATATTAGGATTACCGACTTATGACCACCTATTGTTGAAAAATGCGTCAGGCGGTCAGCGAAAAGCAGTATCGATCTTCCTTTCTTTTTTATTAAATAAACCAATTATCATTTTAGATGAGCCGTTTGCTGATTTAGATTTAACGAAGAAAAAGCAATTGATGTTTTACTTACAAGGTGAAATTCGTCACCGTAACAAAATGATCATCATTATTAGTCATGAGGTGGCAGGATTAGAATCGTTATTTGATTATGTAGTGATTTTAAAAGACGGAAAACTCATTGAAAATAACACACAGGATGAGCTTTATCAAAAATACACAGAGGCGAAATTGCCGGGAATCGAAGGTCTCTACTATGAAGTGACAGGTCAAATTTTAGGAGGAAAAGCAGGATGATGAAACAAATTGCACGCATGTATATGTTAGAAAATATTCGTAGCCTAGGAATGACTATTAGGAATTTGTTACCAGCTTATATCTTTTTAGGAATATCATTTTTTGCTAAAAGCGCGATGACTGAAGAATCATATGATTTTTTGATTAAAGGTCAGTTTTTACCGATTTCTATAATAATGCTAATCTTCTTCTTTTGTTTTTCTAGTGCTACAATCTATTTAACGGATATGAAAGCCAATAAAACCCTCCAATGGGTGCAACGTACAGGCATTAAGCCACACACTTACTTTATAGGGATGGGAATAGGTGTTTTTACTTTATTAAATCTATTCTTAGTGTTACTACTCATTGGCTACTCTTTTATTATTGATATTTCATTATCTTCATTTTTATTAATTATTTTAATGAGTAACTTTGTGTTACTGGCATTATATCCATTGAGTTTTATATTGGCTGGTCTATTTAAAAATGAAAGAGTGGCAACAAGTATGTTGCAACCGATTATGTTGATATTTATGTTTTCAATACAAATGTCAACGATGTTTTTAACATTAGCGAAAAAAAACCCCCAGGATTATTTTATTTTCTTAATCTGGAATCCGATGCTATATTTATTTGATAGCTTGCAAGTGTCTTTAAATTTAATAGGTGAAACTTGGCTTCCACAATATCAGTATTTAATGATTTTAACAATTCTTAGCTTGGTGCTAGCAGCCATCGCTAAAAAAGTATATACAAGTAAGTAGGTGATTTTATGGGAATTGGATTTATTGTATCTTTAATTGTAGTTGGCGTTTGGACTATTATTATTTTGGGAATTACAATCCCGATGAATAAAAAATATGTTGTTCGCGAAAATGGAAAAATTAATTATAAAAAAACAACCATTTATTTACGTTGGAATGTCTTTGATACGTTAACGCTCGTTATAGCCATATATACAATACTTTGTGTGCAGGCATTAAACATGCTTTTGTCATTCTCTCAAACGATCGAAAATCCATACGTGCAATTTTTTACAAATCAATCGCAAGCATAGGTCATTGTAATAGTCGCATACTTAGTTTCACGTGTGTCCATGACATTGAAGTCTATTAAGGCTCATTGGGGGAATGAGCTAGATGATAAGCAATGAGGAGTGGATGGAGGCCTATAAAAACGGCGAAGTCGAGGGCTTTGAACACCTCTATAGTCGTTTGTATGAGCCATTGTACTGCTTTTTATTTCGCTATACTCGGGAAGATCAGCTAAGCATTGATATTGTGCAAGATACCTTTGAGCGTTTACAATATATAAAAGAAGATTTTGATGAGCAAAAGGGTACGGTCAAAGCTTTTTTATTTCAAATTGCTTATCGCTTAATGATTAATAAATTGAATCGGCGCAAAAAATGGCGTACGCTCTTCCCATTTTTAGTACCGACGTCCAGTCATCGAATGTCTGCTGACGAGAAATTAACGATACAAGAGGCGATACTTCAATTACCCGAAAAGCAACGAGCGGTTATTTTGCTCGTTTACTATCATGATTTGCCACAAGAGGAAATTGCACAAATTTTGTCCATTCCACTTGGCACAGTTAAATCAAGGCTACATAATGCGGTAAGGACTTTAAAGGAAAAGCTAAAGGAGGATTTCGATGCTTAAGGATGAATTTCAAAAGGAACAATGGTTAATAGACAGCTTAGATCAAGATAAAGTGGAGATTCCTAAGCAGCTAATGACATACAAGAAAAGTCGCTGGCAACGTTTTCTTCAATATTTAGCTTCACCAACGAAGGATCCGTTAGAGCCGATATGTACATCTTCAGTCGGCTATACTTCTTTGAAAATAGTGCCCATTGTTGCTGCTGTATTTATTACAATTCTCCAAATTTTATTGCAATAATTTTTATCAACTATTAAATTTCTCACTGCCACAATCATTCGGTTGTGGTATTTTTAATGAATAAAATACTATTTATTGCCCATTTTTTAGGAAATATTTAGATTAATTTGGAGGTTATTGCTTTGAGGGTTTTGAAAAAATTTCCACGACCAAACACGATAAAAGGTCAGCTTCATCGAGCGCTTTTATGGATTACTTTTATTATTGGTCTATGTATTTTTATTCCAACGCTTTACATTGAATATCGGGAAACTATACAGCATCAGAATGAAGAGATGACGCACTATTTGGATGCTCAAACATATTTTTTTGAAAGCTGGTTATCAGAACGATCCAGTGATATACATACATTAGCTAATTTAGATTTTGTAAAGGGCTATAATTATGAAAAATCGCAAGCTTTTTTTCTAGATTTTAAAGAAAAAACAGATTTTACCGACATAATATTCGTTAATAAAGAAGGCATCGTACAATTTGATACCGTTACTGAATATAGTACATCTGGTGTTGGTGTTGGAATGGATGTAAAGAATCGTAAGTATTTTCAGGTTGCTAAAAAGACGAAACAACCATATATAACAGATATTTTAATTAGTAAAGTTACGAAGAAGCCTATTCTTGCATTTGCTTCACCGATTTTAACTGCACAACAACAATTCAACGGTGTAGTTTTTGGTGCAGTAAATTTAGACACAATCGATCAACTGCTACATGAATCAAGAGTTGGCTTTTTAGGAAAAGCTTATATTATAGATCAGAATGGTACTATGCTTACAGAATTTAATAATAAACAGCAACGGACTTCTAGCAATTATTTAGTGGATGAGCATATCCTGAACGCAGCTAAAAAAAATACAATAAGTGACCTAGAGCTTTATAAAGATGCGAATAATAAGCGAGTACTTGCAAAAAGTAAGCCTATAAATGAAGGAAAATGGTTTATCATCTCAGAAATAGGTCTGTTTGAGGCGTATCAACCATTCATCATTAGAATTTTATTGATAACATTTTGTTTAGTCGTAGGTTCGTTTTTTACGATTAAAATGATGTTACATCTTTCTAAAAAAATTGAAGAACCAATTCAACAGCTTCTTACAGGCGTTAGAAAAGTAGAACAAGGATTTTATGATTATCAAATAGATGAACAACAGCTGGCACCTTATGCACATGAATTTCAGGAGCTCTGTTCGTCCTTCAACGAAATGAGTGCTAAGGTGAAAACGGATACAATCTTACTAAAAAAATTATCAGTTACTTGTCAGTTGACGAAGCTGTATAATCGCCGTTATTTGATTGAACATGGAAAGCTTGTTTTTCAGAAATGTTTAGAGGAACAAAATCATTGTTCATGTATAGCGATTGATATTGATTTTTTCAAAAAGGTCAATGATACATATGGGCATTTAATCGGTGATGAAGTCCTAAAACACGTCGCAAATATCATTTCAAATTCTGTGCGAAAAATCGACATTATTACAAGATATGGTGGAGAGGAGTTTGTCATTTTATCTCCAAATACTACGTTAGAGAGCGCAGTAAAGATAGCGGAAAGAGTTCGGAAGCATGTTGAACATTATCCTTATTATGCGGATGATGTTGAGATCAATGTGACAGTGAGTATTGGCATCGCAGGGTACGGTCATTCTAAAAACATTTCAACATTTTATGAGTTACTTGACAAGGCGGATCAAGCACTTTATATTGCAAAGGAAAGCGGTAGAAACCAACTGAGAGTATGTGATCATACAGGTAAAGTTGATACAAATCAGATACTTTAGAAGACTAAATTTGGGAAGTGGTATTTACATGAAGGAAGTTATACTAAGTAAATTAAAAGAAATTGAGAAAGAGTATCAAGTGAAAATTTTATATGCAGTAGAATCAGGTAGTCGTGCTTGGGGATTTCCTTCCAAGGATAGTGATTATGATGTTCGTTTTATATATATTCATCAACCTCAGTGGTATCTTTCAATTGACCCTCAAGGTATTGGTGCTAAGAGGGATGTTATAGAAGTACCGATTAATGATTTGTTGGATATTAGTGGATGGGAAATAACAAAGGCATTAAGGCTATTTCGCAAAAGTAATCCACCGCTATTAGAATGGTTACGAAGCAATATAGTGTATGACCAACAATATTCATTTATTGACAATGTACTATTACTGGAAAGTGAAGTATTTTATCCAAATGCAAGTTTATATCACTATTTAAACATGGCTAAAAACAATTATCGAGAGTATTTACAGGGATCAGAAGTGAAAATAAAAAAATATTTCTATGTCCTCAGACCAGTTTTAGCATGTAAATGGATAGAGAAAAACAATACGGTTCCACCAATTGATTTTCAGGAATTGTTAAATGCAATTATCTCTGAAGGTCCTTTAAAAACCGAAATTGAGCAACTTTTGCAGAGGAAAATGGCTGGTGACGAACTAAATATGGAGCCACGTATTGAAAATATTAATGAGTATTTAGATAAAGAAATAGAGCATATTGAGACATACTGTAAAAACCTCCGCGTTAAAGTGGAAGATCCTACACAAAAATTAGATGCGTTATTTAGAAGTACATTGCAAGAAGTATGGGGATCGAAAACTGAATAATTTTAAATCGCAAGGTCATACTAAAAAAGGTTTCACTTATGAAATCTATATTGATGAGGAGGATGGCGCGAATGAGTAGGTTCGAACATTTAGACCCAAAATCTCAAAAAATCCACCGCAACTGGTCTAGGATTAAGCATTCAAAATCTCAAGTAAATGGTGAAACGGAGATTACTCTCCATAACCGTATTTTGAGAAGTGAAGCAAAAGCCCGACAGTTTTAATCATGCTAGAAAAGTAAGTGTCATCAAGCCCAGAATATATTCTGGGTTTTTTTATTTTCTGTTAATTTATGGGGTTTTTCATTCTTGTTCTGATAAAATGAATATATGAAAAAATAAATATAATTATAGGAGGGGAAAGTAAATTGAGTAGCGTAGAAAAACTAAAAAGGGGATTAAAGGAATTTGGCTTAGAGCATAAAGCGGAGGAATTATTACCTCTCGCAAAGGAATCTATTCGAATGATGGTAAATCAAATACCTGAAGAAAAAATACAGATTGGCGGCTCAAAAGTTAGTGGCTGTCCGGATGTACCATCTGATTTCTCATGGCCACATACAAAAGACAATAGACCGTTGTATTTTCTTTGCCAACTAAATCTAGCAGAAATCAAGGCTTATGATACAAACAGCTTATTACCTACGGATGGTGTGCTTTCCTTTTTCTATGATGCTGTCGAGCAACCTTGGGGATACGACCCGAAAGATTACGATGGCTTTAAAGTTTTCTTTTTCTCTCAAGAGACTAGTAGCCTGAATAGAAAGGAAATTCCTGTATCATTATACGAGCATGGTAACATCGACGGCGCGGCGCTACAATTTAAGAATGAAATGACACTTCCATCATGGGACTCACCATACTCGATGTATTTAGAAGAGATATTAAGTGAAGAAGAAGCTGATAGCTACAGAGATTTTGAATACGAGTGGATGGAGGAAGATGATTTGTCTATGGCAACTCATCGCATAGACGGATATCCAGATGCGATTCAAGGTGACATGTATTTAGAATGCCAACTGGTGACAAATGGTTTATATTGTGGAGACTCAACAGGGTATAACGATCCTTTGCGAAAGGAATTAGAGGCAGGCGCAACTGATTGGCGATTATTACTCCAATTTGATACGGAGGATGATTTAGGGCTTATGTGGGGCGATAGTGGCAGATTGTACTTCTGGATACGTGAGGAAGATTGTAAAAATAAACAATTTGATAAAGCATGGGTAGTTTTACAGTGTTTTTAAAGGAGGGTGATGGAATGCGAGATATTACATTTATTCAAAACTATTTAACGAATCCTGATGATGAAAAATTAGCGGAACACGTTTTTTGGATTGACTGGTGTGAAGACAATGCTGATATTGTCCATTATAGCGAGAAACTATTAAACACAGGGAAGTTAACGTATGAGCATGTTGTAAACAATGAGAGAGGTGTTGATGTATATATTATCTATGGTGATAAAAAATCTCTTGTGGTGATGGAGGAGGATGATAGCTGTGATCCAACTATCATTGCCTTAACCGAGATTTTAAAGCCTGATTATGAAATCCGCATGTGGATGGAATCAATAGGCTCAGATACATTAGGCTTTGTTTTCCTAACGCCTGATGAATGGTCAGCCCTTGAACAGCAATTCGGATTAGAAAACGTAAAAGAGTATTTTATGAGTATTACGGCTGATACAAAAATATTCCGACTTACCTATGATGATGTCGAGCAGCTATTGTAGAATCGTAAAAATAAAGTTGGAAAAAGGATTTGAAAATAAGCTACATGACAATGAATATATAGACGTTGTTTTTAATGTATAAAATAGTTTGCAAATAATAATTTTGGCTTTTAATAAGAGAAAGGAGCATGCAAATTACATGGAAAAATATAATTTCACACAAGAATTGGCCAATCAAATCAATAATTATCAATCGATAGATGCTTTTTATACGAAAATCATGAAGACTGTGGGGCCTGCTAATATTGGCTTCATTTATATAGAACCTGGTGGTGTTGTTGGGATGCATGAGGCGCCTGTACCACAGTTGTTTATTGTCATTCAAGGAGAAGGATGGGTTTGTGGTGAGGATCAAGAGAAAGTAATTTTAAAGACTGGAGAAGGTGTTCTTTGGCAAACAGGAGAGGCCCATGAATCTGGGACTCATTCAGGCTTAACAGCACTTGTGATCCAATCAGAGCAAATCCATCTTGCTTAGATTACATATAAAATGTGTAACGGAGTAAGTTTTAACTCCGTTGCACTAAGCAGTTAGTGTTAAGGTAAGTTTAACTGTTTTCAATAAGTGACCATCAAATAATTCGTCAAATTCCTCTATTTTTTTAAAGCCCTTTGCCTCGTAAAAGTTCATACCAATCGTATTTTCCTTTTCTACACAAACTAAAAGTGACGTTAAATCTGGAAGCATTTTGATCCCTTCCTGTAATAGGGCTGTACCAATTCCTTTGCCTTGAGTTTCAGGAAGTAAATATATCGAGAAAAGCTCTGCCTCTCCATTTACAACATTTGAAAAATTGGCAAAACCTACAATCGTTTCTCCAATTATAGCAACTAAAAATAAACTTTTTTCCAAACGACCTTGCAATCGGTCTCTACTATAAGCGGCTTGTAAAAAACGATCTTGAACCTTAGGAGGGATAATTCCTTCATATGTTTGGTGCCAACTCTTTTTGGCAATTTCTTGTACAGAAATGATGTCATTCTTTTGCATATATCGTATAATTGAACTCAATACTTATCACCTGCAATTCCAATTTTTCTATTTATTGTAACATGAATCACGAAAAGGGGGATGACTTCATGCAAGTTGTTGAAAAAGCATTTGGCTATATTACGAGAGAGCATGAGGGTCAGTTACAAGTGCTAGTATTTGAGCAAAATACAGAAGGAGCAGGGATTCAAATTCCTAAAGGCACGGTAGAGGAAGGGGAAACACCGCTAGAAGCAGTAACTCGGGAAATGTTGGAGGAGACGGGGTTAGACTATTTAGTAGTGAAGGGGTTAATTGCCCAAGATTATTTTAATCATCATTCAGGGGTATTACAAAAGCGCTATTTTTATCATTTAACGGCAAATGAAAAACGAGATTCGTGGATGCATTGTCCGACAGGTGTAAACGAGGCAGACTTAGAATTTTCATTTTACTGGATATCAGATGAACAAAAAGTAACACTAGCGAAGGGACATGGAGATTATTTATATCGAGTACTAGCTCGTGTGAACAATTGAATCATCTAGAAGGTCATAAATAAAACGCGTTTCCAAATTTGGGAAACGCGTTTGTTCTATTATATTGTCTTTGCGGCAACCTCCAATGCTTGAGCGAAATCCGCGATCAGATCGTCAACATGCTCAAGCCCTACTGAGAAACGTAATAAACCATCAGTAATACCACGTTTTGCACGTTCCTCAGGCTCCATTGCTGCATGACTCATTTTAGCAGGGTAGGATAAAATCGATTCTACGCCACCTAAAGAGACAGCGAACACTGGAATTTTCATCGCTTCTACAAGTGCTTTTGCAGCTTCATAGCTAGGGAGGCGGAAGGATAATACTGCACCTGTACTAGTTGACTGACTTTGGTGAATCTCATAACCAGGATGTGATGCAAGCCCAGGGTAGTATACTTGCTCGACAAGAGCGTTTGTATCTAAAAACTCCGCAATCCTTTGTGCCGATTCAGTAGATCGACTAAAACGCACATCAGTTGTTTTCATGTTTTGCAATAATGTAAAGCAGTCCTGTACACCTAATATATTGCCGAATGAATTTTGGATAAAGTAAAGGTCCTGAGCGATCTTTTCATCAGCAGTGACTGTTAATCCTGCAATAATATCGGAATGCCCAGATAAAAACTTTGTAGCACTATGAATAACAACATCGACACCTAGCTCTAGTGGGCGTTGGTGTAAAGGTGTCATAAAAGTATTATCTAAAAACGTAAAGCAATTATGCTGCTTGGCAAGTGCTACTACTCCACGGATATCTGTGATGCCAAGTGTTGGATTCGACGGTGTTTCCATATAGAGAAGCTTTGTAGCTGGTGTAATGGCAGCTTCTACCGCCGTTAAATCTGTGAAATCGACGAAAGTATGTGAAATACCGAAGCGTGGTAAGACTTTTGAGACGAAGCGGTAAGTTCCTCCATAAACATCCTCTGTAATAACTATATGATCACCCTGAGATAATAGCATTAATGCTGCAGATACTGCGGCAATTCCAGAAGAATATGCATGAGCTCTGACCCCACCTTCAAGCTCTGCTACTGCTTTTTCTAATGCATCCCGCGTAGGGTTGCCAGAACGTGCATAATCATATTCGCCGAATTCATCGATACGCTCCTGATGGAAAGTAGATGATAAATACATAGGCACATTGACTGCACCTTTTTTATTTTCATAGCCGTCACGAACACCTGCGTGAATTAAACTTGTTTCAATATGCTGCTTCATCATTAAGCCTCTTTTCTAAGGGTATCGAATACTTGTTTTAAATCCGCAATTAAATCTTCAGCTTCTTCAACGCCAATAGAGAAGCGGAGTAATCGGTCACAAACTCCACGTTCAATACGTTCTTCATAAGGCATATCCGCATGTGTTTGAGTAGCAGGATATGTAATAAAGCTTTCAACACCACCAAGACTTTCAGCGAATGTAATTAACTTCAGGTTTCGAAGGAATGGGTCAATCCACTCGGCTTTTTTCAAGCGGAATGAAAGCATACCACCTTTTCCTGTGTAGAGCACGTCTGTTACAAGCTCTTCTTCCTCTAAATAGGCAGCAATTGCTTTTGCGTTTGCATCGTGCTGCTTTAATCGAAGATGCAATGTTTTTAATCCGCGAATAAGTAACCAGGAATCCATCGGACCTAATACCATACCGCTACCATTGTGAATAAAGCCAATGCGTTCTGCTAATTCAGCACCCTTAGCGACGACTAAACCAGCTAACACATCATTATGACCGCCAATATATTTAGTTGCTGAATGAATGACAATGTCTGCACCTAATTCGATTGGACGTTGGAAATAAGGTGTATAGAACGTGTTATCGACAATTAACCATGCTCCATGCTTGTGAGCTAATTCCGCATATAATTTCAAATCAAATTCCTGCATAAGCGGATTTGTCGGCGTTTCAATGAATAGGGCACGCGTATTGTCGGTGATTAATGCTTCTACCTGCTCAACCGATTCGAATTTTGAGTAGACAGGCTTAATATTATATGTTTCTTCAAAGAAATTAAAAAGTCGATATGTACCACCATATAAATCATCAGGCACCACTAATTCATCACCAGGCTTAAACAATGATAAAACTAATTGAATCGCCGCCATACCAGAGCTACAGGCAAAGCCCATATCTCCGCCCTCTAAATCCGCAATTCCGGCTTCTAATAGTGCACGAGTTGGATTTTTTGTCCGTGTGTAATCAAAACCAGTGGATTCACCGATACCTGTATGTTTGTACGCTGTCGATAAATGGATTGGTGGGTTAACAGCACCTGTTAACGGATCACTTAAATTGCCAAGTTGTACAAGTTTTGTTTCAATACTTCTGCTGTTTGTCATGTCGTCACTCTTTTCTTCATCATAATAATGGGGAGTCAAAATATCTAAAAGATTAGAACTTCTTGTCCCAATATTCTCAATAATAGTTACCAATTTAACATGTATACTAAAGAAGAACAAGATAATTTCAGAAAATTAGAGAGATTATTTAAATTTAATCATCTAGGAATAGTAGGAGATAAGTGAGGGAGGAAAATAAAATGAAAAATTGGTTAGTGATAGGTGGGACAGGTATGCTAAAGGATGTTTCTTTATGGCTTATACAGCAAGGTAATTATGTAACCGTTATCGGTAGACAACAAAAGAAAATGCAAAATTTGATAGATGAAGTTAAAAATGATTCGAAATTGTCACCTATATTAGTTGATTATACGAAATACAATCACTTTAAATTGGCATTAACAGAGTCTCAGCAAAAAAATGGAACATTTGATTGTATGATTGCTTGGATTCATGGTTTTGATAAAAGAGTTTGGGAGTCACTGTTAGAAGCGATTCCTACTACAAAAAATATAATTTTATACCATATAAAAGGAAGTAGCTCTTTCATAAAAATGACGGTATCAAAAGTTATTTACTTCCTAATATAGTTTATCGAGAAGTGCAACTTGGATTTGTCATAGAAAAGAACAACTCTTCAAGATGGCTAACAAATAGTGAAATTGCACAAGGAATTATTGATGCAATAAAACAAGAAATACCGGAAAAACATGTGGGGGTATTTGAACCATGGAATTTGCGTCCATAAATAAATCTCTTCAATAAAAAAGAATCTGCCCATTACCTCGGCTTATCTGTGGTAATGGGCAGATTTTTTTGAATATGGTTTAAGCTTGTTCTTTTTTTAATAAATCTCGAATTTCTTTTAGAAGCTCTTCTTTAGAATCTAACTCTGGTGCTGGTTCTTCCACAACAGCCTCTTCTTTTTTACGAGATAGTTTGGTCATAATTCGTAATGCCATGAAAATTGCAAATGCTATTATTAAAAAGTCAAGAATCGACTGTAAAAATACGCCTAATTTTACTTGAGCATCACCTGAGCCATACTTAAAGCTTTCTGTTAAATCAATACCACCAGTTAAGATACCGACTAATGGCATAATGATATTTTCAACTAAGGAGGTAACAATTTTACCGAAAGCACCACCGATTACTACTGCCACTGCTAGATCGACAATATTGCCTTTCATAGCAAACTCTTTAAAGTCTTTCCACAAAACAAATTCCTCCCTGTAATTATCCATAAAATTAATCGAATTATATTTTACTATATTTTTCCCTATCTTTTCAACTACTAAAATAGTGGTAATTATATTCGGAAAAATCTACTACAAATAACGGTAATTTTGGTAAAATAGAAATAGTAATAGAGAGATTAGGTGTGACATATGGCGAATAAAAAGAAGAAAAACCAACCGAAGCTATCGCCTTCCGTTCAATTAGGCATGATAGCTTTACTAATACCAATTGCGATAACTGTTTGTGTTTTCGCCTTTTTTGCATGGAAGGAGCTACAAACATTAACTATATTTGAAAAATTAGCAAAGCAAAAAGAACTAGAAGAAATTCAACAAAATTTCGATATGAACATTCCTGAGCAATATATTCCCATCTATATAGCAGCGGAAGCGAAATACGGTGTGCCTTGGACGTTGCTTGCCGCCCATCATCGAGTTGAAACACGATTTTCCTCAATGAGTTCGCTCGTTTCACCAGCTGGGGCAGAAGGACATTTACAATTTATGCCTTGTACGTTTGTCGGATGGAAACATTCATCCTGCTCGGGGTTAGGAAAAGGGGATATATCGAAGACTGAATTAATGAATCCAGAAATCATTCAAAAATATGGTGGATACGGAGTAGATGCAAATGGAGATGGAATAGCAGATCCTTATGATATTGAGGACGCTATATTTAGTGCCGCGAATTATTTATCGAAAAATGGTGCAGTAGATGGTCATATTCGGCAGGCGGTCTATACATACAATCACAGTGATGAATATGTTAATAAGGTGTTACATTATTTTAATTTATATAATGATTATCATGATGAGCTAAAAGAAGTAGTCCTATATAAAGAAAGGTAAACTACTTTATGGGTGCAATGACAGAAGATACATCTTTGTTGATCTTCGTTATGGCTTGGCCCCAAGCGACTTATCAGATGCCACAGGGAAGCTTTGCTCTGCGCGAAAGTGAAGCGACAGCAACAACAGCAACAACTAAGCGCACAGCCGGAACGGAAATCAATCTTCCGTTTTGCCGAAGAGCGATTTGATTTTTATGTATGAACACAATTTTTTTACAACAAGTAAAGAGCCATCAAAAATGATGGCTCTTTATTACATATTTAGGTTGCTTTACGCATACCTTTTAAAATAAGGCTTACGATGAAGATCAGCACGACAGCACCAATTAATGCTGGGAATACGTAAAAATTACTAACTCGCCAACCCCAGTTGCCAAGAACCATACTACCGATCCACGAACCGACAACCCCAGCAACAATATTTCCAATAATGCCGCCAGGTACATCTTTACCTAAAATTACGCCAGCTAACCAACCTAATACTCCGCCGATGATTAAATACCAAATGAAGCTAATCATTTTTTTCATCTCCTTAAACTAAGATATAATGGCGATTGCTTAGTTATGCCCTGAATGGAGTATATTAAACGCGCCTCGCTTCTTTAGTAATTATTACAAATTCACAAAAAGGTTTTATTAATATTTAGCTTATGCTGATACCTCACTTTTGTGAAAAAAACATCTGTAAGTGTTTTTTCTGTAGCGAAGAAACTACATTACGCCAACGAGAAATGGATTACTTAATAATAGTTGCACCTAATGTGTGCTTAAAATGACGCAATGCCCATTCATGACCTGCAGCATCAAAACTTGCAACACCATCTGCATAAATGATCGTTGATATGCCCAAATTATAAGCATCAACCGCAGTGTGTAAAATACAAATATCAGTACAAACACCAACTAAATGAATTTCTTTAATCCCTCGCTCATTCAATAAAATCGATAAATTAGTTCCTGCAAATGCGCTATAACGCGTTTTATCGAGCCACATCACTTTATCTTTGTGAAGGTTATACAGTTCACCAACTTGCCCGAATAAATGGCGTCCTTTAGTGCCGCGAATATTATGAGGAGGAAAGAGTTTGGTTTCAGGGTGGAATGGGTCATCTTCCTCATGTAAATCATTTGCAAAAACAACAAATTCTTTTTCAGCAATAAATTGGTGAATTAAAGAAGAAATTTTTTGATCTAGTGCTTGACCGGGCTCCCCACATGTTAGTTTTCCATCAGAAGCGACAAAATCATACGTATAATCAATTACTAATAAAGCCTTTTTCAACCTTTTCACACTCCTTATAGGTATAATTTCACTTATTATCATGCCATATTTGGGTCTGTTTGTCAGAAAAATGAATAAAATTTAATGTTGAGAATAGTTTGAAAATTGATTTTTCTGAGCGTATAATGTGAAAAAAGGAGAGTGGTCTATATGAATATGACAGCTATGAAACGTTTAAATCGCCAAGGATTTCTTATTGCAGGCTTGCATCTGCTAGTGTTATTAAACTTAGCAGCGGATTTTATATTCTCCTCGTAATCTCTTGAAAAATAGAAAGGTGAGTTAAATGCTTGTCCATTATTAAAACAACCGTGAAGGCATATTTTATTACATGTCCACGGTTGTTTTTTATTTGTCCTCATAGAATTTGCATAGAATTAAAAGGAATTTCTACGGTAAATGTCAAAGACAAAATACAAACAAAGGAGGGGTAGGATGACCACTAGATTTGATCGAGCGTTCCGTGAACTAGAGCGTCCTTTTGCTTGGGTGGACTTTGATGCACTGGATCACAATATAGCGACTGTATATGACTCCTGTGGGCAGAAAAATATACGTATTGCTACGAAATCGATTCGTTCTGTCGAGATATTACGCTATATACAAAATAATCTCCCCAATGTGAAGGGATTTATGACGTTTACTGCGGCAGAAACAATATTTTTACTTCAACAGCATTTTGATGATTTATTGCTAGGATATCCGGTGATGGAAGAGGCTGCTGTACGTCAGTTATTGCACTTCGTAAAGGCAGAAAAAACTGTCACTTTTATGGTCGATAGGTTAGAACATGTTCGATTTTTAGCGGAACTAGGGCGAGAGCTAGGCGTTCGTGTGCGAGTATGTATTGATATTAATGTATCCACGGATTTTAAGATGCTTTATTTTGGTACAAAACGCTCTTCGCTCCATTCACTTGAGTCACTAACACCATTCCTCGAATATATTAAAAATCAGGCTTTTATTGAGGTAGTTGGAGCGATGGGTTACGAGGCCCAAATTGCAGGAGTTGGTAATCGTCCAGCTAATTCTGTGAAAGGAAAATTGATTGAAGTTATGCAATTGCAAGCTAAAAAGCAAGTTACTCAGTTTCGTAGATTAGCCATTGCGCATATAAAAGCATATTTTCCAAGTTTGCACTTTGTAAATGGTGGTGGTTCAGGAAGTATGGCATACACAGCACAACAAAAGGAGGTAACAGAAATTACGGTTGGCTCAGCATTTTATGCACCTGCTTTATTCGACCAATTTACGCATCTACAGTTGGAAAAGGCAGCTGGATTTGCTTTAAGTGTCACAAGAAAGCCAGAAAAAAATATTGTTGTTTGTCACGGCGGAGGCTATACGGCGTCAGGGGCAATTAGTGCTGATCGCTTACCGGTATTCTATGATCCAACCTTTTTTTCATATCTTAACCTAGAAGGCGCAGGAGAAGTTCAGACACCCGTTAAGGTAAAACATAAAAATGTTCACGTAGGGGACACGCTTTATTTCCGGCATGCGAAGGCTGGAGAACTTTGCGAAAGATTTAAAGAACTACATGGAGTTAGAGGGGACAAGTATGTAGGAGCTTATACAACCTATAGGGGGGATGGACAATGTTTTCTATAGATAAATGGAAAAATGGTGAGAAGTGGACAAACTGGGCAGGTAATGTAATCTCTTATCCATCTGAGATGTACTTACCTCGTTCTATTGAAGAGGTTACAAATATCGTGGGGCATGCACGTGAATTTGGAAAAACGATTCGTGTCACAGGTGCAGCTCACTCCTTTAGCGCTGTTGCGATGCCTGAGCATATAGCATTGTCTTTACATAATATGCGTGGGCTTATAGCAGTGAATGAGGAGAAACAAGAAGCGACTCTTTGGGCAGGGACTTATTTATATGAAATAGGACCATTGCTTGCGAAGCATGGATTTGCCCTTATAAATATGGGTAACTAAACTGTTACAACAAATTTAGACAAACCTATACAAATCTGTATAGAAGCATAAATTTATAACAAAATACCCTTCGTATCAAGCGATTGGTGCGAACTCCACGTTAATTGCTTTTAACTCCTAAAGCCTTGTGACCAAAGCGGAGCTGGAAACGGCAGACGTAACGGTGCGAAAGCAGAAAAAATAACAAGGATGGCATAAGCTGAAAAAAATCACTCAGTGTCCGTAAAGGATCATCGTGACAACGGAAAACGGTGGCGCTAAGTGCTTTGACAATGGATGTTTAGCAGCGAAAGTCCTAAATCTCAAATGAGACAAGGAAGACGTTCAACGACTATCTCCTTGAGGGAGAGTAAAACCGCAAGCGAATGGCGGAAGAAAAATGTGGCTCTTATTAGAAAATAAGATGAAGATATAGTCTGCGCTTATGTGAAAACATAAGAGGTCTACTCGTGAGAGAAAGACTGCATGAAGGGTTGCGCCTCCGTGTGAACAAGAAAAATATATACAACTATAAAAATGTTAACAACCTCTCTAAATAGGGTAATGTGATTTTATCCTAGTGAAAGAGAGGTGATACGCATGGAATGAACGTCCATTGGGAAATTTGCTAAACAAAAGTTGGTCATTGGCTATTGTCGAGTCAGTACATCAAGTCAAGGTGAAAAACAATGATAATGGCGACAAAGATAAAACTAAAGCCAACTAAAGAACAAGAGGTTTTGTTTTGGAAGTCTGCAGGGACTGCGAGATGTGGTATCCATCATCAAAAACTTGTTCTAGTTGTGGACAAATCAAAATCGATTTGAGATTGAAAGACAGATTATTTATCTGCTCTTGCGGATTAAAGATGGATAGAGATTTGAACGCAAGCATTAACTTAGCAAATTATTCAATCTAAGGAGCTTAACTAAAAACTAACCCTTAGATGTGTACGCAACGATACTGCGGAATTTAAGCCTTTGGAGAGTCATACTAAATGGCAGTAGCTTTTTGCGAAATCAGACTCGGAGAATAAGGAAGACACACATACGAAAGTCGGAAGATATAAGTTGTGTCACAGTAGAGATGGCTACATTTTTTAAGAAATGTATATATTTTTCGTATCGGCGATATTCAAGAGCAAACGATTGCGGGAGCAGTGTCAACAGGGACCCATGGAACGGGCGTAACACTCGGGTCGCTATCCTCAGCTGTAACAAAATGGGGGTTTGTAGATGGTACAGGTACTTATAGGGAGCATATGAGAGGAATGGATGATTTATCGGAAGCTTTACATGTTTCATTAGGTATGCTTGGTGTGCTTGTTAAAGTGACGATCAAAGTAATCCCTCTTTACAGTTTACATTATGTAAGCACAAGAGATACTTTAGCAAATGGGTTGGCGATATTTGCTGAAGATATTCGACAGCATCGACATGTTGAGTGGTTTTATTTCCCTGGTAGCGAAACAATTCAAGTAAAGCGTATGAACGCTATAGCGCCTGTTTATCAGAGTGAATGGAGTAAAAGAATTGAAACATTGAAACTTCAAATAGTAGAGAACGGTGCTTTTTTTGCTATGTCAGAACTTTGTAAATGGAGGCCATCGTTTAGTGGTGCTATGAGTAAGTTAGCTGCAGCAAATGTTGTAGAAGGGGAGAAAATGGGGATAAGCTATGAAATTTATCCGTCTCCACGTAGCGTAAAGTTTCAAGAAAGTGAATATGCTATTCCATTAACGCAATTTGAGTCATGTATGGAGGAGATCCATTCAACTTTTAATAGTGGAATTTTTAATGTGCATTTTCCGTTAGAATGTCGGACGACAGCAGGTGAAGCAGGTTTTTTAAGTCCAACCCAAGGTCGAGAAACAGCGTTTATTGCCTTTCATATGTATAAAGGAATGCAGGAAGGTCCTTATTTTGAATGGGTCCATACGATGATGAAGAAATATAAGGGACGACCACATTGGGGCAAACTAAATCATTTAACTGCTAATTATGTATACGAGCTATACCCGGATGTTGAAAAATTTTTAGCCATTCGAAGTCAATGTGATCCTGATAATGTGTTTTTGACAGGGTACTTAAGAAAATTATTTACATTATAAGCGCTATCTCGTTAATTGCAGTTCTTCTCTTTTGAAAGATTAAGCAAAAATTATTAAAAGATTATTGAAAAAATTAAAATTTGAACGAAATGTCAAAATATTCACAGGAGCGAGATAAAAACGACGATTAGTCAGCATGAAAACGATTTCAAATTTTGTGGATTTTTTAAATTGTTTAGACAATTCAAAAAATACTGTTGACGAGACCTTTTTTTCGTACTATGATAACAACAATTTAACAAGTTCGTTACAGCAGTTAGTTGTCTTAGGCGATTAACATATACGCAAAAATAAAATAGACAGAACATTTCGTATATAGCAACGAACATAGCAATAAATGAGGGGCGTTTAAAATGAGAAGTGACATGATTAAAGTAGGCGTAGATCGTGCGCCACATCGAAGTCTTTTATATGCAACAGGCAAAGTAAAAGCGAAAGATTTAGGCAAGCCATTTATCGGGGTTTGTAATTCTTATATCGACATTATACCAGGTCACGTTCATTTACGTACATTTGCTGATGTTGTCAAAGAGGCCATTATTGAAGCGGGTGGAATTCCATTCGAATTTAACACAATCGGTGTAGATGATGGTATTGCAATGGGGCACATTGGTATGCGTTACTCGTTACCAAGCCGTGAAATTATCGCAGACTCTGCTGAAACAGTTATTAATGCACACTGGTTTGATGGCGTATTTTATATTCCTAACTGTGACAAAATCACACCGGGGATGTTAATGGCAGCAGTTCGTACTAACGTACCATCAATTTTCGTATCTGGTGGTCCTATGGAGGCAGGTACTTCTGCTACTGGCAAGCAACTTTCATTAACTTCAGTTTTTGAAGGTGTAGGAGCTCTTAAATCAGGCAAAATGTCATCTGAAGAGCTGTTAGATATTGAAAACAATGCATGCCCAACATGTGGTTCATGTTCAGGAATGTTTACTGCAAACTCTATGAACTGCTTAATGGAAATGCTAGGAGTAGCTTTACCTGGTAATGGAACAATCGTAGCTACTTCTGAAGAGCGCCATAAGCTTATTAAAGAAGCAGCTAAACAATTAGTCCGTATGGTTAAAGAGGACATCAAGCCTCGAGACATTATTACTAAAGAAGCAATTGATGATGCATTTGCACTTGATATGGCGATGGGTGGTTCGACAAATACAGTCCTCCATACATTAGCAATCGCCAATGAAGCTGAAATCGATTATAACATTGAAGATATTAATAAAGTAGCAGAGCGTGTTCCGTATCTAGCGAAAATTATGCCTGCTTCAGATATTTCAATGGATGATATAAATAAAGCAGGTGGCGTTAGTGCCATTATTAATGAATTAGTATCTATTCCGGGTGCTATTCACCCAAATCGACCAACTGTTGCAGGAGTAACAATGGGCGAACTTGTAAAGGATTATCACATTACAAATGATGAAGTTATTCGTACGAAAGATAATCCTTATAGCCCAGTTGGTGGTTTATCAGTTTTATTTGGTAATATCGCGCCAGACGGTTCAGTTATTAAAGTAGGCGCTGTAGACCCTTCTATCAAAGTATTCAAAGGTGAAGCAATCGTCTTTGATTCACAAGATGCAGCACAGGAAAATATTGATAACGGAACGGTAAAAGAGGGTCATGTAGTCGTCATTCGCTATGAAGGACCAAAAGGTGGCCCTGGGATGCCTGAAATGCTAGCACCAACCTCTGCAATTCAAGGTCGCGGTCTTGGTACAAAGGTTGCGTTAATTACGGATGGACGTTTCTCCGGTGCATCTCGCGGTATTTCAATCGGACATATTTCACCAGAGGCAGCAGAAGGCGGTCCTATCGCTTTAGTAGAGAATGGCGATGTGATCACAATTGATCTACCAAATCGTACGATCAATTTAGAAGTTTCAGATGAAGTATTAGCGGAGCGCCGTGCAAAATTACCGGTATTTGAACCGAAAATTAAGCGTGGTTGGCTAGCAAGATATTCTAAATTAGTAACAAACGCCTCTACAGGTGGCGTAATGAAAATTTAAAAAGGTAAAACGTTGATGAGGTTAAAGGTTCTAGAGCCTTGTATCTACCAGAGAGCCGGTCGTGCTGGAAGCCGGCGATACAACTAGATCCGACATCCCCTCGGAGTGAGCTATTAAACGCGTGTACGCAATTAGATAGCTCCGGGCATAATCGAAAGTGCTCGTTATTAATGAATAAATGATTTATGACATCGTTTTGGATGCGAGTGATTTCGCATAGGTGCATAAATACTTACATTTATTCGCGAGGTAGCAATTATTTGCTATAAACAAGGGTGGTACCATGGAAAGTCTTTTTCATCCCTACGCAAGGTAGTTCTTTGCGTGTGGAGAAAAAGGCTTTTTATTTTTTTAACGACGTTTGAAAGAGTCTGTTACCTCTTTTCAATGGGAGAACCAGCTAGTAACACTTCAATGATGCGCATTACTGATATGTGAAATTGAATGATAAGAAGGAGGCATATTTGATGAGTACGAATGTTTCTATCAATGAAAAAGAAGAATTAGCAACATCAGCAAAAGCTGAACAAACCTATCAAGCGAAAGATGGTGCTGACGTATTAGTGCAGGCACTTCATGAACAAGGTGTTGAAATTATTTTTGGTTACCCAGGTGGAGCGGTACTACCAATTTATGATGCCATTTATAAAAATCCGATTCGTCATATTTTAACTAGACATGAACAAGGTGCAATTCATGCAGCGGAAGGTTATGCACGTGTTTCCAATAAACCGGGTGTTGTTATTGCAACTAGTGGACCGGGGGCAACGAACTTAGTAACTGGTATTGCTGATGCAATGATTGATTCTATTCCATTAGTTGTTTTCACAGGTCAAGTTTCAACGGCTGTAATTGGTACAGATGCTTTTCAAGAAGCGGATATTATGGGGATTACGACACCAATTACGAAGCACAATTATCAGGTGCAGGATGTTAATGATATCCCGCGTATTGTTAAAGAGGCATTCCATATTGCGAGTACTGGTCGAAAGGGCCCGGTTGTAGTTGATTTTCCGAAAAACGTGTCTCAAATGCTATTTGATGTAGAGACCCCACCACAGGCACCTGATGAAATATATTTACCAGGTTATCAACCAACGTACAAACCAAATTATTTACAAATTCAAAAGGCTATACAGGCGATTTCATTGGCCAAAAAACCAGTTATTTTAGCTGGTGCTGGTGTTCTCTTCGCAGATGCCAAAGAAGAGTTAACAGCATTCGCTGAAAAATACCAAATTCCGGTAGCAAACACTTTGCTAGGACTTGGTTCAATCCATGGAGAGCATGATTTATTCATCGGCATGGCAGGAATGCATGGAACTGTAACAGCCAATACAGCTATTACAAAGTCAGACTTATTGTTGAATATCGGAGCTCGCTTTGATGATCGTTTAACTGGTAATTTGGCGACATTTGCTCCAAATGCGACAATCGTACACATCGATATTGATCCAGCGGAAATTGGAAAAAACGTGCCAACAGACATCCCAATCGTTTCAGATGCTAAAGAAGCTTTAAAAGCATTATTGAAAAAAGACTTCGATGGTCCGGATACAGCAGAATGGCTAACATTCTTAAATAATCATACAAAGGAATATCCATTATGGTACAGCAAGGAGCCGGGGGACAAAGAAGTATTACCGCAGGAAGCATTAGAGCTTGTGCATAAAATTACTGAAGGTGATGCAATTGTCACGACAGATGTTGGGCAGCATCAAATGTGGGCTGCACAATATTATCGATTAAACAATGATCATGGATGGGTAACGTCTGGTGGACTTGGTACGATGGGCTTCGGCTTCCCAGCTGCAATTGGCGCCCAGTTTGCGAAGCCAGACAAAAAAGTTGTTTCCATTGTAGGTGATGCAGGATTCCAAATGACTGCGCAAGAGCTTTCTATCCTGCAAGAGTTCAACTTACCGGTAAAAATCGTGATTTTAAATAACAGCTGTTTAGGAATGGTACGCCAATGGCAAGAAACATTTTATGAAGAGCGTTATTCATCTTCACTTATGCCGATCCAACCAGATTTTGTTAAATTAGCCGATGCATATAATTTGAAGGGCTATCGAATTAACACAATCGATGAAGCAGAGAGTATTTTCCGCGAGGCACTACTTTCTGATGAGCCAGCGTTAATTGATTGTCGTGTAAAACAACTTCAATGTGTTTACCCAATGGTAGCACCAGGCAAAGGCTTACATGAAATGATTGGGGTGAAAAAGAATTGAAACGAGTAATTACAGTAACAGTGATTAACCAAAGCGGTGTTTTAAACCGTGTAACAGGTTTACTTATGAAGCGCCAATTCAATATTGAATCAATTACAGTTGGTCATACTGAACAGCCAAACTTTTCGAAAATGACTTTTGTTGTAAACGTAGAGGATGAGCGTAAAATTGAACAGCTAGTGAAGCAATTATCAAAGCAAATTGATGTGTTAAAGGTCAATGACATAACAGATAAATCAATCGTGCTACGCGAGTTAGCGCTTGTAAAGGTAATTTCACCACCAAATTTACGTCTGGAAATGAATTCAATTGTTGAACCATTCCGTCCACAAATTATTGATACAGCGAAAAACGTTGTCACCTATCAAGTTGTAGGAGATCCAGATAAGATTGATGCCTTTATTGAACTTATTCGACCTTATGGTATTAAAGAATTAACGCGTACAGGGGCTACTGCATCTGTTCGTGAAACACAAAAAATCTCAAATTCGCAGCTCTCTATTTTAAAATAGTTTGCATATAAAATGGATAGCTTTGGATACATAGCCCTTAGTGGTTTACTGGCATCCGAAGTTTAAAAAAACAAACCAAAAATTAGGAGGAAACAACAATGGCTACTATGTATTATGATCAAAACATCAACGAGGAAGTATTAAAAGGGAAAAAAATCGCAATCATCGGTTATGGTTCACAAGGTCATGCACATGCCCTAAATCTTAAAGAATCAGGATTCGATGTAGTAGTAGGAGTTCGTCCAGGTGGATCTTTCGATGCAGCAAAAGCGGATGGAGTAGATGTAAAGACTGTTGCTGAAGCAGCGCAAGAAGCAGATGTTATCCAAATTTTACTTCCGGATGAGCGTCAAAAAGCTGTATATGAGGCTGAAATCGCTCCACATCTTGAAGCAGGTAAAGCACTTATGTTTGCACACGGCTTCAACATTCACTTCGGTCAAATTACACCGCCAGCAGATGTGGACGTATTCTTAGTTGCACCGAAAGGTCCAGGACACTTAGTTCGTCGTCAGTTCCAAGAAGGTGCTGGTGTACCAGGCTTATTCGCAATCCATCAAGATGCAACTGGTCAAGCAAAAGATTTAGCTCTAGCTTACGGTAAAGGAATCGGCGCAGCTCGTGGTGGTTTACTTGAAACATCATTCAAAGAAGAAACTGAAACTGATTTATTCGGTGAGCAAGCAGTACTTTGCGGTGGCGCTACACAATTAGTAAAAGCAGGTTTTGAAACATTAGTAGAAGCAGGCTACCAACCAGAGTTAGCATACTTTGAAACTCTTCACGAACTAAAATTAATTGTTGACTTAATGTTTGAAGGTGGTATGGCAACAATGCGTTACTCAGTATCAGATACAGCTGAGTGGGGTGACTATGTTGCAGGACCACGTATTATCAACGACTCCGTAAAAGCTCGTATGAAAGATGTTTTAACAGATATCCAAGATGGCACATTCGCTCGTCGCTGGATTCAAGAAAACGAAAACGGTCGTCCAGATTATACAAAATTCAAAGAAGCTGGTGCAAATCACCAAATCGAAGAAGTTGGTGCTAAATTACGTGCTATGATGCCATTCATCAATGAAGGTAAAGAAAAAGTTGTGAGAGAAGTGGCTACAAGCGTGAAAAATTAATATTTTCGATACAACACAAATTGCCAAGTAACCGGAGCGCCTAGGAGTGACAATTAGTGAAGCAGGTTTTCCTGCTTCGTCACCCGGTGACTTTGATGCGGTACATCGTATTGTAGGAACAGTAAAAAACTCTACTGTAACAGGATTAGCCCGCTGTGTATAAAAGATATCGATACAACTTGGGAAGCAATCGGCAAAAGCTTATTTAAATGCCATTAACCGTCATTTGATACAAGCAAACCTTCGTGCACAGCCTGTAAGTTAATCGATTTTCAAGCTTCTGTGTAAATGTCGCAGGTTTTGATGGTAGTGAATGGAATCAGCATAATGCACATTCCAAACGCAATTATGCCAATAACATGTAGTCGTAATATTGATGACCTCACCTATAAAAATTGGTGAGAGTATTACTAAAATAGCGTAGTCAACGCTATACAAAGAAAGGTGTTTTGACGATGGAGAAAAAAATTACAGTACTTCCTGGTGACGGAATTGGGCCAGAGGTTGTTGCTTCTGCTGTACGTGTATTACAGGTGATTGGTAAGCGATTCAACCATACATTCCATTTAGGTTATGCAACAATCGGAGGCGCTGCCATCGACCAACACAATAATCCACTACCAGATGAAACAATTGAGATGTGCGAAAACAGTGATGCAGTTTTACTTGGAGCCGTAGGTGGTCCGAAATGGGATAATAATCCTCCTGAATTACGTCCAGAAAAAGGTTTACTACGTATTCGCAAACATTTTGACTTATTCGCAAATCTTCGTCCAGTAAAGGCGTTCCCGAGTTTACTAGATGCTTCCCCATTAAAGCGTGAAGTAGCTGAAAATGTCGATTTAATAATTGTACGTGAATTAACAGGCGGCGTATACTTCGGGGAACCACGTATGCGTACTGAAAATGGCGCGATTGATACAACGGTTTATTCAACTGCAGAAGTTGAGCGTATCGTTGAAAATGCCTTTGAATTAGCACGTTTACGTGGAGGCAAATTATGCTCTGTTGATAAAGCAAATGTACTTGAAACAAGTCGTTTATGGCGCGAAGTAGTAGAAGCGAAGAAAAAGGATTATCCAGATGTGCATGTAGAGCATAATTTAGTTGACTCAGTTGCTATGAAATTAATTACAAATCCTAGTCAATATGATGTGGTAGTTACTGAAAATATGTTTGGAGATATTTTAAGTGATGAAGCATCTGTTATTACAGGCTCTTTAGGCGTACTACCTTCTGCGTCCATTCGCGGAGATAATTTTGGTCTATATGAACCAGTACATGGCTCAGCACCAGAAATTGCAGGTCAAGGTGTAGCTAATCCAGCAGCAACAATTCTTTCGGTTGCTATGATGCTACAATATTCATTTGGCTTAAAAGAAGAAGCAGCAGAAATTGAACGTGCTGTGAGTGCAGTATTTGATGATGGTTATTTCACTGCAGATCTTGCAAGTGACGGCGCTCGTATAATGTCGACAAATGAATGGACAGATAAAGTAATTAACGAAATAGATACAAGCTTTGTTTCAGAAAGCATTATGACAACATACATTTAAGAAATGAGTGAAGATAATGGGAAAAAATATAATTGAAAAGATTTGGGATAAACACGTCGTTTATCAGGAAGAGGGCAAACCGGACCTGTTATATATTGATCTCCATTTAATTCATGAAGTCACTTCTCCGCAAGCTTTTGAAGGTCTACGTTTGAACGGACGTCAAGTGCGTCGTCCAGATTTAAGCTTTGCGACAATGGATCATAACGTGCCTACAAAAAATCTACCGACGATTCATGATCCAATTGCACGTAACCAAATTGAAACGTTAGCTAAAAATGCTGAAGAATTTGGTGTCGAGCTTGCAGGAATGGGGCACCCTGACCAAGGTATTGTTCACGTAATTGGACCTGAGCTAGGTTTAACTCAGCCTGGTAAAACGATTGTTTGTGGGGACTCTCATACGTCCACACATGGTGCGTTCGGAGCGATTGCCTTCGGTATTGGTACATCTGAGGTAGAGCATGTATTGTCAACACAAACCCTATGGCAAAACAAACCAAAAACAATGGAAATTCGTGTAGAAGGTGAACTTCCTGTAGGTGTAGCTGCAAAAGATATTATTCTAGCGATTATTTCTAAGTTCGGGATTGGAGTAGGTACAGGACATATTGTGGAATTCACTGGAGAGGCTATCCACAAACTTTCTATGGAAGAACGGATGACAATTTGTAACATGTCGATTGAGGCGGGCGCAAAGGCAGGGTTAATTTCTCCTGACGAAACGACTGTTGATTTTATCCGTGGACGTAAACATGCACCTCAAGGAGAAAAGTTTAAGGAAGCGGCGAATTATTGGTTAAGCTTAGCATCAGATGAAGATGCAACATATGATACAGTTCGAATCATTCAAGCACAAGACATAGAGCCAATCATCACTTGGGGAACGAATCCGTCAATGGGTTCAGGTGTGTCAAGCCATGTTCCAACACAAGCAGATTATGAGGATGAGTCAGATAGAGCGGCTCTTCGAAAAGCGCTTTCTTATATGGGCTTAGAGGAAGGTCAACCGTTAACTTCAATCGATATTCAACACGTATTTATCGGTTCCTGCACAAATTCACGCATAAGTGATTTACGTGCAGCAGCAGATGTCATCAAAGGGCGTAAGGTGCATGAAAATGTAACAGCAATTGTTGTACCTGGCTCCTATTCGACGAAACAACAAGCAGAAGCAGAAGGATTAGATAGAGTCTTTACAGATGCTGGCTTTGAATGGCGTGAGACAGGTTGCTCAATGTGTCTGGCGATGAATGATGATGTAGTACCAGCTGGTGAACGATGTGCATCAACATCAAACCGCAATTTTGAAGGACGCCAGGGAGCTGGTTCTCGTACACACTTAGTTTCACCGCCAATGGCAGCAGCGGCAGCAATTGCTGGTCATTTTGTGGATGTTCGTGAATTCGTAAAGGAAACTGTGTAAATTCCATTTACACGGAAAGGATGATTGCAAATGGAACCAATTAATATCGTAAAAAGTGTGATAACACCACTTGATCGTAAAAATGTCGATACAGACCAAATTATTTCGAAAGAGTTTTTAAAGCGTATTGAGCGTACAGGGTTTGGGCAGTATTTATTTTACCATTGGCGCTTCGACGCAGATGGTAATGAAATAAAAGACTTTGTGTTAAACAAACCTGAATTCAAAAACTCTAAGATTTTAGTAGCACAAGATAACTTCGGCTGTGGTTCTTCTCGTGAACATGCACCGTGGGCAATAGTAGATTACGGCTTGAATGTAGTGATTGCACCATCATTCGCAGATATTTTCCATAATAACTGCTTCAAAAATGGGATATTACCAATCAAACTGGCTGAAGCAGAGTGTGATGAAATTTTAGCAAAAGGCTTAGAAAAAACGTACACGATGGAAGTCAATTTGGAGGCACAAACAGTAACGGGTGAAGATGATGTAGTTTATAAATTTAACATCGACCCTTACTATAAAGAAACATTGCTGAATGGTTGGGATGAAATTGCTCTTACCTTTAAATACGAAGAACAAATCGCTGCTTATGAAGCAAATCGTATTGCATTTTAATAGCTGAAGGGATTTCCTTATGACTGAAGACAGACTTGTTGTCTTCAGTTTTTTTATTGCTTAATTTAGGAATTGTTCGGGTAGGAGTGGGTAATGAAAAAAAGCTCTTTGACCGGTAAATGTCTAGACCTAATCACTTTACATAATAAAAATACGTTATTTTAATTCGTCATTTATTTGTAAAAAATGTATAACGAATTGAAGCAATATTTTGATAATATATAAATAGAGTTATGGTAAATAAATGGAATGCTATCCAGTTTATTGATTCATCAATAAAGCGCGCAGTCCAAAACTGAGACAACTACATGTTTTAGTAATGAGCTAGTTTATATAAATGTTTACAGAAAAAACTCAAGTGAAAAATAAAGGGGGAGCAACATGAAAATCCTTCGAAAATACAGCTTGTTAATTGGGGGCTTAGGTTTTTCTACATTAGGGGACTGGATTTATCTTGTAGCGCTCAATTTATTTGTATGGCATTTAACACAATCGCCTGCAGCGATGGCTGGAATCTTTATTGTCGGACCAGTTGCAAGAGTTTTAACAAGTTTGGTAGCTGGCTCTTTCATTGACCGTATGAATAAACGCAAGTTGATGATTACAACGGATATGATCAGAGGCTTGATCGTTTTTTGTATGCCGTTTATGGAATCTATTTGGCTCATCTATACGCTGTTATTTATAGCGAATATAGCAAGTAGCTTCTTTGGACCTAGTAGTACATATTATATTACGAAGTTTGTTCCTTCAGAAGATAGACAACGTTTTAACGCAATACTTGGCACGTTCAATTCAGGCTCGTTTTTAATAGGTCCAGCACTAGCAGGACTCCTCATCATTCTTTTTAATACGACAGTGACAATTTGGTTCAATAGCTTTACATTTTTTGTTTGTGCTTTGATTATTTCCTTTTTACCAGATGTAGATGATATGAAGGAAACTTCACGGCAATGTATTACGTGGCAACTATTAAAAAGTGACTATCTAGCTGTACTAGCTTTCATTCGACAAAATTTATTATTTATAACGATTTATTTCCTCTTTCAAAGTGCATTAATGATTGCATTTGCGCTTGATTCTCAAGAAGCCACTTTTATCAAGCATGATTTAGCTTTATCTGATAGTTTATATGGGGCCTTTGTGAGTAGTGCAGGAGCAGGAGCAATTTTCGGTGGGATAGTTGCCGCAAGCTTCGCCCAAAAATGGTCCACTCGATCATATATAGCTTTTGGTTTGTTTCTGACAATGCTGTTTTACACTGCCTTTTATGCCTCGACATCAAGTATTTTGGCATTTGTAAGTTTAGTTTTTCTAGGATTTTTTATGGCATTTAGTAATTCTGGTTATGAAACATTTTATCAGCAAAATGTACCGCCTGAAATAATGGGTAGATTCGGTAGTTTTGCGAATATATTTCAAAATATTTTGCAAATATCCTTAACCTTACTATTAGGACTATTTGCAGAATTATTTACACTTCAAATGACTGCAATTATTTTCGGTATTATTAGTATTTTATTTTCGATTTCATTATATTTTGTTCTATATTCTCAAAAAAACTATATCGGCTTAAAGGAGGAAATATTATGATTAGCTATTCGCTTCGTTGTATCTTTTGTAAGAAAACATTTGAGGTTGTAGAAGGATCAAATAAATATAGATTGTATAAACAAAATATGGAAGGAAAATTTTCTTGTGAAGATTGTGATAGAAAAATTGAATTGGAGTCAAGGAAAGGTTTATTAGGAAAACTTTAAATTGAAGCTTGTGCTGAATTGGTGAACATCAATAAGAAGATTAGTACTCCACAATTTTCTAATGGTATGCCCTGTCTTTCTACGGATTTCTCAGTTAAAATGAAAAAATAAGATGGAAGGCAGGGTATAAAGATGATTACAGTTATCGGTAGCATAAATATGGATTTAGTTGTACAAATGGGGAATTTTCCAAAGCAGGGAGAAACGATCCTCGGTAAAGATTTTCAAACGATTCCAGGGGGAAAAGGGGCTAATCAGGCAATAGCTGCGGCACGTCTTGGAAGTGAAGTCACAATGATCGGCTGTGTGGGCTCTGATAGTTTTGGTGAAACATTGCGCACTGTTTTACAACAAGAGCATATTCAAACTGAAGCTATTACAAGTGTATCGGCACCTACTGGGATTGCTAATATTTTACTCTATAATAATGATAACCGTATCATAGTAGTACCTGGCGCTAATTATGAATTAAAGCCTGCACATATAGAGGCAGCGAAAGAAATCATACAAAAAAGTCAGATGGTCATTATGCAGCTAGAAATTCCAATGAAAACGACTGCGTTTGCAATAAAACTTTGTAAAGAAGCAAATGTACCTGTTTTATTAAACCCAGCACCAGCGGCAAATTTTGATGTGAAATGGATGGAGGATATTACCTATATCACACCGAATGAAACGGAGTGTGCTGAAATTTTTGGAGATAATATAGAGCAGGTTTTAGAAAAATATCCTAATAAAATGATTATGACGCTAGGTGGTGATGGCGCACGCTATTTTGATGGTGAATACCCTATTCATGTTCCGGGTTATATGACGAGAGCGGTAGATACAACAGGAGCAGGTGATACGTTTAACGGTGCACTCGCTTATGCTTTAGTTGAAGGGCAATCTTTAGATCAGGCAGTGTATTTTGCAAATATTGCTGCTTCGTTATCAGTGGAGAAATTCGGTGCACAAGGTGGTATGCCAACACTTGGAGCAGTTTATGCACGTATGGCTGGAGTTGAAGAATAAAAAGAAGATCAACTCAATACAAATATTTACTAATAATTATTATTTCTTTTAGTCTGAATGAGGAATAATATCTGCGATAGAAGGTTTTGTGGAATAAGATTTTTTACCTATTTGTGACGGCGGTATTTAAGTATATTGTCCTTTTTTATCGTTTATTCTTAGTACTATGTATTAATAAAGGAATCTTTTCATTTATAATAACTTTAGATACATAGAAAAGAGGTATTGAGGATGACAGATATTGATAATGTGCCGATCGAATATACAGCCTCAGCGAATAATATTTTGCCACAGCTTGTGGATCATTTGCGACAATTACATGGCATTATTGTACAAAATACATATGTAAAAGATACAGCTAAACACTTAAATCGTATCATTCAAGATGCTGACAACGAAACAATGATTCTTATTGTTGGGAAAGAACGTGTCGGAAAAACAACATTGGTAAATGGATTACTAGGACGTCAAGTTTTGCCTGTTAGTGAGCAGCATCCAACTGGGGTAAATACATTTTTGCGATACGGTGAACATGAAGAAATAAAGGCGTATTTTTTAGATGGTGTTGTAGCCGTATTCGATATGAGCAAGCTAGAATTATTGACGACTGGCGATACGTTCGCCTCTCAAATACTACGAGAACATTTAGATTATCTAGAAGTATATTTAAAAAATGATTTATTAAAATCTGTGACAATTATTGATTCTGTTTCATTGGAAGCTGGGGGAGGAGAAATGGCCTACTTCCCAGAAGCATTGATGAACCGTGTGGACGAGATCTTTTGGGTAGTACGTTCAGGTTCGATGGCTATTAATCCAGAAATATTATTAATGGAAACGTTAAAAAACAAAGGTGTTGAGCCTCTTTGTGTCATCAATGCTATCGATTCAAATGAAAATACGAAGGCGTTTATTGAAGCTGAGAGAGAACGATTTGGTCATTTAATAAGTGATTTTGTTGCGATCTCTGCAAGAGAAGCAATTGAAGCTAAACAGATTAAAAGTGATGAGCTTTGGAAAAAAAGTGAGTACGAGCAATTAATTTCAGAAATTCATCGAGTTGCAGAAAATAGTGATAAGAAAACGTATGGTATTTTAATTCGTTTCTTGCAATGGCTTGAACGTTTCCGCTTCGAATTAACTGTTATTCCACAAAGAGACCCATTCCAATCCGCTGTTAAGAACATTGAAAAGTATACAGGCGATACACAATACGAATTTTCGCGCTATCAACGTGATTTAGCGATTGTGACCGAATATGAGCAAGAATACGAACAGGTTGCCAATGTATTTAAAAATGTTCAAACATTATACCAACTTTTACAAATAATTTCACAAACAGATTATTTGCAGGATGAAATTGTAGAAGGCTTTACAGAAAAGGCTGTATCGTATCAACAAATGTTACGAGAATATCGAAATATGCATAGTGAATATTTACGTGAATATGATCGATTGGATGCACAGCATAAAAAAATTCACGGGAAAGGTCTTATGAAGGCCATCTTTGGTCAGCATACACAAAATGGATTTTTCAAGGAACGTGTTAACAAGTTAAATGAGCAACAATTGGTTTGTATTGCGCAATATGAAAAAGTGCAAGAAGCGGAGGAATTAATTCTTCATTCCATCCATTCCATACAAAGTTATCTTATGGAGTTAACGAAAATACGTTTAGCACGTATTGAGGAAAAAGTACTAGAGCTAAATCAACAACGTTCAAAAGAAAAGTCCCAATTACAATTATACGCAAATAAATTGAATGAATTTTCTTGTTTGATGGAGGCGCAGGGCTATATTAAAGACAATATTCAACCGTTTTTAATGGACGAACAAATGCCGCTTAAAGCAAAGGATATTGAAATGCTAAAAGAAGCGGTTAACAGTATTATGAGCATTGATCTGTCGAATAATGGCCTACTTGCACGTAGTCAGATGAACAATAAAATGGAGAATACTGCAATTCCTTTCGATGTTCAGAAGAAATATCCATTTCATCCGTTAGCTTTAGCAGAAGTAGATGTAAAATCAAACGATATACCAGAAATTCCGAAAAAGTTAGATATTCAGTATGAAGATTAAACAATAAAGGAAATGTTCTAAAAGTAATTTAAACTTTTAGAGCATTTTTTTAGTAGTTCGTTTTTTTGCTCATCACCCAAAGTTGTGGATGACATTTAGAGGACCTCCCCAGGAAAGCGTCCAGTCGGAACAGAAATCAACAACAAGTAATGTTGATGCCCCTTGATTATTATAAATTGGGATTATATTGAAACAAAATGAATTGTTTTTTCGTATAAATAGAAGGAGGGGTTAAAATGATACGAATTAACGGACGTTTTACGGAAGCAAAAATTTATTCAAATACAGCATTACAATCAGCTATCGATCAAATTAAAGAATTGGCAAATCAGGCTTTTATGGAAGGAACAAAAGTACGGATTATGCCAGATTATCACGCAGGTAAGGGCTGTGTTATTGGCACAACGATTCAGCTTCAAAATCGTGTAGTACCTAACCTTGTGGGCATTGATGTTGGTTGCGGGGTATTTGTAGCTGAGTTAAATGAAGCGGATATAGATTTTTCTAAACTCGATGCTACAATTCGAGCATATATACCAAGCGGAAAGGATATCCATCAGGAAGTATCTCCTGAACGCTATTTTGCTGAATTCGAGGGGAGACAGTTTGTAGCAAGTGGCTTAAAGGATGACTATACAAATTTATCGCTTGGTACACTTGGGGGAGGAAACCATTTTATAGAGCTTGCAAAAGATAAAGCAGGTACACATTATTTACTTATCCATACTGGCTCGCGTTACGTCGGAGCTAAGGTAGCAAATTGGCATCAAAAAAGGGCTTTTGAAACATTGCAACGGGAAGATTTAAAAGTGAAAATAGCCGAACTGAAAGATCAGGGGCGTGAAAAAGAAATTCAAGCGATGATTAAAGCTCATAAAGAGCAAAATCCAATTGTACCAAAAGATTTAGCTTATTTAGAGGGCGAATATTTCCATGATTATATTCACGATATGAAAATCGCTCAGCAATATGCTCGGATGAATCGCTGGACAATTGCCGAAACAATTGCCAAGCATATGAACTGGCATTTTAGCGAAACATTTGATACGATCCATAACTATATTGATACGGAAACAATGACGTTAAGAAAAGGCGCCGTTCGAGCAAATAAAGGGGAGAAGCTCGTTATTCCTATGAATATGCGAGATGGTTCACTCATTTGTATGGGGAAAGGGAATGCAGATTGGAATTACTCTGCACCACATGGGGCAGGTCGTATGTATTCTCGACGTTCTGCAAAAAAAGCACTACATATGGAAGATTTTAAGAAACGATGCAAGGTATTTGGACAACATCCGTAAACGAAGAAACATTGGATGAAGCCCCAATGGCATATAAACCGATGTCAGAAATTACATCTGTTCTAGAGGAAACTGCGGAAATATTAAAAGTGATTACACCCGTTTATAATTTCAAAGCTAGTGAAGCAGCTAAGCCATATGAGCGGAAAAATAATCCCTAATAATAGAAATTAGTGATACTTGTACTTTCCCTTATCTATTAACATTATATCTGTAATAGTATAAAATAGGCTTACAAAGATGAAATGGGTGGTTTTTTGGTATCTTCAAAAGATGTGGCAAAGTATGCGGGTGTCTCTCAAACAACAGTTTCAAGAGTGTTAAATACTCCTGAACTCGTAAAGCCGAAAACTATTGAAAAAGTGATGAAGGCGATTGAAGAATTAAACTATATTCCAAATGATATTGCAAGGTCACTTGTACAGAAAAAAACAGGCATTATTACATTGATTTCGGGGCCATTACATAATCCTTTTTTTGTCGATACAACAACTGCAATCGTTAATTATGTTAATGCTCGGGGCTATAAAGTAAATGTTTATTTTGGTACGGAAGATAATTTAGATTCTATTTATAATGCTGTTTTGGAAACGAAGGCTGATGCGATTATTTTATCGTCTATGTTATATGAAGATGACTTATTTTTTAAGCTTGAAAAATTAGGTATCCCATTTATTATGTATAATCGCAAGCATCAGGAAAATAGGCATTTTGTAGAAATTGATAATGTGAAAGCTGGTTATATAGCGACGAATCATATTTTATCTTTAGGTCATCAAGATATATGCTGGATTGGTGGTCCACATGAAATAAGTACTTTTTATGGAAGGTACAAAGGCTTTAAAAATGCATTAAAGGACAGTGATATAGATGCGAAAACAGTGCCGGCGTTTTTAACAAATACTAACAAAAATGATATTAAACGAGCATTTGAAGAAATACTTGAACTTCCTAAAAAACCTACAGCTATTTGTGCTGCAACAGACGCAATTGCCATTGAAATATTAAGTCTTTGTTTAGAACAGGGCTTTCAAGTTCCTAAAGATTTTAATGTTATTGGGATTGATAATGTGGAGCTTAGTAAACACCATTCGATTGCTTTAACAACAGTAGGCTTAGAATCCGAGAAAAGCCTCGGATTTATTGCTATTGAAAAATTATTTGAGGTAATGGAGAAAAAAAGCACTTGCATCCAACAAACAGAATCTGTTAAACTTTTCCCAAGAAATACTACGAGTAAGAAATGAACTGATGAACATCAGTTTGTTTTTTACTCGAAAATGGTTACGTATTCATTTTTTTGTTTCCTGAAATGAATACGTAACCATTTGGAGAGAGGAGTGAGTGAGGTCTTGAAAAAGGGCTTATTTATTAATGGACAATGGCAAATGACAAATGAGTATATGGAGGTTCAAGCCCCCTACTCAAAAGAGGTTGTAGCTCAATTTGCGATGGCAACTGAAGATGATGTACAGCATGCAATTGAAAGTGCTCATGCAGCAGAATCCGAAATGGCAGCATTAACAGCATTTCAAAGAGCAGAGATTTTAGAACAGCTATCTGTTCTATTTACTGAAAATCGAGATGAGGCAGCTAGCATTATTTCGCTAGAATCAGCAAAGCCGTTAAAGTATGCCTATGCTGAAATTGATCGAACGATTGAAACTTACAAATTTGCAGCAGAAGAAGCGAAGCGACTATCTGGTGAAATGATTCCGATGGATGCATCTAAAAGCGGAGAGGGTAGATTTGGTTATACAATTCGTGAACCATTGGGCGTTATTGCGGCCATTACACCTTTTAATTTTCCGCAAAATTTAGTAGCCCATAAAGTTGGACCGGCATTAGCAGCTGGTAACACAATTGTATTGAAACCCGCAACACAAACAGCTTTATCTGCTCATTTTCTAGCAAACCTATTGGCACAAACAAATTTACCAAAAGGTGCATTTAACTTAGTAACTGGGCAAGGAAAACTAATAGGGGATGCATTTTTAGCACATCCAAAAGTAAAAATGATTACATTTACCGGGAGCCCAGCTGTAGGTATTTCCCTTCGCAATCGCGCTGGCTTAAAGAAAGTAACATTAGAACTAGGTTCGAATGCTGGTGTTATTGTGGATGAAGGCGTTCAACTCGATCGAATAATGGACCGAATTGTTATGGGTGCTTTTTCAAATCAAGGTCAAGTTTGCATCTCGCTACAGCGTATATATGTAAAAGAAAATATAATGAATGAATTTTTAGAGCAGCTAAAAGCAAAAGTAGAGCGCTTAACAATAGGGGACCCACTTGATGCAACAACAGATTTAGCGATGATGATTTCAGAAACTGAGCAGCAGCGTGCTATCACGTGGATCGAAGAGGCGGTAGCAGAAGGTGCGCAGGTACTGACAGGTGGTCGTATTGAAAACAATATTTTACTTCCAACAGTGTTATTGAATGTATCTTCTACTAGCCGTGTATCTTGTGAGGAAATATTTGCGCCTGTAGTTATTGTCAATACTGTTTCATCAGTAGAAGAAGCCATTGACGCTGTTAATGACTCAAATTATGGCTTACAGGCAGGGATATTTACACCTTCCATTGAGACGGCCTTTAAAGCTTCAAAAAAATTACAAGTCGGGGGTGTCATTATAAATGACGTTCCGACATATCGTGTAGATCAAATGCCATATGGTGGCGTTAAAGAAAGCGGAACCGGTCGTGAAGGAATTAAATATGCTGTTGAGGAAATGACAGAAATGAAGCTTGTGATTTGGAATAATAATTAATTTCTAACAGTGGATGTTTCGACACCCTCTGATATAGAGGAACTCAGTCTAAGAACGCCACGTCCTGTGGCTGCGACTGAGTGACCAACATCTTGTTGCTGACGCTACGTTAGCACTGCGCTTTCGCACAGAAAACATTTGTTGGCCCAAAGCCTCCGGCGGATTCCTGACGTAATTACGGCGAGGCATAATTAATCACGAATGGAGATGGTTGTAAATGAATACTATCAAACAACACCCGAAATTGTATGTTATGGACAATGGAACAATGCGAATGGATAAAAACTTTATGATTGCTCTGCATAGTCCTGCAACTATTGATTATCCAAACAAGCCAAATGAATTTGTAGAGTTTCCAGTTTATACAGTATTAATTGATCACCCAGAAGGAAAAATATTATTTGATACAGCATGTAACCCAAATTCAATGGGATCTGAAGGGCGCTGGGGTGAATTTACTCAGAAAGCATTCCCAATTAATATGCCAGAGGAATGCTATTTACATCATCGATTAGAAGAGTTAAATGTGCGTCCAGAAGATATTAAATATGTTGTAGCTTCACATTTACATTTAGATCATGCAGGCTGTTTAGAGCTTTTTACGAATGCAACAATTATTGTACAGGAAGATGAATTCAATGGAGCTTTACAAACATACGCAAGAAATGTAAAAGAAGGTGCCTATATTTGGGGTGACATTGATATGTGGATAAAAAACAATTTACAATGGCGATTAATTAAGCGTGGTGAGGATAATGTGAAACTTGCAGAAGGAATCCAAGTTTTGAATTTTGGAAGCGGTCATGCTTGGGGAATGCTAGGTTTGCATATTCATATGCCAGAAACAGGGGGGATTATTTTAGCTTCGGATGCCATTTACAGTGCCGAAAGCTTTGGTCCACCTGTCAAGCCTCCTGGTATACTGTATGATTCTGTTGGCTATAATTCTACAGTTGAACGAATTAGAAGAATAGCAAATGAAACTAATTCGCAAGTGTGGTTTGGCCATGATCCAGTCCAATTTAAGTCATTTAGAAAATCGACAGAAGGCTATTATGAATAGATAGGAGTAGAACGATTATGCATAAATTAACCTTTACTCCTGCGAGTTATACAGGCTGGGGTTGCTTGAGTCAGTTACTACCGGAAGTAGAAAAATTGAAAGTAAATAATATTTTAATAATCACAGATCCATTTTTAAAAGAGTTAGGTTTAACAGATCATCTTGAAAAGCCTTTACTTGAAAATGGCTACTCTGCAACTATTTATACCGATATTGCCCCTGAGCCACCGCTCGCAATTGGTGAAAAACTAGTTGAGTTTACAAGAAAGCATCATTTTGATTTAGTAATTGGTTTAGGGGGAGGAAGTGCATTAGACTTAGCGAAACTTGCTGCGGTTTTAGCAACACATGATGGGAAAGTGGCAGATTACTTAAATTTAACGGGAACAAAAACTCTTGAAAATAAAGGATTACCTAAAATTTTAATTCCAACTACATCTGGAACAGGCTCAGAAGTGACAAATATTTCAGTACTGTCACTTGAAACAACGAAGGATGTTGTGACACATGAATACTTATTAGCAGATGTCGCTATTGTAGATCCTGCGTTAACAATTTCTTTACCACCAAAAGTGACTGCTGCTACAGGTGTAGATGCTTTAACACATGCAATTGAGGCCTATGTTTCCGTAAATGCAAACGAAGTAACGGATGCACTTGCACTACAAGCTATAAAATTAATTAGTGGCGCTATCCGAACTGCTGTGCATGACGGTCAAAATAGGCAGGCACGCTCAGATATGAGTTATGGAAGTTATTTGGCAGGATTAGCCTTTTTCAATGCTGGTGTTGCAGGAGTACATGCTTTAGCTTATCCACTTGGTGGCCAATTCCATATTGCTCATGGAGATTCCAACGCAGTGCTATTACCATATGTCATGGGCTATATTCGTCAAAGTTGCGAAAAACGAATGAAAGATATTTTAGACGCAATGGGTATTTCATCTGCGTATTTATCGCAAGAAGAGGCTTCTTATAAATGTATAGATGCATTGAAGCAACTTGTGCAGGATGTTAATATTCCGTCAACATTACAAGGATTTAATATACCAGAAATAGCATTGGAACAACTAGCGGATGATGCGACAAAGCAAACAAGAATTCTAGCACGTAGTCCGATGCCACTTAAGCGAGAAGATATCTATACTATTTATCGTGCTGCATTTGATGGAGAAGTTTTAGAACCTCAGCCATTTTAAAAGAAAAGAGAAACGTTGAATGCCGGCGTTTCTCTTTTCTTCCTACATGTTTTATGTAGCGAAAGCAAAGCGGTACAAGAAGCAGCCGACAAGATATGATTGAAGCGAATGAAAAGAACTTGGAGAGATACCAAGAAATATATAATACCATTAAGAGTGGAAGCGTCATTTTCGGTAACTTGGAACGTATGCAGAGAAAACTAGAGCGTATGAAAAAGAAAGGAGTTAAGAATGGCTAGTATCAACCGAGAAGAGCAAATAAGGCACTTACACGAGGAACGTAAACGCAAAACTAAAGAAAAGGTTGAAAATGCCATTAAACGGCTTACAAAGGATTATAAGGCTATTAACTTCAACAGTGTGGCAAAAGAAGCTGGCGTAACAAAAGCGACCTTATATAATCATTCTGATATTCGAGAACGCATCGAATTCTTAAGAGATCAACAAGAAAAAGCATATAGTAATGCAAGAGTTAAGCGAGACGAAGCAAATCAAGACTCTATAATTGCTTCTCTTAGACGGAGAATTAAGAAATTGGAAGAAAGAATTGAAGAGTTGGAAGATGAAAACAAAAAATTACGCAAAACAGAAAGTACAGAACTAGCAGATTATATGAAAAACTTATAACAAAGGCTAGGGTAGTAAACATTGTTACATAGACCTTAAAAAAGAGACAGAAATCGCTGTCTCTTACTAAACGAACGCACCCGTTAGCCATCCATGTAGCGCAAAATCGGCGCTACACCACAGAAAATGAAAGACGATTACGTTCTTTCATGGGAGTTGAAGTATGATTCTTCACAAATTCTTGGATATTCGTAATAAGTAGTGGATTACCTTATTTGTTATTTTCCTCATAGTGTGCAGTAATTGAATTAAACAAACCTGCATTTTCAAACATTCACCAATTATGTTATTCTACTTATAAGTTATTAACATAGGTATTAGGAGTGTTATGCAATGAGAACAGACGGTACACATTCTAAAATTGGATATATAATATTTATTTTAGGTATCTTCTTGCTTGTTAGCGGAACAGGCAGATTATCGGGTCCCCTCGAATACAATTCATTTATTCCAAATAAATCTATTGCAATAATATTCATTTTTATTGGGCTTTCTGTTGTATTCAGTTCATTCTTTATAAAACCAAAAAAAGATAATTAATTTTACTGAACAATTTTTATCAAATATTTATTCAACATAGCGATATGTGTGGGATGTTTAAAACAGCAAATTGTTGAACTAAACTGCGCCGTTAGTTCAATAAGAAAAAGGGGTGCCTATGCAACTCAATGATCTTCAAGAAAAGCACCCGTTAGTTCAATTAGTAATACATTATTTAAGCAACGGTTGAAGACCTATTAGCAATGGAGCATACACGATTAGTGGAATAAGCAAAATTACTGCACCAATTTTTTTATTTCCCTTTGTAATAGCAAAAGAGAAGTCATGAAAAATAATGGGTAAATAATAAAAGCAATTATTAATATACCATCAACTAATTGATACAGTTTTCCTGAAAATGCCCCTATGAATGGGATTGAAATCCATTCTAGTACGCTAAACGCAATAACCAATATCCATAACCATTTAAGTGTCATCACTAATCACCTCTAAATCCCTGATTTCAAAAAAGTAAAAACTCTTTTTCTTCTTTATGCTAATATTTCAATTTCTTGTATTAATTTTACCAAATAAGCCTAAGTACTGATCAACTAAATTGCGCCGTTAGTTGAGCAAGACAAGATAAAATCATAAAAAAGACCAAACATATTATATATATATAATATGTTTGGTCTTTTTATTTACATACGTTTGAAGGTTGTCACCCTAAGATAACAATTACAGATTCTTTTTTGTTTAAAATTATATTTTATGCTTCAGCATCAGGTGAAAATGATCGTGTAGCTAATTCTGCGTCAAGCATAAAGATTGCGTTGGAGTCATTTTCAATGCGTTCGATTTTACGAATTAACGTGTCAAACGTTGATTCTTCCTCTACTTGCTCGTCAATGAACCATTTTAAGAAAGCCATAGTCGCGTGCTCGCGTTCATCTAAAGCTATATCCGATAAATGATAAATACGGCGCGTTACTTCTTTCTCGTGTGAAAGGCCAGTTTTGAAGGCATGTAAAATAGACTCAAAATGATTATCTGGACTATCAAAACCATGGATTGTTGCACGGTAACCCATATCACTTAGGAAATTATAAAATTTCATCGCATGGAAGCGTTCTTCTTCAGCCTGTACTAAAAAGAAGTTGGCAAAGCCATCGTAATCTTGATCTGTGCAATATGCCGCCATCGCCATATAAGCATGCGCAGAGTAAAATTCAAAATTCATTTGTTCGTTTAGTGCTGTGTGTAGTTTTTCAGATAACATAAATATTTTCCTCCCTTTACAGTAAATATTTACTGCTTCTCCTATAGTATACAGCGAAGAATGGTAGTATGGCAAAGTTTAATTGATTTTTATTCTCAATTAGGGAAATTAATCAAATTCGTTCTTTAAACGCCAAATTACTTCTAAAAGATTGACAAATAAATTAATGAAATCTAAGTATAGATTTAAAGCCATACCAACGACTTCAGCATCTGAAACGTGATTATGTCGGATTTTGTTAAAGTCATAGACCGTATAGAGACTAAAAAGTAGTACAGTAATTCCCGCAATAATCAATGCGACCAAGTTGCTAACAGGGAAAAACATAAAGACTAATGAAAATACAATAACGACAATTAGGACAGTGAATAAATAGCTTCCCCAATTGGAAATGTCTTTATTCATCATCATACCAATCAGTGCTAGCACAATGAAAATAGCTACGGTCGCTACGAATACAAGTAAAACAAGCTGTTCCCCTAGTTCCGCAATGTAAAATTGTGTTGTCCAAAATAGTGTAATTCCCATTAAAAAGGGGATTGTATACATAATGGAATTAGCAAGCTTCACACTTCGCACAAAGCAAACGATGATAAGAAGTACAAGAGTAATAATAGATAGCGGCATGACAACCGCTGGAGGTAATAATGTTGCTATGTACATTCCGACAACTGTCAATACCCACATAAAAGCAAAGTGTTTTAAAATTTTGTTTAAGTTTTGATTTTTAGCATACGTCATATAGAATAATCCTTTCTTTTTTAAAATAACTTTTATATAGTAACATACGTGTCAATTTAGAAAAAGATTCAATTACAAAAAAATTTGTATTTTTAACATAATGTGGGTTCAAATGTTGACCAAGTGCCAAGTATCTTCCGTTTGGTAATGCAAAAAACCTGGTCTTCGTAAGGACCAGGTAATATTTTTACAGATTATTTTACATTTTTTCTTTGATTTTTCACACCAACTAAATAACCACCAAGGGCAATTCCAATTAAGACAATCCAGAAAATGGCCTTCCATATCGTTGAATGTGGGAATTCATGTGGAATTATACCTAGTTTTTCGTGTGCTAATGTTAAAACAGCCAGCTTTACACCAACCCAGCCAACGATTAAGAATGCAGCTGTTTCAAGTGATGGGAATTTATCGAGAACTTTCACGAACCAACGAGCTGCAAAACGCATCATAATAACACCGATTAGACCTCCTAGGAACATCACTGAGAATTGACCTGCGTTAATGCCGCCAACATCAAAATTTCCGATATGAGGTAGTGTCACTGCAATGGCAACAGCTGCTAAAATTGAATCTACCGCAAAGGCAATATCGGCTAATTCTACTTTTATGACTGTCATCCAGAAGCCAGATTGCTTTTTAGACTCATGAATTTCTTCAGGATTTTGCGCGGCTTTCCGTGAATCATAAATATGCTTACCAGACATGATTAATAAGTACGCAGCACCAATTGCTTGAATTTGCCAAAAATTAACGAGCGTAGTAATAAGAAATAATGCAGCAAAGCGGAAAACAAATGCTCCTACCAAACCATATAATAGTGCTTTTTGCTGTTGTGCCTTTGGTAAATGTTTAACCATAACGGCCATTACAACTGCATTATCAGCAGCTAATAAACCTTCTAAAACAATTAATACGACGAGTACCCATGCGTATTCGAGTAAGATTGCCTCCAAATTTATTTCCTCCTTTTTACTTAGAACAGAAATGAACATACTGCTTTTAACGTAGTCTTTGCTATTTTAGGCAAAATAAAAAGACCTCTGCCTAAAAAATAGGCAAAGGTCTTGCTAAGCGATCACTGTTATACAGAAAATATCTTGTTCGCCAAGATATGCCTTCACACCCGATGGTTAATAACCATGTAATGACGAATGTGAAATCAGATGCTCGTTCACATCTGCTAGCTACTCCCCTTTGACATAATTGTCAAAAGCTATTCAATTCTTTATACATGGATTATAGCATGGTGATCGTCAATTGCAAATAAAAATGTGAAGTTATGTTAAAAAAAATTTGGTGATTGTTTTCATGGAAAGGCAATTTAAGCAATTATACAAATAATTTTTTGTTGAAAAATTAAGCAGGATATTTCAAAGGTTATAAAAACAAAAGTCGTATTAAGTTGGTTGGGCTTGAGAATAGGCAACTCCTTAGGGGATACTACAAAGAAGTGAGTAGAGGAACGAAGGCTAAAAGTTCACACATGTGAACTTTTTAGCCTTCATGTTGAGTCGATAAATTGAAAGACGAAAAGAATAAATCCCTAATCCAGATATAATCAATAAATAAAAATATCCTCTCAAATAGGTAAGTCGCCTTTGAGGGGATATTGTTAGATTATTCATTAATTGTTCGTGAAAATGTTTTACGACCGGATTTTAATTGGTTAATGTTTATTTCTAATTTACTAATAGAACTAGGTGTTAATGGGATTTTCCCATCCTTCTCGAGTTTCTTCCATACTTTCACATTTTTTCGATATAGATGTTCAGAAAGGCGATAAATATCAATATCTTTCGCTAATGCTTCTTTATATGTTGTTCTAATTTCTTTTTTCACTTCTTTTATTAATTTTTTTCTTATTTCTTCTTCTGAAACATTAGTTTTGAGACCGTTTATCCTTGCGTTTAAATGTATTTCTACATCAAATGTTACTTGATCATTTTTAACAATCGGTTTGATATCGACCTTGACTTTTTCCAATGTTGTCGTTAAATAATTATTTTCATTTAACTTAAAGGTTGTTTCACCTCTTTGCGTTCTATCATGCATCCATTGCGTTCCTCTTGCAGCATCATTCTTAATAAAGCCTTTAAATCCATCTTTGGAAAGTACGCCAATCCCTATAAAGGCAGTTTCTTGTTCTTGACGATCTTCAGTGCCCCAGTCTTTGTTAATGGTTACATAAGGTATGCCAATTTCGTAATTCGGTTCATTTAAGCCAATAACTAGATTTCGGAAATTAACGGGTTCGACGAATGTTTCTTTATCTTCGGTATTTAAAGGATTACTAAGCTTTGACGTAGTAAGCGGCTTATTCAAAATTGGCGTTACTAGAAGAATGTCTTTAATAGGGTCTTGTGTACAATAGGCCCATATTTGATACCTTGTTTCCCTATATCTCAATACAGTGTCTATAATGGAGACAGTATTTTTATCTTTCATTACTTCTTCAGAGAAAATAATGTAAGTCATATGCCCCCAAAACACTTCTTGGTCGATGGATCGAAATAATTTAAAAAGTGCTTCTTCCAGCGTCCTGCCTTTAGATTGTCCAACCTCAGCTGGTGCCGCCTGAGGAGTAAAATTTTCGGATTTTACAACATCAGAGAAACTAATTAATTGCAAGTAGATTTCATACTGACCATCTTTATAATCGATACCAAGTCCATCAACATAATACATTTTTTGAGGTTCGGTAGCATCCCAACAGCCTGAAAGAAGTAGTGAAGTAAGTAAGCTTGATAGTAAAATGATTTTTTTCTTCATTGCTGCTGCTGCTTCTTCTTTCTCATAGAGGTACGAGTGCTATCTTGGGGTGCAAGTGCTTTATTACGTTCAGTGTAGCCTTTTGGTGATAAGCGGAATATCGATTTTTTAATAGTCATCCAATTTAAATCTGTTGCAAGATTCATGTAAGAGTACCCATAGATCCGAATATTACACAAGTAAAGAAGTGTAAAGTATAGTGATACAAAAAATCCAAATAAACCAAAAAAAGCACTGGCAATAATGAATGTAATACGCAATAAACTGATGGTTGTGACAAGTGATTGGTTCACAAGAGTGAATGATGCAATTGTAGAAATAGCAATAACTACAATCATTTCTGGGCTTGTTACACCTGCGCGAATGGCCGCATCACCAATAATTAAACCGCCAACAACGCTTATCGTTCCACCAATAACAGAAGGCAGACGTAACCCAGCTTCTCGAAACAATTCAAACATGAGTAGCATTATTAGCATCTCCAGAGAGGAGGGGAGAGGTAAACCTGTTTTTGCTTGGACAACTGTTGCTAAAAGTTGGAATGGTAGCTGATTCTGGTGATAGGTCGTCAGTGAGAGCCAAAATGCAGGTAATAGCAACCCAATTAAAATGCCAAGAATCCTCAAAAGTCGTTCTATAGAACTGAAAATGATAGGGTACTCATTATCTTCAGCGGATTTTAATAATAAAAATAAATTGACCGGTGTGATCATGGCATAAGCTACACCGTCGACGAACATGAGAAAACGTCCTCTAACTAGAGCTTGAATAGCATAATCGGGTCGTCCAGTGTAATCGAATTTCGGGAAAAGCTTAGAGTTTTTATTAATTCTCTCCATTAAAACGTCCCCGCTAAAGACAATATCTGTGTCTACTGCAGCAAGCTGTTTTTTTATTCCGTGTAAAATATCCATATCGACAATATCGTCAAAATAAAGAATAGCCACGCTTGTCTTTGAACGTGTTCCTAACTCCACTTTCTCAACGCAAAATGAATTTGTAGGTAAACGTTTTCGCAATAGTGCAATGTTGACGCGGATGTCTTCAATAAAGTTATCTCTTGGTCCCTTAACGAGAACTTCCATCCTAGTTTCTTCAGGATTTCGATTAGGCTTTTTAGCAATACAACTAGCATACAAAAGGCCTTCCTCTTCAAAATAAAGCAGTAGAAAACCAGTATATACAAAGTTCATGGCTTGTTCTTTATCATTAACTTTTTCAAGCGTCGGAACATGAAGTTGATTTGTAATATTTTCTTCTAACGATGTATCAGCTAAATTGTCATAAAGATATTGAACACGCCGAACAATTACTTCATTGAGCATTTGCTGGTCTACCATCGCATCACAGGTAATGAATTGAACCTTTTTTTGATTAAATACATATTCCTGAAATTGGATATCTGCTGATTTTTGAAATAGTTGTTTTAAGGTGTTTAGGTCTATCGCCTTCTCCTGCTGAGGCATTATGATTCACCACTTTCCATTTCTTGTTTTTCAGGTTGCCCCTTTTTAGAAGACTTACCTGAAAAGAAAGCTACTAGTAAGAAGAAAATTGACAAAAGAAAAAAGAAAACAAAAGTAACTGTTAATATATAGTTCCCTTTCACCTTCAAAAATATGTTTTCATTTAAAATAATTAGCGGCAGACATAAAAGAAAGAAGGGTGGAGCTATCATTCTCCATATTTGCTTTGGATCACCAGTCATCTTAAACAAATCTGCTATAACATATAAGAGGAAGCTAACTCGTATAAATGTTCCAGTTAGCCATTGGTAAATTGAGAAAAAGTCAAGATGCTCAATATAGCGACCAATTGATACTAAGCCCCATTCCTCGTAGGCAGGATATCTTTGCTTTGCAGCCTCGGTTGGACCAAATTCTGCAATTGCGCCCATGAGTGGTCCTAAAGTAAGCCCCATTAAAATGAAAAGCATGATGCCAAAATGATACCAACGAATGCGTTCTTTAAATTGGTGCTGTAAAAATAAGAGTATTAATAATTCAATAAATCCTGATGCAGGATAAATCATTCCTTTTATAACAGGTTGGAAACCATGCTCAAAAAAAGGACGTAGTAGTTCGTATTCTTTTACCTGTATATTTGTAAATGCTACAAAAAAGCCAAAGACTACTACACCGAATAATACAAAGACATTTAAAATAACAATGGTTTGTAAACTTGTTGTAACGAGAAAAATACAAAGAATTGTATAAATGAGTAATAATATAGTGACTGGTGTTTGAGGTAAAAATGTTGTGTTTACCCATTGCAATGTTTCAACCATTGTAAAGGCAGCAAGAATGAATAAAAAAATAGCTATAATATATATGACAATTGTAGAGCCAGTTTTTCCAATTTTCCCATCTAACCAGTCTCGAATAGGTTCCTGATTTGTCTTTTTTTGAATATAAACTAAAAAAAATAGCCAGAAGAATATAATAACTGCAGATATTATGACAGATATCCAACCATCTCTCCCAACAACATCTAGTAGCGGGGGAATAATGGTCACGTGATTTTTTAAGCCAATAACAGTCATAGATAAGAAGATAACATGTAAAATACTAATTGATCCTACACCTTTCATATGAAAACCCTCTAACGTTAATTGATACACTTTAGCTTTGACAAAAAGTGAGAGGATTATAAGCATGACCAACTACTTGTAAAAGAAGAATTTAAATCTGTATTCCATCACATTCATGAAAAGTTTATCACCGAAAAAAACGAGTTATTTGACGAATGAAATGTCAAATAACTCGTTTTTGGGAAATGTTTTTACTCTCGTTCAGACTGAAAATCTGGTCAATCGAACGCCTATAATTGGGTATTCCGCAGTGTGCCAATCCAAGGACCGATCATTGTTCTTTTTCAAAGTGCATTATCGAGAAGTCGTTCTGTACTAGAAGAATTTTCAGAAGGCTTTAAAGGAACCATGATTTGTGATGGTTATTCGGCATACGGTAATCTACCTGATGTCACGTTCGCCAACTGTTGGGCGCATGTGCGACGTTATTGGCTGAAAGCCGATAGCAAAAACGGGCAAATTGGCGTGGATTACTGTGATCAACTGTATCACCTAGAACGTCAATTCAAGCATCTTTCACCAGGTAAACGCCGAAAAACACGGCAAAAACATTCAAAGCCGATTGTAGAGAAATTCTTAAAATGGGTGGATGAATCACCTTTCTTCGGAAAAAATACCTTAGCCAAAGTTGCGGAATACACATTAAATCGTGTCCATGGATTAAAAGCTTTTCTGTTCGACGGTAGGATTGAAATCGATAATAATCCGGCTGAAAATGCGAATGTGATTGGTCGTAAGAACTGGCTTTTCTCTATTAGTGAAGCAGGCGCTAAAGCGAATGCCATCTGTTTAAGTTTGGCTGAAACGGCATAAGCAAACGGCATCGATTTCTATCAATACCTAGTGACGTTAATGACAGAATTGCCAAATTTACCGATTCACCAGCAGCCAGAGATTTTAAATAATTACATGCCTTGGTCGAAAAAAATCCAAGCCACATGTACAAACTAGCCATCTATCCGAAAAAAATTAGGATAGATGGCCATTCGTCGTGTGTACCGAAAAGGTGTTTTATATTTTGGGTTTACTCTATATCGGAGAAATTGTAGCGCAAACAATTGATTCTACACAAGATACGTCATTCGTTTTGGATACTTTATATCAATTCTACCGCAAGGCTGCATCTTGCATAGCGATCAAGGTTCTGTGTACACATCATATGCGTATCAAAAATCAGTCAAAGAAAAAGGAATTACCCTAAGCATGTCCCGCAAAGGCACGCCCACTGATAATTCCCGAATTGAAACGTACTATCTCGACGGAATCTACCGCACGACAAATGCGCATATGATTCAAATCGTCGAAGACTAAATTACCTATAATAACAATATCCGTATTCAAACAAAATTTAACAGCCAGTCCCCCATACCTGAATGAAAACACTGCTATCATTCAAAAAATAACGTTACATCTGCCAGTTTACTTAAGCTAAAATGCTCTCTGACTGTAAAATAGTTGGTTTATAGGAATTTCGCAACTTCATGTACCTACAATAATTTAGATTACAATTATGTTTATATAGTAACTAATTCAGCTTTCTTTTTCTTAAGTGGTGCAAGCTCTGGTAGACGTACCCAACTTAAACCAAGCGTTCCTTCACCTGCATGAACTGCTACACAAGCACTTAGTGGTAATACGGAGAAGTTTATGAGCGGATATTCGTTCTCTAAAGCTTTTTTCCAAGCGGTTGCGCCTTCTTCATCATTACAGTGAATAATTGCAACTTCAGGGATAATACTTTTTTCTAAATCTGTATTTAAAACATTTTGTACATATGTTTTAGCTCTAGTAGTAGCGCGTACTTTTTCTTTCATAACGGGCTTCCCATCTTCAAATGATATGACAACTTTAATATTCAACAAGTTACTTAAAAATGCTTGAGTCCCTGAAACTCGACCACTTTTATGTAATTGTGATAAGTTAGCCGGAATAAATGAAAGCTCACTGTTATCTGCCATCTCATTGATTCTTTCAACAATATAGCCAGGTTCAAAACCTTCACGCTCTAACTGCTGACCGAGTTTAATCATTTTCATCATCGGAAATGACCCGATTTTTGAATCCACTGGATATACTTCAAATTCAGCTTGATCGGCTGCTGTGAAAGTGCTTTGATAAGTGCCCGAAAGATGTTGAGAGGTATGAATTGCAATTGCACATGTATACCCTTGTTCTTTTAATGATTTATATAAGTCTACAACTTCACCAATAGCAGGTTGTGATGTCTTTGGATTTTTTTTAGCATTTCGTAGCTTTTCGTAAAACTGATCATGTGTCATATCAACAGTTTCGCGCAAAGCCCCTTCTTCGAATACTATATTAAGTGGTAATACGTGAATTTGATTGTCCTGTATGAACTTTTCATCTAACAATGCTGCTGTATCTGTAACCCATGCAATTTTCTTTCCCATTTAAAAGTAATCCCCTTCATCTATCGTAGAATATTATTCATTTTATCTTATGCAACTATACACAGATAAGATCATCATGAGTAGTGATATTTATAATACTGTATTTATTTTTTACAATCTTCGACATTATTTCGACAATAATTGCGATAAAAATAGCATTTTATAAGCATACGGTAAGCTATCTAATATTTCATTCGCTAATTGTTGGGCGCATATACGATGTTATTGGCTGAAAGTCGATAGCAAAAATGGGAAAATCGGCTTGGATTACTGTGATCAACTGTATCGCTTAGAACGGCAATATAAGCATCTCTCACCAGGAAAGCGTCGTAAAGCACAGCAAAAGCAATCAAAACCGATTGTCGAAAAGTTTCAGGAATGGGTAGATAAATTTCCATTCTTCGGAAAAAACACCTTGGATAAAGTTTCCAAAAACACATTAAATCGTGTACATGGGTTAAAAGTTTCTCTGTTCGATGGTCGGATTGGAATTGATAATAATCCAGCTGAAAATCCGATTCGTCCTAATGTGATTGGCCGAAAGAACTGGCGTTTTTCTGTGAGTGAAGCTGGTGCTAAAGCGAATGTACTGCTTGAGTCTGGCTGAAACAGCAAAAGCGAATGGTATCGATTTCTATCAATATTTAGTTAAACTAAGGATGGAGCTGCTGCCGAATTTACCGATCCATCAGCAACCCCAAATTTTAAACAAATACATGCCTTGGTCGAAAAAAATCCAAGCCACATGTGCAAAATAGTCATCTATTCGAGAAAAATTTCAGATAGATGGCCATTCGTAGTGCGGTCCGAAAAGTTGTGCATATTTTTTATATTTCGGGCTTACAGCCCAATTGGGTGGAGACGAATAATCCGTGGGGGATAAAGAAAATCCCCCACGGATTATAGGATTACATTATTAATGAATATAATTAGAGCTTACAAGATGATTTTTTAAGATATCTGTTGGGATTTCAAATTCCACAACACCCATATAGCCAGGAGCAACTTCGTATTTATCGAAGGAGATAACAAGCTTACCTTCATCGGAAATATAGAATTGTTGATCAGCTTTAACAGCTGTAAATTCATCTAAAACTTCTTCATCAGGAAGACCTGCTCCTTTTAACCAGTACACCTTTTCTTGGTTAGATGCAGCAGCTTGTTCGCGCATTTGTTCCTTAATGTTTTCACTGATCGTGTTAATATAACTATCGTCTTTAAATAGCATTGGCAGTGTAATTAAAATTTCATTTTCTTTATCAATTGTATCGTAGTGCATCGTTGTAGAAGATGATGCAACTGTATTGACAGTGTAACGACCAATCGACAAGATTTGGTCATTATCTGTTTTTACGTCGAAGCCGCTATCTACGCCTAAATGGCCGCCACCGTTAGCCTTTAAATCACCAACTTCGGCAACAAAGTCATTATAAAGAGCTTTACCTTCTGAACGATATTTTTCATTTAAAGCATTTGCAAGATCTTTATTTTCTAGGTTTTCGATAGAAGGTACTTTAATGTCTGCATCATATGTCTCTTCTTTTACTTCATATTCAGTCCAAGTTAAGACTTTTACGACACTACCAACAACAGGAATATCTGAAAGTGTTCGTGCCATTGCAGGACTGACATTTAATCCAGCTGTAAAAAGCATTGCAGCTGCAGCAGATCCTAGAAACCATTGTGGTGCTCGTTTTTTTCTTTTCTTTTTACCTTGTTTTAGTGCGTTTTCAACCACAAAATCAAGCTCCTTTGGAATAGATACCTCATTATATTGTTTTTCTAATTCTTTTAATTTTTCATCCATGTGCTGTTTCTCCCTTCACATCTTCCAACTGTATTTTCAATAGTTTTAACGCTTTATAAAGACGTGATTTAGCAGTACTCAGCTTAATGTTAAGGATATTTGCAACATCAGCGAGTTTTAAATCTTCAAAATAATGTAAAATAACAACCTCACGATACATTACGGGTAAGTCTTCTAACGCATGCTCTAAATCAACGTTTTCGTAGATATCCTCTTGTGCAGGTGTTAAAAATTGCAATGTAACATCGTCTGTCACTTGTAAGCGTTTATGCTTACGTAAAAAATCTATAGATGTACGTACGACGATTTTATAAAACCAGCTTTTCATATATTCGACATTTTCTAATCGATCGAGAGAAAGCATTGCTTTTTGAATACTGTCTTGTACAACATCAAGTGCGTCCTGTTCATTTTTCGTATAGCTATACGCGAGCAAATAAAAACGCTCTTTCTGTTCACGAATTAACTGGACAAACACCTCTTCATGTTGAAATGCATTTCTTGTTTTCATGTCCAAAGAAGCTCCTTTTTAACATTTTCAAATTGTATACAACTAATAGACGTATGAAAGGGGAAAAAAAGTTGATAGCATAAAAAAACTTATCTTTTTCTGTTAATTTCAAAGATAAGTCATTGGTACCTGGTAATTTATCCCGTATTAAATTCTGTGATAATCATCAGTGGGGATGAAGAAATCCGCCACTTGTTAAGTTGCGCTTTTCTGTACATTTTATTGTGAAGAAAAATCATAGCAAATTATAAACCTTTTACAATTGCTTAGAAAGGGGAAAAGGTAAATTGGTCACAATTACAAATAAAATTGCCCGGGGAGGATCTAAATAACTGGCATTGCAATCGAAGAAAATGTCCTAAAATAGTATCGAACTGAGAAAGTGTCAACGGTCCTTTTTCTACATGAACCATCCCATACATATAGTAGATTGAAAATAAAAGCAAGTAAGCTATACTTCTTATAATCAGATTTGAAGAGGAAGAATGCTTATTGTAAAGGGAAGTGTAAAACACAATTAAATGGCGCCGTTCTTTGATTTAGAGCAGCACCATCTTGGCTCTGGAATAGATATATTTTTTCACAATTATAAAAACAGAAAGGAGCATTAGGTATGAAAAAGTCAAGCGACGCTAAAGATTTAATAGATAGTTTAATTCCATTGGGAATGATTTTTGGAAGTGCTCTCGGTGTGGTTTTTGGCATGTTTTTCAAACCAAACTTTCTAGTATTTACAATTGCTTTAGGGGCTGGAATAGGCTATTTATTTGGAGTTATTGCTTACGGAATTTTTAGGAAGCAAGAATAATTATAGACGGAGAATTTTGGATAATAAAATTATTATAGAAGCATGCTGTATTTTTAGCATGCTTCTATTTAGTCGATATATTGATAAGTACGAATACAAAATATCTTTAATGAAGATTGCCACAGTTGAGTGGAACTCATTCTAAGAACAACAATGTTCTGTGATAACGACTGAGTGACCAACATCATGCTGCTGTCGCTTCGCTTTCGCGCAAAACACATCATGCTGCTGTCGCTTCGCTTTCGCGCAAAACACATCATGCTGCTGTCGCTTCGCTTTCGCGCAAAACACATCATGCTGGGCATAATGGATCTGCATTAAAAAATTGGTAGATATAAAGAATCAATCATGAAAAATAGTCATATGTATTTTTCAAAAGTAATAAAATTGTCACAACGATAAATAAATTACGTACATACCCGCTGCCACGTTTAATGGCAAACTTAGAACCAACAATTGCCCCAGCAATTTGTGCAAGTCCCATAGGTAAACCATAGGCATAATTTATTTGCCCTAAGTATATAAACATAAGAAGGGCTGCGATATTACTTCCGAAATTTAAAAATTTAGCATTACCTGCCGATTTTAAAAAGTCGAAGCCAACTATTAAAAAGGCAAACAGTAGAAATGAGCCTGTCCCCGGACCTAAAAAGCCATCATAGAAGCCGATTAATGTAATAATCGCCACAAAAAATGCGTAACGCTTAGGTGTCAATCTTTTATAGGTAGAAATGCTACCCCAGTCTTTCTTGAAAATAGTATAAATAGCCACAGCTGCTAGCATGACAAGCATAAGTGGTTTTAGAACACTAGGATCCATAAGATGGACAATCCATGCACCGATCATGGAGCCTATAAAAACAAAAGGGAATAGTTTGTAAACGGCTTTAATATCCAATTTACCAGAGCGATAAAATGTTATGGTGCTCGTTAATGACCCCATAGTGCCTGCTAACTTGTTCGTAGCCACGGCTGCAGATGGTGGAAGACCAACAAACATAAGAGCTGGTAAAGAAATAAGCCCGCCGCCTCCTACAACAGAATCGATAAATGCGGCTAGAAAGCCAAAAAGAATAAGGATGAGTAAAATGTTTACATCTAAATCAAAAGGCACAGCAGTTCATCTCTTTTCTATAATAATAATCTGATAGTAGCGAAATGAAAAGTAACTGTAAATAGCTTCAATAATTTTTTTCTGTTAATTTCGAGGATTTAATCTCTTTTGATATTTTTAAATTCTATAAAAAGCTAAAATATTCTACTTTGTGTATTTATTTTAATGTATTATGTAGTTGATAGTGTTTTTTGCGTAAAGGGGACGTGATGACATTTGAGTTTAGGAAATCATGTAAGAGTATTTGTTTGTGTTGTATGTATGGGGCTACTTGTCGGATGTGTGTATAATGCCAAAAAAGATATAACTGATAATGAGTTTATCGATACTGTAAAAGAAGGGTATTTGGGGCATTTTTCAGATGTATCTGTTCGTAATGCATTTAATTACGCATTTTTTGAACCATATTGGCGCTATTACCAGGCAAAAACTGGCGAGCATGTTGTCGAATTATCAGGTGATATTACATTTGAAAATGAAAAAGGACATGCCATTTTACAGTTCGTAGTGGATGAAGAAACAAATCAATTTTCTATTTATGCAATGAAATTTAATGATGTTGTATTGAGTCCCGAACAAAAACGTTTCCTTATTGGCATGGTTTATGACACATGGCATGCAAAGCGGCTTGCCTATGAGTAAGGTCTTTTACTTTGTATAAAGAGTTTACTATATTACAGTAGAGAGGAGTGCTTAGACAGAGAGGGTGTTTTCAATGAGATTAAGTATATTAGATCAAATGCCTATACCAAAAGATCATACTGCTGAGGAGGCCTTTCAGCGTACAGAACAAATAGCGCTATTAGGTGAAGAGCTTGGCTATCATCGAATGTGGTTAGCAGAGCACCATAATAGCCATTCACTGGCAAGTTCAGCTCCAGAGGTTACAGCTGCTTTCCTGGCGGCGAAAACAAAACGTCTTCGTATTGGTACTGGAGGCGTAATGATGATGCATTATTCTCCATATAAGCTGGCAGAGGTCTTTAAAACATTAAGTGGCTTAGCACCAAATCGTATTGATTTTGGCGTCGGCAGAGCCCCTGGTGGTGACCATGCCTCTATTTATGCACTGGCAGAGGGACGAAGACAACGATTTACAGAGCAATACGATAAGCTCGAGATCATTTTAAAACTGATGAATAATCAAAAAACAGGGGAAGATGTCTATGATCAAGTAATTGCGGCACCAGTGAATATCCAATTACCTGAAGCTTGGTTACTTGGGTCAAGTGGTCAAAGCGCTATGCAGGCAGGTCGATTTGGTGTAGGTTATTCATATGCACAATTTTTCACTGGCAATATGTCAAAGGATATATTTGATACGTATAGAGATTACTTTATACCTTCTTTTTATATGGAGAAGCCGCAAATTATCGTTACTTATGCTGCGACGGTTGCAGATACGTTAGAGGAAGCGGAATATTTGGCGAAACCGATTGATATTACACGTCTTCATCTCATGAAGGGGCAAATTATTCAAGCGATGTCACCCGAAGAAGCAAAGGATTATCCACTTACGGAGTTGGATAAAATGACAATCGCCAATAATCGAAAAGCCAATCTGGTCGGAACACCGAAGGAAGTAGCGAAATTTTTAGTAGCAGAGCAAGAGCAATATGGATTTGACGAAGTGATGCTAAACTGCAATCAATACGCACTAGAAAGTCGCTTGAATACTTTCAAGTTAATGGCAAAAGAATTAATAAGAACACAATAGCTTTAGTGAAAGAAGAATTACTGTATTAGTATATTAAATATACTAATGAACAGAAATAAATCCGAATTTGCTATCAAAAAAATCTATTATTCATGTAAAAGGAAGTCATGTTCAGTATGTGAGCATGGCTTTTTTGATTTCCCCTTTATATTTATGAAGAACTTTGTCATTAAATTTACCTCAGGAATAAAAAGAAGCAACAGATAATAGCTTAACAGATTGTTAAGGCGAAAATTTCATAAATCTTATAAAAAATGTCCAATGCAAATGTATGCATTGGACATTTTTCCTTTTACATTTTGGCTGAACCACTAACAAACTGTGTATCTTTATAATACATATTTTTAACAAGAACGTTAGGACCTAAGCATTTTACGGCTGGACAGTGGCAGTTTAGTGATTTCGCTAAATCTGTTGCCATCCATTTATCAAAAATTGCTGATAATTCGTCGTTTTCAATATTGCCGAGTGCTGGTGTATCGCCAAAGTCTGTCACAATGACATCACCTGTAAAGATATTGATATTTAAGCGAGAGCGACCATCCGGATCATTACGCATCGTAACGTTCTTTTCTTCTCGTAGTCGTTTTAGGAGTTTTTGATCTTCCTCATTCATGCTACATGGATAGAAAGGTAGGGTACCAAAAAGCATCCAAGTATTTTCGTCTCGAACATCAAGTAGATGATGAATCGCATCACGAGTTTCTTCAAGTGATAAAGATGTAAGGGCACTTGCGAAATCTGAAGGATACATTGGATGCACCTCGTGGCGAGCACATTTCATCTCATTGATGATTTGGTTATGAATATGTTCTAAGTAAGGTAAAGTTTTTTTGTTTAACATTGTCTCTGCTGATACCATTACACCGTGTTCTGCAAGCATTTTTGAGTTATCAATCATGCGTTGGAACAAAGCTGCACGCTGTTCATAAGTCGGTTTTCGCTCCATCATGGCAAAGCCTGTTTCGACGAATTCATCAATCGTACCCCAGTTATGTGAGATATGTAAAACATCTAAATACGGAGCAATCAGTAAATAACGTTCAGGCTCCAATGTTAGGTTGGAGTTGATTTGTGTTCGCACACCTCGTTCATGCGCATATTTCAATAAAGGCAATACATAGTTTTGAACGGATTTCTTAGACATCATCGGTTCTCCACCAGTAATCGAGATTGTTTTAAGATGTGGTATTTCATCAAGACGCTTTATAATTAGCTCAATTGGCAGTGCATCTGGATCTTTAGTTTGTAATGTATACCCAACTGCGCAGTGAGCACAGCGCATATTACAAAGAGTTGTTGTTGTAAATTCAATATTAGAGAGGGTCATATGCCCATGTTGTTCAACATCTAAATACGCTTCCCATGGATCAAAGGCAGGCGTAATTTTTTGTAGAGTCGTCATAATTCGTACATCTTCCTTTCTAGCATTCTATTGTCTCATATTCGCTGTTATTTTCAAATATGAAATTATTGAAAGGGCTATTTTTAGGCAAGATGATCATTTTTATTACGTAATGAAGGAAATATTTTTTATGAATTTCCTTGTGTGATTATTTGCAAAATTCTGAAAAGTTGATGGGTGGGTAAATTTACTGTTATTTTTCTAAAAAAGCGTTATGATAGTAGGAATGATATGGTAATACAGCAACGAAGAAAGTAGGAAAAGACATGACTAAGTATGAAACACTATTGTTTGACGTGGATGACACATTATTAGATTTTGACTTGGCTGAAAATGCAGCACTTGATCGTTTATTTAAACAGGAAAATATTGCAGTAACTCCGACGATGATTGCGCGTTATAAAGAGATTAATGAATCTATGTGGCGTGCTTTTGAACGTGGTGAGGTGTCTAAAAATACATTACATAACACTCGATTTTCGATTGCGTTAAAGGAATTCGGCTTAGATGTAGATGGGGAGTATTTTGAAGCGGTCTTTCAAAAATATTTGAAGGAGGCTCATCATTTTGTAGATGGTGCCTACGAAGTAATCGAACAGCTTGCCGATAACTATGAATTATATGTCGTTTCAAATGGTAAAACAATGACTCAAAATAAACGCCTAAAGGATGCAAATTTAGCACAATTTTTTAAAGCCATTTTTATTTCAGAACAAACAGGCTATCAAAAACCAATGCCAGCTTTTTTCGATTATGTTTTTGAGCGTATCGAACATATAAATAAAGATAAAACCTTGATTATTGGTGATTCCTTAACATCCGATGTTAAAGGTGGACTACAAGCCGGAATTGATACATGCTGGTTTAATATACGTGATATTGAAAATACAAGCGATATTCAACCACATTTTGAAATTAAAAAGCTTCATGATTTACACGTATTATTAGATAATAAAGTAACAATTTGATAAGTACATGTCTGAACTACGCTTCAACTGTTCGTAAGTCTGAACAGTTGAGGTGTAGTTTTTTGATTGAACAATTCTTGAAAAGTACTATACTTTTGGGAGTTGAATCCAGTAGTTGTTCATGTATTCAGCTAAAGACATTGATGCCAATAAATCTTGGTATGACAGTTATGTTGGTGTTTTGCTTTCTTTAGGGATTTTAAACCGGAAAACGCTATCTACATTTGATTCAAATACTATAGTCAGGGGGAAGCATTGCGTCATAATTTGCCCCAAACGACAAGACAAATTTATTAAAAATGCTAGTGGTGTCATTGGATGTTGCACGTAGAATATAAAAGTAGTCAGTATAAGTCGAGGACATGATGTCTCTCGACTTTTTTTATTGTTTTTTTTCAGTGTAAGTATTAAACAAAAGAGGTACCACATATAATTTTTATTGCTACCTAGATAAGTCATAGTACAGTGAACATGCTAGTTAGAAGCATAAGTACAAAATCTATCGGTTTATTTATATAAAAAAGTGCGGTTGCGAGAGAGGAATAGTTGAATAATCTACAAACATTGGGAGTGACAAGAGTGAAAGATCCAGAAACCTTATTAATGAAATTACATTACTTTGCTAGTAAGCTTGAGTTTTTAATTGACAAACATAATCAAGATCAAATGGTAGGTTATTATTCAGAGCTAGAGGAAGTGATTGATGATTATTCTTCCTTTATAACTAACAGTGAGAATGAAAATCAGTGGCATAATTTAGAACAAACATATGAAATCTCACTATTAATCGAGAAGTTAAGAAAAATATCTGCTAATTGTGTGAAAATAATGGAAAAATATTGGGCTTTGAAATACTTACATGAAACCGAAGAGATGACGGATTATTTTCGCAATATAGAGGTCTGCATTGAAAAAGAACTTAGTGGTTTTCCTATTACAAATAAATCAAAGGTGTTAGTAGTAGGGTCAGGTCCTTTTCCAATAACATTATTATCGATTGCTAAACGTACAGGAGCAAAAGTTTTTGGTATTGATATTGACGATGAAGCTATTCTGTTGGGGAGACAAGTGGCTGCTAAACTTGGAAATCATACAATTCAGATTGAAAATAAATCAGTGAATGAACTTCAATCCATTCAACAGATTAGTCATATTATTTTTAGCTCAACAGTCAATTGTAAATATGACATATTAGAGCAATTACATAATTTAACAAAAAAGGACGTGATGATTGCGATGCGTTATGGGAATGCTTTAAAGTCTCTTTTTAATTACCCAATGGAAACAGTAGATGCAACAAAATGGCGTATAGTCGAGCAAATTGCAGTCCCTCAAGGTGTATTTGATATCGCTTTATATCAAAAAGTGTAAATACTAAATTTTAAGGAGAATGATATGACATTTTTCAAAAAGGTTTTATTATTAGGGACAGGGCCAACATCTGTTCAATTAGCTGTAAATTTTAGAAGTCATTTCAATAGCAAAGTGGGGATTGCTGGTCGAGAGTCTTCACGGTCAAATATGTTCTTTGAAAAAACAATCAAACAACAACGTACACTTAAAGCACATATACAAAATAAACAACATCAGACTGCAGCTGGAGAATGTGTGATTGATTGTCTTTTTAAAGGTTATAATACAATATCAGGAGATTGGGATACCATTGTTCTCAGTGTGACTACAGATGCCTATATGGCTGTATTATCACAAATTGATATCCATGTTTTGAAGCAAGCCAAGTGTATTATATTGATTTCTCCTACATTTGGCTCGAATCAATTAATTTTTAACTATTTAAAACAGATATCCTCCTGTGCTGAGGTAATTAGTTTATCTACATATTATGGTGATACTAGATGGTTAAACGGTGTGCCATCGAATGAAGTGTTAACAACTGGGATAAAGAAAACGGTTTATATTGGATCGAATCAATCAAAATCGGAACATATGGATAAACTAAGCGAGTTATTTAATCAGCTAGGAATTTATGTGAAAGTTTTAGCATCACCATTAGAAGCGGAAACAAGAAATATTTCCTTATACGTACATCCAGCACTGTTTATGAATGATTTTTCATTAAAGGCAATATTTGAAGAACAAGAGACTATAAAGTATGTTTATAAGCTTTATCCTGAGGGACCTATTACGTACACAATGATTCGCCATTTACTGAATCATTGGAAAGAAATGATGAAAATAGTAACGCATGTCAATATTCAGCCTCTAAACCTTTTGAAATTTATGGTAGATGATAATTATTCATTACAACCGTCAAGTATAGCACGACAAGATGTCGAAGATTTTGAAAAACTGGAGTCTATTCATCAGGAGTATCTGCTGTATATACGTTATGCATCGTTATTGATTGATCCATTTTCTAAACCTGATCAAGAGGGAAGATACTTTGATTTTTCAGCTGTGCCTATAAAAAGGATATTTATGAATCATGAAGGTATATGGGATATCCCAAGAATGCCAAAAGAGGATTACTATCGTCTGAAAATTATTCAAGGGGTAGCTAGAGCCTTAAAACTTGAATGTCCAACGATTGATCAATTTATATTTACGTATGAACAAAAGCTCAAGCAAGTAGTAGCATCATCTGAGCAAATGTCCTTTTCCGAAGCATTTCAAATAAAAACTTTTTCAAAAGATATTAATATGATTTGTAAAGAATTAATATAAAAACCGGTGAATAATGGTGGACATTTCGGTGGCATTTTAATGTTTAGGGCATGGTATACGATTGAAGGAAATATGTTACGTATCATTTTAGGGTAATTTTAGCGGGCAATGTTCTGTTTTTGAATGGAGTAGCGTTTACAAACCCACAGATATTTATTGAACAGTAGATTCAAAAGGTATAAAAATCATTAGAACGGGCAAAACCTTTTATGAGACTAGTTTCCATGAAAGGGGAAAAGACGATGAATACTGTTTTAACTGTAAATAAACGCGATAAAGGGCGTAATTCATCATTAACTCAACTTAGACAGAACGGTGCTATTCCGGGTGTTGTTTATGGCTATCAAATGGAATCCACAGCAGTATCACTGGATGCCAGACAATTTGCAAAAATGTTAGCTCAATTCGGCAATAAAAATGTCTTTCAATTAGATGTAGACGGTAAACGTGTCAACGCGGTATTAACAGAAGTACAACGCTGTGCGTTAAAGGGCAATGTTAAGCATGTAGATTTTAAGTCCATCAATATGTCCGAAGAACTAGAGGTTGATATTCCAGTAACGGTTAAGGGTCATGCTATTGGAGTTGCTGATGGTGGTTTTCTATTACAGCCTAACCGTGAAGTTCGCATAAAAGTAAGTCCGTCAGAAATTCCTGAAACAATAGAGGTGGATGTGACTGATGTAGCAATCGGGACATCACTTTATGTAGGAGATATTCGCGAAAAGTTCTCTTTTGAAATATTACAGGAAGATGACTATACATTAGTGACGATTACACCTCCTGCCGCTGAAAATGTACAGGAGGACGACAAAGTGGATGGGACCCCTGAAGTAATCGAGGCTACTGGGAAAAATACAGAGGAACCGTAAAAAAAACTACATCACCCTTCAGATTAGCCTGGTGGATGATGTAGTTTTTATGTTGTGTTTTAACAGATTTTTTAGATTTAATTTAAAGAAGTAAACTAGGTATACTGCATTCATTACTCTAGTTTTGTATAATGAAGGGAGAAAGGGTGTGATAGTATGATAGAACATTTTTTGACTTCGTATTTTGTCAAAAACGGGGAACACCTTGAAGTACCTCCAAAATATATTTCGGATACAATTAAGCAGTATACAGTAGCGAAACAGACTGCACGAACATACCGCAACGTATCGTTTTTAAAGGTTGGGCAACTTACTAAAATCAAGCCATCACAAGAGCTATTAAATTATAGATTTACAAACAATTCAAAGCGAAAGCTAACAGAAGATTTTTCTACAATTCAAAGCTGGATTAAGGAAGGGTGGATTATAGAAGAAATTGTTTTCGCACAGGATGGACGTACTGCAAAAGCAATTCATTACCGAATGGGACCAAGTTTAAAATATTATTTTGATGTACAGAACGAGCAACAGATGCAAAGGTTAGAAAATTATGCATTACAATTGCAAAAAAGTGCTGACATACAACCCATAAAAGAACTTCAACAAGCCGTGCAACAATTAAATGAGCTTGTAGCAATGCAAATTGTAGAATTAGCACATACAACAAAATTATTATCTCATTGGTCGACTGAAAAACGATTACGTTTTTTGCATTTTTCAATCGGCTTTTTTCAATTGGCAAATAAAGGGGTATTATTTGATTTTAAAGAAATTGGTGCAACGCTTTTTGATAAAATTGGTGGTTCAAAAGTTTTCGACCGTGAACAAAAAGAATTTATCGAAGAGTTAGAGCGTGTCTTCTCTGTACATGCAAGCGATTGTGGATTAATTAGTTTAGGGAAAATTACACCAGTCTTTTTTGCAGGAGAGTTAACGGGAACATTTAGCCATTATCAACAAGGTGTTATTCATGCATTAACCGACGATGCCATTTTAAAGGATAAGTATAAAACTGAAGCAAGCATTATTTGGCTTGTTGAAAATAGAGCAATTCTTACACGAATGGCACAGGAAACGAGCTTTTTACAGCGTACTAATTCCTTTATTTTATGCTTAGACGGTCAAATAAGGTCTGCACATAAAATGTTGATTCGTCAGCTAGTCGTCACACAAAATGTGATTGTTTGGACAGATTTTGATGTTGCAGGCTTAACGATAGCTATGCATGCAGTGCAAATGATGAATACACCGTATAAAATTATTGCTAGGGATAATCAGACTTTTTCTGATATCGAAGCTTATAAAAAGTGGCTACTTGATGAACTTGAAATAGCTGAACACGAACAAGAGCAGCAATTAGGAGATGTAGAACAATGGATGAAATGGATACAGTAAAGCGTGCGCCAATCTCTATTTTTAATATTGAATCGAACACAGCTGAGCTTAAAACATCAATGCGTGATATCGCCTCATTGGCTGGGGTATTAAACGAACTTGGAAGTCAACAAATTTATGAGTCACCGCTTGAAATTTTGCGGTTTCTGAATACGATTCAGCTTTTGTATGAAGAATCTTTAGGTTTAGCAGGCGTGATTGAGGATACAGAAATGCTGTATTATCGCTATCAAAATACATATATCGACGATACACCACCAACTATTAAGCAACTTGATCACTTAATTTACATTTTGGCACGTAATAGCTGGCTCACAAAGCAAACGCGTCAAATAAAATTATTAGATCGGGGTAAAAGGATGATGGATGCACTTATTCGTCTTGCGAATGATTCATTAGCCTATTATTTACAGGATGATATTGGACGTTCGCTCTTCCAAGCACGACGAGATGCGGAACTCAGTGCCGCCTATGATGATAATGGGATCTCAGGAGGCAATAAAATTGCATCTATGATTCGCAATGTTGAAGATGCAATTCAAAAACTGGAACTTCGACAATTAGAGTTTTTTGCTGATAGAAATGCTTTACCACAGCTTGAAATTATCCATCAGCTTATGCAGGAACTTGAAATTAAAATGCAAGAGCGACTTAGCCAGTTCCAAACAGTAGAAGAGAGCTTAGTGATGAGTGAACTAGTACAACGTGGGACAGCCGTTTTATCCAAGGGAACTGCGCTTAGTCTAGGAATGCTTACGAAATATATTCGTTTCGTAACGATGCAGAATACACCTCTCTCTGAATCGATTTCACCGGAAAAGATACGCTCGTTTATAGTAAATATTTACAACCCACCAATCGATTCGAATATCCCAAATGCGTATGATTTATTTAGTTTTATGGAGCAGGCACAGTATAAAGATGAGGAACTGGACGGTATTTGGTTGCCAATTAAATTTGCAGCTCCAATAGGTGGACAAGATATTGATGAAGCTATTCATTATTTAGAAACCTATGAGCCTAAAGTGAATCATCCAATTGAGACTGAGGAGGAAATCAACTTTGAAGAAACCGTTGTTGAAGGTGCATCCGTTCAACAATTGTTTGATGATGCAGCTTGGCAAATGACGAAGGCAGTTATTAATACAGATGTAATCGAACACTACTTAGACGTACATGGTGAAAGTGAACTAGAGGAAGTAATGATAGAATCAAGCTCTGCTGAATGGGGGGATGCAATTCGTTCCCTACTAGCTGTATCTGCTTTAACGAGTAAGCAAAAGGTAAATATGAAGGAAGTATTGGACACAAAACAATTTGATAAACGATGGGAGTGGGTAGAAGATGACGACAGACGATTTACAATACAACAACACGAACGGACATCTCGCAACAATGAGTAATTTACGTGCCTACTTATCGGCGGAGGAAGAGCTAGCATTCATGCAGCTATTATTTTCATCCTCTGCAAGTGTACTAGGCAGTAATTATGGTTTAAGGCGCAAGGATTTAGAAAAGTTATTAAACATCAAAAATGATGACAAGGCTTTCTATTCTTTTATTGAACGTGTAAATGCAGCGGTGCATCGCTACTTTCGTGTAATTTATGATGAAAAAAGAAAGCGCGTGATCGTTATGATGCGTGTTTCTGCTAAGGACGCAAAGTCGACATTAAGCAAAGAGGCACTTGCCATTTTATTGTATATGTTTTATCAGCAGGAAGTTCTAAATCATGAATATACATTAGTACAGCAAATATTAACAGATTTCGGACATGAGTTATTAAATGCAAGTGCTAAATTACTGAAAAACATCGATCAACTGAAAAAAATTGGTGCAGTAGAAGAAAATGAAATTTCAAAAAATGAAAAAGCTTACTCGTTAACTGCGATTGGTGTTCATATGTTTTCAGATTCATTTTTACGAAGAACAGCCGAATTTGCCCAATCTACTCAGTTAAATAAAGAAGAAGTATTGAAATTTTTCAAACGCTACAATTTGTATATTAGGGAGGATGCACTATGATTCCCTATCGTTTGCAGTTTAGTGGTATACGTGACTATCAACCAACACGCATTTTTTTTGGTCAAGCGAATGACCATATCCTAATCACTGGTCCAAATGGCACAGGGAAATCAACTATCTCATTTTGTATGGGAGCAGTACTATATTCGTCAAAAATAGATTTAGAAGGCTTGCGATCAAATAATTTACATAGCCATCAAAAATGGAGAGCGATGGTGGAGCTAATATTTAAAAATGAAGGTCCTTCTCGAATTGACGCAGCACCTTTTGTTTCATTTCGTTTAATAATTGAACAGGATGCAAATCGGGGCGCATTGCAGCGTGAATATCATGTCCTTACAGGGGAAACAGAGGATACTTTGACTGTCAGTGATATATATCGTTCAGGTGATGTCAATCAACGTAATTTTACAACATATAAAGAAGATTTACAGTTTAAATATAAAATTGATTCAGATTTATTTTATTTAATTTGGTATCAGCAAGAAGTAAATCAGTTCGCTGTAATGGCGCCAGAAGAGCGTTTTCGTCGATTTAGTGAAATGCATAATATTACTGAAATCCAGCAGTCGTGGGAAGCGGCAATTGAAGGTGTTAAAGAACTGGAACAAGAACTGATAGCTGCAAAGACAGTTGTTAAGCAGGCTGAATTTAATTTGAAAATAGCAAAAGAAGAATTTGATCGTTTGAAAAATAACAAGTCCCGTCTATATGAAGCGGGAAAAGCGCATATCCTTTATACCATGTCACTTGTGCAAATATACGACAATCACAAGCTAGAACTTGTAGAAAAACAATTAAAGCAAACGGATATTCGTCAAGATACAGAGGGGAAAATTGTACAAATAAAGAAACAAATCGAAAAAGCAAAATTCTTATTACAAGAGCTGAATAAAAAGCAACTGCAAATGGATGAGGAAAAGAGATCAAAATCAACATTGCTTGAACAGCTATCCAAGAAACGAGAGACCTTGATCGTGACAGAGCAGGAATTAAAGGATTAACTTGTTCATACAGAGGAACAGCGTAAACAGCTTCGATTTACAGAGGAAGTAACAAAAGCGAAATTCAATGATGCACAGCAAGAACTAGTTAATATTGAACACCAATATAAACAATTACAGCAGCAATTAACAAATCTGACAATGCAAAAGGATGAACTTAATGGTAATCGATTAACCCTTAAATGGGAGCTTGCGCAAATTGAAAAAGAGGAACAGGAAGCAATCGCGCTTCTAGCAGAGCATACTAGTGCCCACCATGTACAACGAAAAATTACACATCTTGAAGAGCAAATTCAAGATTATTATAAGAAAAAAGTCTCATTAGAGCAGGCACTTGAAAATACAACAATTGAAATTACACAACGTGAAAACAATCAAATATATTCAGCTCGTCAATTAGCGGGCTTACAACAATTCAAGCAACGAGATATTTCGGCTTATACATTCCGAGATTTAGTTACGTTAGCTGAAGGTGCCACAATTGAGCATGAAAATCGTTTGAAGTCAATTAAATACACTATTTTTTATGATGCTAAAGAGAAAGTAGCGTTTAATGATTTGTATCATGTGTCGTTACGTTCCATTGTACCAGAACGTTTTACAACTAGTTTACCAGCGCAAAAACTAGTTATTCGACAAGGGTTGTCGGAAAAAGAACAAAATTTTGCCGTAAAAGCATTATGGTGGGCACAGAGATTTTTCGAGATTCAAGCGCCAAAAATCCAAGGTGAATTATTAGTGGACGAGCACGGCTATCGAGGAGCGCAAGAAAAAAATACGGTTATTTTAAATGATAAAATGCTGATAGAGCAGATACACACAATGCGTAAATTAAGAGCTCAGCTTGAAATACAGTTGTCAGAGGCGACAACACAATTTAAAGAAGACCAAATTAATTTGCAAAAGCTAAATAGTATTATTAAAGATGTACAGAAGGCAGAAGCGAGTGTTGTAGATGCTGAATTTAAGCGTCATAAGCTACAGTACAAAACAAAACTAGACGAACAGTTTACAGAGCTTCAGAAACACGAAATCCAGATGACAGTAGCACTACAAAACGAGCAAGGGAAAAATATAGGCATCCAATTTGAATTAGAAAAGCTAAAAAACGAGCTAGATATTTATGAGCAACTTGGAGTTTTAAAGAAAGTTCAAGAACAGCTTGCAGAAACGAAATTAAAGTTAAAAGACATGAATGATACTATTGATGAGACGAATAGCAAACTTAATCAATTAAAGGATGAGAGCTATAAACTTCATGATATTTGTAGACAGAAGGAAAGTGATATTCGATCGCTTGAACGTGATTTAACGGATGCAGGAAATGAAGTGCAAGGTACGAAGAAGCTGCTTGTCAAATATCAGGAAGAATTTGAAGTGGCAGAAGCCTCCATTTTACAAGAACAGCTTCGTTTGGAAGAGCTATCAACAATTATTCCAGATATTTTTGCTGAAGTACAAGAAGAGACTCTAGAATTAAATAGCACTGTGACAAAGTTGAAAAATGATAATACTACAGCCCGTATCAACTTTGAGAATGCACGGGTAGAAGATGTGAATCCGGAGGCAGAGCGTAATTATATTGCAGTAAAAGATGACTTTAACATAAAAAAAGAGACAGTAGATCAAACACAGGAATACTTAGAAATCCACAGAAATCGAGCATTAGAAAATGAGAATCGTCTTGAAACAACCATCAATATGAATGTTCTTAAAATTAACAATTTATTTACGAAATATATGGATGAGTTCCGATTTGAAGGAAAAATCGAATATGAACGTTTCGAAGATAAAAAAGGTCGTACGATTTTTAAATTATATATTAAGGCACGGAAAATAGGTCATAGTGGCCGTTTAGAAGATGTTGGCACAAAGGCCAGACATGGTAAGCTAGGAAAAGGTGTGTCAGGCGGTGAAGAATCATTAAGCTCACTATTATTTGCACTTGCCCTGCTACAAAATTTAAATACTTCACCAAGCTTCATCGTCCTAGATGAATTTGATAGTGCATTAGATGAGGAACGGAAAGAAAAAGTTTTTGATTTATATGTAAACGAATTACAACGAAAGCTTATTATTTTGTCTCCTAAAGCACACGATGACCATTATTACAATAAATTTTCAACTGTTGTCGTCGTCGAGCACGATTCAGCAGTGCCGATTAGTCGTACAAAAACGATTCGATTGCTCCCGCATTAGATCAGAACCTGAGAATATATATAATAAGAGCACTTTTGATAGTATCCCCTTTAAGTAGAAAATGTTAAAAAAGCTACAGTTATCTGTAGTTAACATCTACTTAAAGGGGATTTTTGAATGGCTAGAAAAAATTGTATAAAATGCTTTTGAATAAGATGTTGTTCAGTCATATTTAGCAGGTAGCGAAAGCTATGTTTCTATTGCCAAACGATTTGGCACTCAAATGAAGGGGGGGTAACTCCATAAGCTGTTCCTTGCTGTTTATTGCATAAACTGCTGTAAAGATTTGCGGTAACGGAAATATATGACTACGTACATACTGCAAGTTGCTAAAAATAGCCAGGGTGGGATAAAACGCATGATGGCAAATGGTGTTTCAAATAAAAAGGAAAAAAGGAAAGTAAAACCCTTTACATCCCATAAACCTGGCGTAAAATAAGCATCTTTTATATTAAAAAAGTAAAAGTTGTCATTGGAATAAAAAAACATTAACCATATAAAAGAGAATATAGCGAAATTGCTGGAATGCTTCATTAATCTTTTATATTTAGCAATTTGCGAATCATGATCAGAAAATAATTCATCATTGCCATCTTTTCTTTTAAACCAATAATAGGAACCATCATAAGATTTTTCTTTTAATACTTGCCATCCAAAATCCTCATACAATTGTTTATAATTAGTTCGCTCTGCTTTTTTAAGATCTTGCTGAAAATCAATACGGATAACTTGTTCAAGATCATCTGTCTTTTTAAATGTATAAAAACCGCCAGAAATCACATTTGTACAAACCAATCCTTTGGACAACATATGATTTAACCATTTTTCTTCTTTTTCGATATCAAAAAAGAGTTTAAACTTGATCATGTCCATCAGCTCCCTCATATAAAGATAAAATTCGCTGCAATCTTTTTTGCTCAGCCGATAATATTTCTAATCCCTCAGCTGTTGTTTGATAAACCTTACGTCTCGTATCTTGGGTCTTTACAGGCGAAATCCAATGGTATTTCAACAAATTTTCAATTGCGCCATACATAGTGCCGGCCGCAATCCTTACACTACCAGCGCTCATTTCCTCGATTTTTTGCATCATCGCATAGCCATGAAGCGGTTCACGTAAGGCGAGTAGAATATAATGCATGGTTTCAGATAAAGGTAGTAATTTATGTTTTTTCACAAGTTCACCTCATATACAGTTCAACTATATAGTTCGATTATATATAGTTGAACTGTATATTTCAACCGAATAAAAAAAGACAATGCACTTTTGCATTGTCTTGTAAGCCTATACTACAGCGCTTTTCACGCCAGTCCATCTCATAAATAATTTTTCATTATATGTTAAAGCAAACTGTACAATCGGTCCGAGTCCGAAAGCCATTAGCACAGTACCAACGCCGATAGGACCACCTAGTAAAAAGCCGATCAAAGCGACAGTTACTTCCATAGTTGTTCGAGAGCGTGTGACACTCCAGCCAAGCTTATGAACCATTAGAAGCATTAATGAATCACGAGGACCAATCCCTAAATTTGCCACCATATACATACCGCAACCCCAGCCAAGTAATAGTAAGCCACATACATATGAAAGCAGTTGCAACCAAAAACCATCTATATCAGGAATCAAATAGTTAAAAATATCAATAAAAATTCCTGCTAAAAACATATCTATAAACGTACCCGGCAGTGGGAATTTCTTTGTTATTACTATATCAAATGCTATTATGGCTAGTCCGATGAGAATGGACCAAGTACCAATAGTTAATCCCAATGTTTTAGCTAGTCCAATATGTAATACATCCCATGAACCAACACCGAAAATCTGACCTTTAATTGTCAATGTTATACCTAAGGATAAAAGCAAAATACCCGTTAAGAAGAACAGACACCGTGTGAAAAATGCTTCCTTCATCATTATAACCCTCATTCTAAAAATTCATGTTGTTCAACAAATTATTATAACAATAGATTTTAAAATGAATCGAATATTGTCAATTCATATTTTTCAAAAAATATGATTAGCTAAGCTAAATAAGGACAAAATAGTATGGATAAGAAAGGATGAGATGATATGACCACTGTGCGAGATGAAATACTAGAAGTTTTAAATCGTGAAAAAATAGGAACGATGGCAACCGTTGAGAATGGTAAACCGTACTCACGTTATATGATTAAAGAGCGTCAATATTACAGTGGTATCAAGGTTTGAGATACTTTTTGAGAAACGGGTTCCCCAAAAAGTACCACAAAAAAATTCAAAATAAAACTTTAGATAAAATTTGAACAGCCTCTTTTTCTTTATCCTTCATAGAATGAGCATAATATTCTATTACTGTATTTGGCGTATCGCCAATCATTTTCGCTACAATGGGTATAGGCACTCCTCTGGCACACATTATAGTTGCGTACGTATGACGAAGTCCATGGGGTGTTATTTTTTTTGAGATGATTTTATTTTCAAATGCTTTATTTAAAATTGTTCCAGCCAAACCTCTTCCGATAGGTCTTAATGTAATTAAATTAACAAAGACATGATCATTTATAGAATGTTGTATTCCTTTTTCAAGTTTCTTCTCAATTACTTTTTTTCGATATGCATCTAAGAGAGAACATAAATTTTTATCGATTTCAACAAGACGTATACTATTTTTGGTTTTCGCTTCTCGCTGTCCCAAATAATCACGTGTTTCGTATATATTGATTGTACCTTCTTTTAAATTTATGTCTTTCCAGTGTAATGCTGCTGCTTCACCTTTTCGCATACCAGTAAGTGCAATTGTCCAAATTAATGATGTGTGAGTCATATCATCTGCATTTTTCAGATATTGGAGTAGATTTTTTAAATCATCCTCATTTAAAAAATTCAAATCCTTTTCCTCGTTATAACTTCGCTTCTCTTTCTCTTTAGTAATATTCATAGATGAAAAACGATTCTTTGGTAGTTTGTGGGAGTGGGAGCAACACGACTAAAAGATTAATCGAAAGATTTTGTTCAGAAACGAAAGGGGAATTGTTTATGAAAATGTTTGTAGCACATCCAGGACCATTTGGACCAAATCAGCGTGAAGTATTATTGCAGCAATTAATATTACACAACGGTGCTTACTTAGCTTTGCACAGACCAGCTAGATTACATGAAAAATACGACATGTGGATTGTGTCAGATTATCTAACAGGCATGATGTTATCTCAATCCATCAGCAAGAATTATGCAATAGAAAAAGCCAAAAAGCTTGTGTCATCAGTAAATAAACAAAAGATGCAGGTATCTCAAAATCATGGATTAAAAAAATTAATGTCTTCTTTCAATGGATCTGTTGATTTTAAATTGTTAGAACGGATAGAACGTAAATGTGCGGAGCGAGGCACTACGTCAGTGAGAGTAATGAAATACAGGTAAGTACAAACGAAAGTTATTTTCCTTTAAAAAAAACAAAATATGGAATAAAGGGGTGGAGTCGTAATGAATATTGAACGCGGGGATAGTGTGAAATTTGGAGAGAAATGGTGTAAAGAACATGGAAGGGAAAACCTTATAAATCAGGTTATTAAATTCACGCCACAGTGGTTTGAAGATGACAATTTCTTTACTCTTATCAAACTGAATGTCCAGGAATTTATAATGAAGAATGCGAAGAGGCTGATAGTATTTATCAAAGGAAGAAAAAAACGAACACCGTGAGATGTTCGTTACAGAGTTATTATTTTTCAGTTGCTGTATTCCCCATTGCAATAGAAATTCTATTCCAACTGTTGATTTGATTGATGATTAGAACAAGGTCAACATACTGTTTCTCGTCATAGTATTCACGTACTCGCTTATATAGGTCATCTGGAACTCTTTTAGTAGGAATTAAAGTTATATGCTCAGATAATTCTAGAGCAACTTTCTCTTCAAGTGTATAAAAAGTACATTCATTCCAAGCATTTAAACAATAAATACGCTGTTCGGTTTCACCCATCTTCCGAGCATCGGATGTATGCATGTCTATGCAGAACGCACACCCATTAATTTGAGAGACTCTAATTTTGATAAGTTCCCTAGTTGCTCGATTAATTGTAGACTTTTTAGTGTATTTTTCCATATCCATCATGATTTTCATACCATCGGGTGCAACATCATAGTAGCCAACTCTTTGACTCATAGGGCAAGACTCCTTTTGTTTTTAAGATAAGATAATTATAACTATATACGAACGTTCGTGCTAGTTTTTAGCACTATAACATTTCGATTAAATGGGATTTAAGTTAAACGTATAAGTAAAAGTATTAAATAATTCGTCGAAGTTCCTGCAAAATCAGCTTGCGTAAAGGAACGAGAGAATTACTAGATGGAATTGATGAATTTATACGTTTTATTGCTTATGATAAGGATGCTTGTTTCGATGGAGAATTGATAACAGATGAATTAAGAGAATATCTAGTTGAGACATTTGAAATGACTAAAAAAGCTTGTACTTAATATTGCACAAAAAACGTTACGAAACAAAAAAATATTGCATCAATCAAAATGATATGTTTTATAAGATTAATCAAATTCTCTACTATTTAGATATTTATAATAACCTTTATTTAGATGAAGATTACTTGAATGATATAGCGCGAAAAAGTTTGAAAAGTAATTTAGAAAAAATATCCCAAGCTGTAAAGGTTGATAAAACTCTAACAATAGATAGAGATATTTTAACAACAATACAATAATAGCCTTTACGGAAAATACCGGAGGCACTAACAAACAGGTGAATGGCCTGTCGAACGAAGGCGATACGGTACTAGACAATTGTATGGGTGGTTTTACAACGGCTGTAGCTTGTGATAATACAGGACGCGCAGCTGGATCGGCTTCGAGTTAGAGCTGGAATACTGCGAAAAGGGGAAACAACGCATTAATGAAAACCGACAAAAGTTAGGATTACAACCAGTTGAAATTATTAATAAGTCATAACTTTTGGAAGGTGCTCTATGGAAAATATAGCTAGTTTTGTAGGTGCTGTTTTTGTACCAGTATTTGAATTTTTGTATGGAGAGGGCGAAGTCGTAATGTATACGATGACCGCACTCTTTTTTTTTAGTAATGGATTGGATTAGTGGAATTCGTGCAAGTAAGAGAGATAAAAGTTACGGTTCATCGTATGGTATCGATGGTTTATTCCGTAGCCTCTTTTTATTGCTTCTACCTGCAGGTGGACATTTGTTAGATATGTTTCGGTGCGCCTGGGGTTGTATTTGGTTTATTAGTAGCTGGTTTGTTATATCACATTATTCAATCGATGACTGCTAACGCTATTCGTGCAGGTTGGGGACAATGGTTCCCAGACTGGCTACTTACAAAGCTTACTGAGTGGGTACGTAGCGAAATTGAAGCGAAACTTGCACGTGCTGAAGAACGAAAAATGAAGAAAGAGGGCGAAGCGTAATGAGTACAAGTGTAACTACTACATGTCGAGATCTTTCAAAACTATTAATAACTGCACAAACAGCATGCAGATTGTTGTTTCAAGAGTGTTTTAAAGCTGGTATTAAAAATATCTTCATCACGGAAACATATCGCTCTCAGGAACGACAAAAATACCTATATGCACAAGGACGAACACGACCAGGGCAAATTGTTACTTGGACGCTTTCAAGTAATCACAGTAGTCGTTTAGCATGGGACGTTGCAGTTGGTCCTCCTCAATCGTTATATGATGTGACATTGCTCAATCGAATTGGTGCTATCGCACGTAAGCTAGGTATTACATGGGGCGGTGATTGGGTAGGAACATTGACCGACCTCACTTTGAAGTTAAGAAAAGTTGGGTTATTCCTAAAGGTTAAAAGCTTGAAGGAAAAGTAATCGTACCAAGCAACAGCGAAATGAAAGTTCAATTAATTTTGGAAGACAAAAAGGAGGAAATCAAAATGACAAAATGGAATCCGAGTTCACCTGCTATGAAAACAGAAGCAGAAAACTATATCGCACAGGCTATTAAGGATGGTATTATTCAGGCTTCACATTTGAAGGATTTACAGAATGGTAACATGACTACAGACCGTTTGTTAGGGTTGCATATGACGATTCAACAGCGTAGAAATAATAAAAAATAGTCAAAATTAGTACAGTACATGGTGAATTTATTAAAATCGGTTGGGTGGCATACATCGAGCTTGATGGAGCTAACTGGCGTGTTAAAACAGTAATACAGGTATGAGGGAGCTAGTAGTTTAAACAGCTAAATTAGCCTAACAAATATAAGCCCGGTGTACTCAATTAAATTTTGAGCCTGGGCTTAATTTTTGGATCATCGAATTAATTATCTTCATGATTCCATTTACATCAATCGTTTTATTACTTGTTTTATCTACAATAAATGTGTATTCAAACTCATTCACCACAGTTCTGTAAGTTATAAAATCATTTCTTTTAAAATAAACCATTTCCTGACCATTTTCCAAATTAACTTTTTTTGCATCGTTTGGATATGACATATCATTATCGTTAGGTATGATAGCTAGAGTGTAATGTTTTTTTCCGTTGTTTTCATCTAAATAATATATAGTTAATTGTGAACTCTTTTGGTTAAATGATGCGAAAACATGTGTAAATAAAATTGGAGGAAGTCGAGTAGGCAATGGAATGTCCTTATTAAAAGATGTATTCCCCTCTTGAATAGCTTTGGTCGCCTCAGTATATTCTCCATTTTCTAAATATATTTTTTCTAAATCAGTAGTAATAGCATATGCATTATTCATATGAAAAGTTAGAATCAAAAATAGAAAAAAGCTTAATTTTTTCAATTTAAAATCTACCTCCGTATATAATTTTTTTATACTCTTTGATACGAATGTAAAACAGGCTTATGCGTACTATGCGTGTAGTAAAAATGAGGCAAGGTGTGCAGATGCATCTTTTCTTTATGGGGGAAGTAAAACTACATCAACATCATCTATTTATTTTAGCAAGGGTGAAAAAATAGAAATACAATGGGAAAATGACTCTCCTGGTAGAGAGCACGTTGCTTTCTATATAATGAGTGACAAGGATAAAATTTCAAAAACTATATATGCACCTGCATACGGTAATAATCGCCATGTTGAAGACGCTCCATTTTCCGGTTATTACTATATGGTTGCATTATGTAAAGGTGGAGAAACTAATACTTGCAAAGGCGGAGGAAGAATTAGCATCGAATAATTGTTTTATTAAAAGACCAGGCGCTCATTAAAAAGTAAGTACCTGGTTTTTTTGTGTTTATTCATCATACGGTCTGTATTTTGTATGAAGCTCCTTAGATGCTTCTTTTCGAGTTTCTATATCTTCTCTTAAATATACTTCTTTAGCCTTTAACTAATTAGCAGCCACTTCTATGATTGCATTCTTCAACAGGTTTAGTAGCATGTCCATCATCATCCGTACACCAGGATTGTGATTGGAAAGCCAAGAAAATTGCAGCCCATTTGTCAGTATCTTTAAAATGCAAAAATACACCGCCATCTTGCCATATGCCATCATCACCTATATATTCCTGAACATTGCCTTGATTCATATGAACATCATGGACACCAGGAGGGATTTTTTCTCCATAAGCATAAATATCTACTTCTTGATTATCCTCAGCCATTGACATATAATGAATTAATTTTTCTAATAAATCATTATCTTCTCCTGGAGCTGTCACTGGAAGCGGAATCATTTTACAAGGATCAAGTAAATTTCCTCTAATATAGTCAAGTGCGATATTAGAATTAGTATCTCCAATTTGTGTAAAGCCATATCCCAAATCCGGAAGATGCGTTATTTGCTCTGAGTGAAAGTCCTCACCCGCATAATATAGTAATTCAGAAGGGTGTTCTTTCGATAAAACATTAATAATAATCTTATCTGTTCTTTGATTGTCTTTAATTCGAACTGTCAGATGCGGGGTTCGGTCATGTGAGTTGGGAAGCGTATAGCCTGTTACTCGACCTTTTAGTACACCATAATTAATTGGCATAAATTTTTCATCTCCTCAAAATGTATTCAAACAGTATTGTCGACGATATATTAATTTATATACGTGGTTTAATTTTTGTAATAAAGGAGCTAAATCTCTTTATTAGATAGATTTCTTTCTATATAAGAATAGAATTAAAACTAGTTGCTTAAAATGGTGAGTATCTAGTATTTTGATGTTCATTCTTATCTTTTAGTTCAAAAATCCCTTTTTTAAAATCAGAAAAAAACTAGTATACACGTCCATACATAGATTTAATCGTTACATATTCTAGCAATATAGAGAGCGCTCTCTAATACTAAAAAATGAAAAGAGGAATTTTTTTGAGTGATCAATTAGAAAATCTAAATCAAATAGCACCTTGTCCAGTAACATCAACTGAATTAGTACCATTAGATAATGAGGTTACTCCATTAGTAGCTACACCGGTTACAGCTCCAACTATTAAAATTCCAGTTGTACTTGCAGAACCAACACTTCAAATAGTTGTGGAATCAGATATTACGCTGAATCCTGCTGCAACTGAAATCAAAAGAGTGAAAAAAAATGTATTCCTAAATCAAGTTAAATTAGTGCCTGTTAGATTTGCACGTATTGATAACACTGACTTTTTTAGGGTAACAAGAGCTAAATTATTTGTAGCAGGACATATTCGTAAAAATATTGAATATGCTTCAGCAGCATGTAATGGAGCGCTACAAGATAGAATTGCTGATGTTCCATTTTCCGGTTTTACAGAACTATTTTTCCCACAAACACCTGGAGGCCCTACTCCAATCTTTGGAATTTCTGAGTTTGCCGAAGCGAACTTCTTGAATGAAAGAACTCAATTGGATGCTCGATTGGATAAGGCATTCTTCCAAAATCTCGTGAAGTACAATGAACAACCATTTGGCGAGTTAGTCGCTGCAAACTTCTTTGAACTTGATTTTTCACCAAGGATGGCATCACCAGAAGGTACTTTCAGCACATTGCGTGAAAAAATTGTTCTGGATCTTACAGTAAAAGTACTGCAAGTTCAACAAGTCCGCCTTGGAGCTGGTAGTACTGTAGTAACTCCAGTTCTTTACGGACTTACTCCTCCTGTTAGTCCTTGATAATCTCTAGTTTTTAGAGGAGCAGAACAAATAAAAAAGGTAGTTCACTGCAAAAATGTAATCGAAAAAACAACCCTGTAATATTTAAGGTGCACTAATAAAAATATAATATTTGAGTTGGCAGTTGAAAGTTCGGTTGAATCTGATTTTTAACTGCCTTTTTATTATCAAGAGGTATTAGACGTTATGTAATTTAAGGAAGGCTAGAGGGTTGCAAAAGGGCTAATTAAATCTAAAGAACGCACAATAAAAAGATTAATTCATCAATTATAATATTCTAAAAGATACAGAATTTTATATTACGTTTGATGGGTCAGGCATAGAGTTTGAGGGCAATATAAAATAATTATATAAAAGGGGTAGCATATAGCTACTCTTTTTTATTGGTCAGAGAGAAATAAACAGATGTTAATAAGACTGTTGATAAGAAGAAACTAAAAGGGCCTCGTATAAGAGGGTATATTGTGCAGCGATATGAAAAGGGATTAATCCTTAACAAGACCACTCCAAAAAATGGGTGGTCTTAATTGTTTCCTTATTATATATTCGTTTTGTTATTTATGTGACTATTATAAATAGGTCATTGTAGTATCGCTCTTATTTTTCACATCAAAATTAAACAACTTTGTTGTCACCTATAGTTTTGTAATAAAGTGAACTGATTAAAAATTGTAACGTTTTGAAAATAGTTTAACGTTCATTAGAGGGCATTCGCCATATTCGCTCAACTTGACTGCCGTTATTCACTGCTGTAACAAGATAAACATCTACATTGTTCATAGTTTTGCACTGCTCTAATCCCATTTCTTGATTGAATTCAGACAATAAAAGGGTCATTGTTACCCGATGAGTGACTAGGATGACAGATTTGCCATCATCACTTTCATTCAATTCATTGAGCAATGATCTGACTTGGTTCGCCACCTGAGAAACTGAATCGCCACCTGGAAATGCGAATTCTTTATGTTCGAAAAGCTTCTGTAAATGATTCCAAATATCCCCGGGGTAATCTGTCGTATTGCCCAAATTAAGCTCTTTGAGCTTGACATCCGTTTCACAACTCACACCATCAAAAGCACGACAAATCTCGTCGGCTGTCTGTCTTGCGCGTAGTAAAGGACTAGATATAATGCGAATAACATCAGAGCCATGTTCTTGAGCTAAAAAAGCTGCCACTTGTATTGATTGTTGTATTCCAAAATTCGAGAGAGGGGCTTCGGGATGGTTCCCCGAAGCTTCTCCATGACGCACGACATATATTCGATTCGCTTTCATAATCAGGATTGTCTCGGAATACCCACTTCACGAAATGCATTCTTTACAGCATCTACAGCTTGTTGAGGCAACTTACCTTGACCTGTAAGCATATCTGCCGTATGAACTATAGCTTCGAATGCTTCTTCGAATGTGGCGTTCGGGTGAATAATCTGCTTGTTTTGAAAAGCAGTATACCACAGGAATGCAGCTTGATCCGTTCCGATTTCTAACGATACAAGGACAAATGCCTTATTAGGTATACCGCTATAAAGATGGACGCCGCCATTATCTTTACTAAGGGGTAGTTCTTTGTAATCATCAAAGTGCGCAGGCTGATGATCGAATTGAGAGGCTGTTCCCGGATCTTTCATTGACCGTAACGCCTTGCCTGGAAATTCTGGTCCGATAATCTCATTCCCGATTAGCCAATCTGCATTTTCAGCCGTTTGTCCCTTCACATGCTGCTTCACGGCACTCCCTATCACATCCGAGAAGTGCTCGTTTAAAGCGCCTGATTGATGCTCATAAACGAGCTCGTTAGTAAACTCCGTCACCGCGTGTGCCATTTCGTGAGCAATTACATCAATACTTCGAGTGAAATTGATAAACAATTTGCCATCGCCATTGCCGAATGCCATCTGCTGCACGCTAGGTACCCACATGGCATTGTTCAAATCTTTAGCATAGTGGACATTGAATATCAGATCCATTCCTTCATTATCTACTGAGTTTCGCCCGAGCTTATTTTTGAAATAATCTAGTGTTTGTCCGCAAAGATCGTAAGCAAAATTTACGCTCTCATCACTAGTAGGAGGATCTCCTTCCTTGCGAACCAGTTTCTTCTTGAAAATTTCCGTATTTTCACTGTCATAAATCTTCCGTCTGCCCTGAAGTGGCGCTACAGAAGTAGATATTTCAGCGTCATCGCTATTTTCAGCATCATCGCTATTTGTTTCCTTCGTTTTATTTTGTACTATACTTTCCATTTGTGTAAGCGTCTTTTTTGCTTCTTCATGTCCCTCTTTTGCCAGTTTCTCAAGCAAATATTTTGGTACAAATCCTTCCTTGTGAAGATGTTTACTCATGTGGTATTCCTCCAATTGTTTATTAGTATGGTTGAGTTAACCAATCCTAGGTTGAGGATAAACACATTCTTTTATACAACCACACAATGTAAAGTGAAAAGTTATTAAGCCAAAACAGCCAATGGCACAAACTTTCTTTGTCTTATCATCCATATGTATCATCCTTCGCTTATAAGTACCGTTTTAAGGGATATGAAGATGGGTGTACATACAAAAAACAGACAACCAAATTAGTTATCTGTTAAACTAGTACCTGCCCACAGGATTATTTAAATTATATTAATGTTCCTCACAGAGTTATTATTCCTGAAATGAAATGTCTTCTGGTGGCAATATACAATGGATTTACAAGTCACTCAATTATTAAATAGAGCCAATTGTATAATTATAACCGTCTGTGAATATTGAAAAAGTTACATATTATAGTTCCCCATAAAGTTCCTCAAATGAATTCATTTCATTTCTTTTAATTTCTAATATTGATTTTTTGAGATTACCACAAAATACTTAAAACAATAGGGTATAAAACATTTCACCAAAGTTATTTCCGCAGATTTCCTAAACGACTCATACTCACGTTATATGACATTCCAACATGAAGATTTTGTATTGTACACAGTAACGAATAAACATTCTGAAAAAATGGAAGAGCTTCGTAAAAACCCATATACACATATATTATATGGATACGAAAATGGAGGTTTTGGTGACACGTACGTTGAAATTGAAGGAAAGCTAACAGAGATTTTAGAGGAAGGAATAAAAAATAAGTTAGCCGAACTTTTTACAAGCATTTTCGTTGGAAATCAAGATGAAATGATTACATTAAAAATCGAGCCAATCCGTATGCGCTTGATGAATAAAAAAGGCGATCCACCTAAAGAGCTAGAATTTACAAACGACCATTAAAATGTGGTCGTTTTTTGATTACAGTGTGATTTAAAAAACATGGTATAGCGAAAATAGCTTTCTCGGAAACTTGCGTTAACTATATTAATAGCTCCGTATTATTAATTTTTTTTCTAATTTACGGTTTATGGTTGTTTTTTTAGTATTAAAAACCTCTTTATTAGATACATATTCAAAAGTTCAATAATGACTAGTTATTTGTAAATTAAGTTGAATATGTAAATGTAACTTAACTATCAAGGAGAGGAGGAAGTAGTATGAGTCATGAAGTAAATTCTGTACAGCCATTTGTTACATGTACGGGAAATGGAGGGGTAGCAAAAATTGAAGATCAGGGCGGCGGAAAAATATGGTGGTATGTTAACCCGAAATTTAGTACTCTATATTCATTTGTCGGAGAAATTTTAATTTCAAATGGAAAAAAAGTTGTTAACACAATCCCAGTAAGTGGAATGGGTCAAGCGTCAAAGGCATTAACTGACATTGCCTATGGTCCGTCAACTGGAGGGAAAACTTACTCAGCGAAACTAACAGGAGTAGCAAGAGACAATCAAGGAACATCGAGTTTTGTGGTTCCAAACTGTAGTACTGCTTATAGAAAATAAAAAATTTAAAAAACTAAGTCCTTGAGGCTTAGTTTTTTTTGTTATTATAAGGTAATAATCAATTAAAAACTAAAGGTGGGATGAAGTAGTGATTCTTCGAAATGATTGTTCAATCATATTAAATTTTCTTGTCTATGTTTCAAACGTTTATAAAAACTACTATGAATATAGTGATGAACCAAAAGTATTTCCTTTCTTGTATTTAGAGAAAAATACACTTTTATCAATGGATGTTTTTATAGATGAAATATCTAAACATTGGGGAAATTATATTCATTCTCTCCACGATCGTATTGTTGACAATGAGGTTCTAACAATGGATATCAATTTTATAAATAAGCCAAATAGTTTTAATTATCAAACCCTCTTTAAAAATAATATAGAAGGCAAGGAGACATTTGATCAAATATTGAAGTCCTTTAAAGCTTGGTGGTTCAGTCCTTATAATGGATATCGGATAGGAGACCAACTATCAGGGGATGTAATTCCAATGGTTTGGGAAGGGATAAAAAATAAACTTCTTACTAAATATAGTACGTTACCAAATTATAATTTTGTGTTATTTGCTATATATGACAATGTCCCATTTAGTTTACAAAGTAAGGGGAGTAACTTCATTATTGAGCCGCTGTCAAATCTTGATTTAAAATATAAAGATGAAAGTGAACAATCAAAAAGCATCGGCTGCTTGGTAGATAAATTTACACAAAAATTGTTTAGCGAATAGGATTTTTAATTTTTTTTTGAAATTTAGTGAAGATTACAAGCATAAGGAGAAGTCGTCTTATATACATGGGGTGGCTGCCCTTAGGAAAAAGAAATCAGTCGGAGCGGAAATCAACCACTTGTTTTGATGAAGGGGGACATTATAGAGGATGCCTTAATTCACACTAAAATTTCCTCGATCATTCAGTTTCAACATAATGAAACGACCTAAAAGCATTGCAGCTTTCAGGTCGTTTTTTTAAATGGGATAGATACGTGCTTTTAACTGCTTATTTAAAATAGATGCCTGCGTCAGTGCCTGTTCATCGTGACGTATCTCACCGGGTTTGTTTGCTTCTCCAATAATGTACGAGGAGAACGGCATCTTTAAGAAGTCAAAAATATACTGGAATTGCTGAATCATTGGTAGACCCTTTATATATGGGGCATCACCACCGACGGCAAGAACGATGGCCTCGGTAGTTTGTAGCTTTTCTTTTAGCTGTGGGAAACGCTCATCTCGAATAGCATGACTCAGTCGATCTACCATGTTTTTCATTATTCCTGACATGCTGTACCAATAGATCGGTGTGGCAAAAATAACGACATCACTTGTTAAAAGCGCATGGATAATTTGATCATAATCATCATCTACAAACTGAAAGCCATTATCATCATGGCGCAAATCGTGAATAGGCTCGATCGTTAAATTTTTTAGATCTATTTTTTTATGATGTAAGCCCTCTAAAACATAATTAGCTAATTGTTCACTATTACTATCGGCTCTAGAGCTACCAATAAATGCGGTAATGTTCATGAAAATCCTCCTCTGTCCCTCAGGTTATAACTAGTGTAAACTTATCTTTATTATCGATAAAGCTGAATGTTTCGATGGAATGTATCGGAAAAAACGATTTAGGGGTGGGGAAGATAGATATTAAACAGCTGCAAACGTTTTTAACAGCTTCAGAAACGTTAAGTTTTACGCAAACAGCACAGCTACTAGATTATGCTCAATCGAGTATTACAGCACAAATTAAATCGCTTGAAGAAGAGCTTGGCGTAGTCCTTTTTGAGCGGCTTGGCAAACGCATTACCCTTACGGAGGAGGGCCAGCGATTACAACAGTATGCACAAAAAATGTTAGATCTAAATGTGGAGATGAAAAAAGCTGTATTAAATGAACAAACACAAGCGGTATTAAAAATTGGTGCACAGGAAAGTCAATGTGTATACCGTCTGCCAAGTGTTTTACAACAATTTCAGAAATCCCATCCACAAGTCAAAATCATTTTTAAACCTGTGCATACAACCGAAATAGCCAAAGATTTATTACAGTCAGGCAATTTAGATATAGCATTTATTACGGATGCCTATAAAGAAACACCTATGTTACATCGTGAGCGACTTATTCAAGAGCAATTAGTTTTTGTCAGTGCACCTACTGATAGTAATGAGGAGAGAGCGGTATTTTCTTTACAGCAACTTTCAAATGAAACGATGCTTCTGACGGAGAGCGGTTGCTCTTACCGTAATCAATTGGAAGTACAGCTGCAACAAGAAGCTGCGCTACCAATACAAATGATTGAATTTGCAAGTATTGAAGCCATTAAGCAATGTGTGATGGCGGGCTTAGGTATTACATTTTTACCCAAAATGGTGGTGGAGGAGGAGCTAAAAAACAAACGTTTACAAGAATTGGTTACATCAACGAAATTAGCAAACATTTTTACGGATATCGCTTGGCATAAGGATAAGCATATATCTCCGTATCTCGCTGATTTTATAGAAATTGCTATGAAAATGTATAAGAAGTTTTAAGGGCATATATTTTTTACCCGTGACCTTTTTCAAAATGGATTCTTTTTGTTTACTGACTTAGCAATCTTTTAAAGTACACAGTTATATCAAAAAAGTGCGAATGAATTTTTTAATCCATTTGCACTTTTTAGTTCTTTTCACAATTGAAGAGTATTATTGTGATTTAATAAAGGGCCATACAGTTTGATCTATGGGGAATTTATTGCTTCTTTAAAGTCCCAGTAAAATTCGTTCCTTCGTCATGCTCTTTACGACAATCTACCTCGGTAATTTTAAGCGCATTATTAAGACGTTCAAATTCCAATACACATCGATTGCCGTTTGAGGATTTATTCATCACGGCCTTAGTGTTAGAAGTAATCGTCGCTGTCCCATCGACACTCCCTGCAGCTGTCCCATCATTGGCAGTAATGAAAATAGTAAAGCTTTTGCTTGTTGCGTTTGAAATATAGGCATCACGGCGATTAAAATCAGTTGAGCCAGTCCCCCATTTATAGTAATACGAATAGGTGCCATTCCAAGCACTATTAGAAGGTGTTGTCAGCTGCATTGTTTTATCTAGCTGATTTTGGCCATTTTTCGCTCGTGTATTTAATGAAGCATTACTCATATTTTCGTGGATTTTTTGTGCGTAATCTGAAATCTCATAAAAATTTCTTTCATCCATACGGTGAAGCATTGTAACGACTTGAGCTCGCGTCATATTGTTTGACACGCCAAAAAATTTCTGTAAATTACGGTTTTCATACTGTAAGTTTTGACCAGTGGAAATGTAATAATCGAGTAAAAACTGTATGGATTGATCTAATCCACTTTTACCATTAACTAAATGTGAAATAGCCTGTGCCACAACCCCGCGCTTCACATTAGCTCCTCGAATATTGTTATCGAAATATCCGTTTAATGGTACACCATAGCTTGCAAGTCGATTGTAAAATTCATCAGACCAGTTTGCTAGAGGGGTTTGTTTTTTTAGCTCATCATAAGGTGATTCGAGCTCATAAAAATTAGCAAGTAGTTTTGCGAATTGTTGCTCCGTGATTGTTGCATTGGGCTTAAATGTACCATCTGCATAGCCATTAACGATATCATATTCCTCTGCCCACAGGATGGCTTCATACGCATAGTGATCTTCTGGCACATCTTTAAAACCAGCAGCTTGCACAGTGTATCCACTTGCCACAACAAGTATGGGAAGCAATAAAGCGAACACTATTTTTTTCATTTGTCTCTGTCATCCTTTCTTTCTAGTACTATTAATAGTTTGAAGGATATGGATAAAAACTGCAAATTTTTCTAGTTTATTTTAAGTAGAAAGGATGAGATAGTGCAATCCTATAAGAGATTCTTTTGGGAAAGAAGGAATAAACAGAGATGTTGAATAGTTTCAATAAATATCTCCAAAAATGGATGCCTATTTTAACACCACTAAGTTTAGTGATGGGTGTTTTATTGAGGAATGTAGGGCATCAGCTACTATTTTTAATGCCGTGGCTTTTTGCTTTTATGACGTTTGCAGGTAGTTAAAATATGAGTTTTGAAGGGATAAAAAATCTTCGAAGATACTCAAAGGTTATAGTAATAGCCCTTGTATTTTTACATCTGATGATGCCAATGTGGGCTTATTTTGTATCAACCGTTATCTTTCACGATCACTTACTAACGATTGGCTTTGTCTTATCGGTCGCTGTGCCAACTGGAGTAACGAGTTTTATTTGGGTAAGTATTTGTAGAGGACATCTTCCATTGTGTCTTGCGATTATTTTAATCGACACACTTATATCACCCGTAGTTATTCCTGCTTTACTACATATTGTTATGGGGCAAACAATCGAAATTGATACTGCAGGTCTAATGCTAGATTTACTTTGGATGATTGTTGTGCCTTCACTTGTAGGTGTAGCGTTAAACGAGTTGACGAAAGGCAATATTGCAATGACACTAGGAAAGAAATTAGCCACTTTTTCAAAACTAAGCTTATTTAGCATTGTGATGATTAATAGTAGCGCAATCGCCCCGTATATTAAACATTTTAGCTGGGAACTTGTCGGTGTTATAGTAGTCGTATTTGTTCTAGCTGTATCAGGATATGCGCTATGTTTAGTACTCGGTCATATTCTTTGGAAGGATATAAGTATTATAACAATGTTTGTTTTTACAGGAGGGATGCGGAATATTGCTGTTGGAGTAGTGATAGCCACTACATACTTTCCTACAAAAACGGTCATGCCAGTAGTATTTGGTATGTTATTTCAGCAAGTTCTAGCCTCGTTCTTTAGCCGAATAGTGGAGCAGTATCAGCTGAAAGTTGCGAAAGGTTAAATATGTTCTCAATTCTTTTGTGGAAGTGAATAAATTTTTTAAGACTTACGCTATCGATTGTTATTAAGACGCCACATTAATTGTCCCAAAAGAAGAAGAGAACAAAAAATGTGATGTAATATCATCAAATGAAAATATCAAAATATGAGGTTTCCATTATGCTACCTTCAGAATATGATGAAGATAAGCAGTATCCATCGTTATGTAGGGTGGGGGAGATATTCTATTTTAAAATTTTACAATAATAATAATTTGAAAGTAAATATCAGTTGTGTTTGCGAAAGTATTATGAATGCTAATTATGTCTCATAAGAAAGAAGAGTGCGCGAATGAAAGAATTAGATGATTTGAAGCTGACGATTCTTCCGTTAATTATTTTGCTGATTCTTATACTTTTGTGGAAACTGACCGAGTCTGTTGGAGCAGGTATGTTGATTATTATTTTCTGGATTGGCTGGCGGCGCCTTATTAGAAAATCACTATAAATCGAATATGAGTTACAGCCAGCTTTATTCAAAAAAAGCTAAACATCGTTTGATACTGGAATCAAACGGTGTTTTTTTGCATTTGCCTCTAATCTTCTGCATAGTTCTTACTTTTGAAAAACGACTATGTACGATTATTTGTAATTTTGTTACTATGTAGTAATTAATAAATGAAACAACAAGGAGATACGGCATGTGGCATAATCGGAATGTATGGATTATTTTATTGGGTGAATTTGTCGTTGGTCTTGGCTTATGGGCTGGGATTATAGGCAATCTAGCTTTTATGCAAGAGGTCGTTCCCTCTGACTTTCACAAATCATTAATTATTTCTTGCGGTATACTGGCTGGCTTAATAGTAGGTCCGTTGGCAGGACGTATTATTGATAATTCGCAGAAAAAAACAGTTATACAGTGGGCAAGTGTAGGACGAATTATAAGTGTTTTATTTATGTTTATGGCACTTTTTACAAATTCGGTTGTATGGATGATTCTTTTTTTAATTACGCTGCAAATAGCAGCAGCCTTTTATATGCCTGCTCTACAATCTATTATTCCAATGATTGTTAAGGATAAGGATTTAATCACACTTAATGCTTGGCAAATGAATGCCCGAACGATTTCAAGGATTATTGGTACGGCTGCAGCAGGATTCATGTTAAGTTTCTTTGAGTTGAAATGGTTGTACATCATTTCATTTATTGTTTATATTTTGATGTTTGTTATTACGAGCTTCCTACAATTAGACGAGATGGATAATCATTCTGTAACAACTAAGGAAAAGGGCGGCTTTAAAGAAGTGTTACCGATGGTGAAGGAGCACCCAATAGTTTTAATGACACTTGTTTTAATGTTAATTCCAACATTATTTTTAGGTTCCTTTAATTTAGTTATTATGAAAATTTCTGAGATTCATCATTCAACGACAATATCTGGACTATTGTATACAGTTGAGGGCATTGGTTTTATGCTTGGTGCAGCTGGTTTAAAATTGATTACGGAACGGGTGAAAATTGGTACACTCCTCTTTACTTTAGCATTTATCATCGGCTCGATGGAGCTCATGCTACTATTATCGGATATTAAATTTTTTGCATTAGTAGCTTTTGGTGTTTTTGGTTTTTCAGTAGGCTGTTTTTTCCCAACGACCATGGTGATTTTTCAAAAGCAAGTGCCAAAAGATTTTCATGGCCGATTTTTCTCATTCCGTAATATGATCGATTCTGTCATCTTTCAAGTCGTCTTATTGTCAACAGGTATGATGCTAGATTTAGTTGGTTTAAGTGGATTGGGACTAGTTTTTGGTATAATCAGCTTAAGCTTAACGATCACTTTTTTACTATATTCAAAGAAAAAGAATGTTGTGATGCAAGCGCATTAATTAAAAAGGAGCTGTCAAATTTGTATTCTACTTTGACAGTTCTATCTTCTTATTACGTTCTATATACATTTTACATAGTAATATTTAGGATACGGTCTATGGACGGTACTTCTGCTTTCTTTTGCTAAGAACTTTTATGACTAACGAGGACAGGTTTGTTGAAAGGAAAAGTAATAGGGGGTATTTTTATAATAATTCTAAATAATATTGCGATAGCTTGATAAAACATCTATTGTCCAATCTCTGCAATGAATGATTTTGTTGAAGTTGTCGAATGGGCTGACAAAATGGTTATGTTTAATCATTAAGATAAGTAGAAAGAAGGTATTTAAAAATGTTTGGAAAAACACAAGACCCGATAGAGACTTATATAGAATCACCCGAAAAGCTAAAGAGCTTATATAGACGAGTGCTACTCGTTGTTAGTCTCTCACAAGTTTTTGGTGGGGCAGGGCTTGCAGCAGGTATTACGGTAGGAGCTCTTTTAGCTCAACAAATGCTAGGAACAGATGCTTATGCAGGGGTACCGTCCGCTTTATTTACTTTAGGGTCGGCAGGTGCAGCTTTAATTGTAGGGAAACTATCACAACGGTATGGTCGTCGTACAGGTTTATCGGCAGGTTTTATTGTCGGAGGAGTCGGTGCAATTGGTGTAGTGATTGCTGCCATCATAAATAGTGTCATTTTATTATTCGCTTCTCTACTAATCTATGGCGCAGGAACTGCAACAAATTTACAAGCCCGCTATGCAGGGACAGATTTAGCCAATAATAAACAACGAGCAACGGCTATCAGTACAACAATGGTGATGACAACCTTTGGTGCTGTTGCAGGGCCAAATCTAGTAGATGTTATGGGGAAAATTGCTGTTTCTATTGGTGTACCGGCTCTTGCGGGTCCATTTATCTTATCAGCAACAGCATTTATCTTAGCAGGTTTGGTCCTTTTTATTATGTTACGTCCGGATCCATTAGAAATAGCGAAAATGATTGAAGCGCACAAACAAGAAACTGAGCATGGGAATAAGATCGAATCCTTTAATAAAAAAGTTTCAAATAAAAGAGGTCTTACAGTCGGTGCAACGGTTATGGTACTTACTCAAATTGTAATGGTTGCTATCATGACAATGACACCAGTACATATGAAACATCATGGTCATGGTTTATCGGAAGTAGGAATTGTTATAGGATTTCATGTAGGTGCTATGTATCTTCCGTCGCTCGTAACAGGTATTCTTGTGGATAAAGTCGGACGAACAGTTATGAGTATTGCATCAGGAGTGACTTTGTTATTTGCCGGTTTATTAGCCGCATTCGCGCCGAGCGATTCTATGGTTCTATTAATTATTGCGCTTTCTTTGCTTGGATTGGGTTGGAACTTTGGTTTAATTAGTGGAACTGCTCAAATTGTGGATTCGACAGAACCTTCTACACGAGCAAAAACGCAAGGAAAAATGGATGTTTTAGTTGCACTAGCAGGAGCTTCAGGTGGTGCTCTTTCAGGCATGGTAGTGGCTAATGCAAGTTATGCGACATTATCATTAGCTGGGGGGCTCTTATCTTTAATACTTATTCCAGTTGTCATTTGGTCAATAAAAAGCTTGAGATAAATTATATGATACTAAAAATGGTTACTAAAATAGTTTCAAAGTAACCAATACAATCTTTTTTTAAACAAGCAGTGAAATCAAGAATTTAGAGTGAATTTAAAGCGAAGCGCACTCACTTAATGGTGATTAATTGAAGAACTAGAAAAGACTATATAAAATTAGTGATAAAAAATTCTTTTATCACTCTCAATAACGGGTCAAACCGTTGATATATCAACATTTATAGAGGGAGTATAAAATGGTTTATACATTATTATTATTTTTAGCGATTTTACTTGAAATAGCAGGGGTCGCTTTTTTAAATTTATCTGAAGGTTTTACTGTCCTTATACCTACAATACTAGCAATATTATTTTATAATTCTTCAATTACTGTATATATTCTAATTACTAAAAATAGAGAAGTAGGGATTGTTGGAGCATTATTTGCAGGGCTAGGGACAGCGCTCGTAATAGTAGTTGGTATACTGTTTTTTAATGAGTCAGTAACGCTTTTTAAATTTGTAGGTATAGCATTAATTATATTCGGTGCTGTATTAGTTAACTTAAAGCCTAAAAGGTTAAAGTTAGAGGAGAATCAAATATGATCGGATATTTATATTTAGTTATAGCAGTATTGGTAGGTACTTCAGGTCATATGTTTGTAAAAAAATCTAATGGTTTTGAAATTAAATCAAGTGGAAATCTAGCGCTAGTATGTTTCACAATTTCAATTTATTTTATTTCCTTGTCTGTTAAGTTTATTGAGGTAGGAGTAGTTTTTGCAATTTGGGCTGGACTTACAATCGTTCTTGTAAATCTTATTAACATACTATTTTACAATGAATCCAAAAACGTAACAAAAATATTAGGGATAGCTTGCATAATTCTTGGGGTCATAACATTGAAGATTTTTTGATTTGTCTATGAAATTTACAGTTATAGAGTAATATGACCGCCAGAGCTAAGGTTGCATTGCAATATCTCGAAAAAACAAACTCCGGTTCATTATGGCACGTCCTGATCCATTAGAAATTGCAACAATGATAGAAGCGCACAAACAAAAAAATGAGCATGGAAATAAGACAGAATCCGAGTATTTTAGGGACCTAACTGTTACAACACCCGGAGAGGACCAATTATTACGCTTAAAACACAAGTGGTAAATTACTTTTAAGTCATATAGTAAAAAACCTTATTGTAAGGTTGCAGACAGTCGACAAAAGGCATCAAGAAGCTATCTCTCGATGTCTTTTGTCATTTTTTTATGTTCAGCAAATGGCATTTTCCTACCAAAAAGAACATACTTTTCGAACATTATTTTCTTTATTAAAGAGCTTGCCATGTTCAAGTAGCAAGCTTTTTCAAATTCATGGCAGTAAAAATAAGCATCCGCAAAAACATGTTCAATTGTTTCTTTACGCCTCGCATAGATTTGCTTGATATCATCCGGAGGACGTAAATGTTTGGCTATTTCCACTTACATTTCCCATATTTGAGGTTGAAAGGTGTCTTATATAATGAATAATTTATGACAATAAAGGTATTATTTTACTTTGTTTTGTATTAAATATTACTACTCAAAGTATTTATTGATATGTTTATATGATTTGTTTAAGGGATTAAGACAATAAATGACTTATAATGCATTGATTTTAGTGTGTTTATGGGAAAATTGTAAAAAAATACATCAAAAGATACTATGGGAATATAAGTAATAAGAATAATAGTATTACTTGATTTAATTAAATAAACAGTAGGAGAGATTATGATGACAAGAAGACAGAAACAAAAAACAAAAAAGTTAGTGATGACAACTGCTTTATTTTCTATGTTTGCTACCGGAATAACGCCTTCATTAGAAGTCTTTGCGGAAGAACAAACACAGCAACAGAAAGTATCTAACATGTTAAAAAACGAAAAATCAGTGGCAGTGGAAAATCGGAAGTTTGCAGTTCCAGGAAAAGGGGATATCACGAAATTCCAAAAAAGCGAAAGAAGAGATAGACCATTTAGTCCCTATGAACCGACTGGCATATACGCTAAGCCTAATGAACAAATAATCATTCAAGTAGCAGGAAATCAAAATATCGAAGCATACATTGGAACTTATTCATATGATGCTTCATGGAGAGAAGACCCAAAAATAAAATCCTTTACATTAAAACCTGGTTCAAACACTATACAGTCTCCAAATGGTGGGATGATTTATTTTTACAATAAGCAACAAGGAGGCACCATTCAAACAACAATAACAACAGGCGGAACGGCTACCCCTCTGTATGAACTTGGAAAGCATACAAAACAAGATTTAATAAATATGCTTAATCAATATCCAAATGCACATGCGGTGGAATTAAAAGGGGAGCGTGTATTGATAACTGCTAGCCCAGCACGTGTAAAAAAATATTTGATAGGCTCTAACACTGATCCGACTCAACTATTGAAAAAGTTGGATGAAGCTACTAGAATTCAAGATAAAATATCTGGGTTATCTGAAGATCAAGTAGATAAACATTATCTACACTATGTTGAGGATAATAATTCTCTAGATTATTTTATGTATGCATACCCTCATAGAACTGCATATGTAGGAGACGCAATCCAACATGTCTTAGATATTAATAAATTTACAAATGATGGATGGGGCCCGTGGCATGAGGCGGGGCACATGAGACAACAAAATCCTTGGGCATTTTATAATATGACAGAGGTTCAGAACAATATTTATAGTCTTGCAGTAGAAAAAACATTTGGTCATCTGACCAGATTAGAAAAAGAGGGTGTTTATCCAAAGGCTTTTCGCTACTTAGAACAGCAGAATAAAAATTATGACGAGATTAATGATCTTTTTGTTAAACTTGCTATGCTATGGCAATTACATCTGGCGTATGGAGAAGAATTTTATCCTAAATTGCATCAATCGTATAGAGATATGTCTGATAGTATGTTACCTAAAAATGATGAAGGCAAGAAACAATTATTTATGATTGAAGCCTCTAAAGCAGCTGAACAAAATTTAATTCCATTTTTTGAAAAATGGGGATTGCGACCAAATAATGATACAATCCAAAAGGTAACAGCTCTAGGGTATCCAAACTTAACAGCTGAAATTTGGAAAAGTACAGATTCTAATCCAATTAAACCGGACACATCAGAATCTGGCAACATTTTAGATGGTAACCAATTTGCCTGGTCGCTGAAAGGAATTGGAGATTTTGAATTTGCAAAGGTAGTTTTGAATAAATCGACAGGGGAGATGCAAGTAGATCTAAAAGCAGGTGTGCCACATCACTACTTTGATAAAACATATGCAAGCATAATAGTGCAGAATCCATCTGGACAAGTGGTATACAATAAAGATATTTACGGAAACAAACAACAGAATGCGGAACAAGAAAGAGTGTCCATAAATGAAGGAGATTATATCGAGTTGACACATCTTGAAGGTGGAGAACGGGCTACGATCACAAATGTAGATAACGGAAAACAAGAAAGCTTTGAAGAAAAAGGCATCTACAAGGTTACCGTAGAGGGTCTCAAGAAGGTAGAAAAATTACCAGAAGCAAAAACTATGGATGGTAACCAATTTACATGGTCGCTGAAAGGAATTGGAGATTTTGAGTTTGCGAATGTGAACTTGAATAGATTGACTGAAGAAATACAAATCAATTTAAACGCAGGTGTACCACATCATTACTTTGATAAAACATATGCAAGCATAATAGTGCGGAATTCATCTGGACAAGTGGTATACAATAAAGATATTTATGGAAACAAACAACAGGATGCGGAATCACAAATGGTACCAGTGAAAGTAGGCGACAAAATTGAATTGACACATCTAGAGGGGGGATACAGGGCTACTATTATGAAAATAGACAATGGTGAACAAGAAAGTTTTGGGGAAAAAGCAGTTTATGAAGTCACTTCTACAGGTTTGTTAATAAAGTAGCAACGTTATTAAAGGTTTAAACATGACAATCCACAATGAAGCGCATTTACATATGGTTTCTACCCTTTTCTAGTTTCGCCTAAAATAGGTCCTTTCTAAACTGCTGTGGAGGACTAGACTCATAGAGATCGTCCTGTTGAGCTCCAAGTTGTGCTTTTGCTGTATGGAATTTACCGCACATTAGCCTTGTGTATTCTCTAGTTGACAGACCTGTAATTGACTGCTTTTAACTAATTTTTAAATAAAGTGTATATTGTGATAAAAACGGTAGACATTTTCCCAGATACGGATAATATACGAATTGATATATGTGAAACAGAAGTACCTTTAAAGTAGAAAGTGAGAATTAATCTGTATGGAAGGATAATGGATTGAAATCTAGAAAGGTATTTATCTAATAGAAACCTAATCTCGCAAGTGGAATATTATGTAGATAAGAGGAGTTCTAAATTAAAATGTACCCTTTGTAAAGGGCATTAATAAAAAGGTTAGGCAACTTTTTGAAGCTGCTGTCTGTATTTTGCAGGCGGCAGCTTTTTTAAATTCCATTGCCCTCGATAATGATTGTAATAAATCATATAACTCTTTATTTCTTTTTTTTACTTCTTCTAACGTTTCACATGCTCTAATAGTTGTTTCATCTTTAAAATGCCCAAAGAATGATTCTTGTGGCGCATTATCCCAACAGTTTCCTCGGCGTGACATGGACTGCCCTGAGCCCATTTTCTTTACTAAGGCTCGGGATTTTAGATTCGTATAGTGGAAACCTTGATCCGAATGGATAAAGGCATCTTCCCTTAAATGGCGATGCTTCTTCAATTTATGTAACGTGTTAAGGGCAATTTCTATACTTAATGTAGAAGTTACTTCATAAGCTAGAATTTCATTTATTTCGGCATCTTTTATGTTGATAAATAAGCACGTTTACCGCCTCCATATGTTAAATATGTGATATCGGTTAGTAATACTTTTCCTGCCACACCTTGCTTGAAGTTACAGTGTAGATTGTTAGGGCATGTGCGATGTTCCTTCGTTGCTTTTGCCATACGACGTGCTGGATTCGCTTGAGGTTGTATGTAGTTCCATATTGGTTTTCGAGTGTCATTTTTATTTGACGTGCACCTTTCTTTCGTACTCGGAAATGCAAGGCCTTTAAAATAACTTCCTTCACCACTTCATCTTCTTCATTCTGTTTTTGACGAGTCAAGACAGCTTCTTCCTTAAAATAGCGATAGTAACC